>NZ_CAACUY010000223.1 GCF_900659615.1 Actinomadura fibrosa | reverse complement strand
AGCAGTTCCATGACGGCGATCGACACGGTGTCCGCGGCGAGGGCCACGCCGAGCGCCGCCCGCAGCCCTACCCCGGCCCGCAGGACGCCGCGCATCGTCAGCCCGTACCCGAACACGAAGGCCAGCGCGACCGACAGCACGACGGTCGCGGCGTTGTGCAGTCCCAGCGCGACGCCGATCACCATGCCGAGGACCTCGCCGATCGCGCAGCCGGTCAGGCAGTGCAGGGTGGCTTGCGCGGCCATCGTCCAGCTCGCCCCGCCGTGCTCGGCGGCCGCTCGCTCGTGCGTGCCGTGTGCGCTCCCGTGCTCGGACATCGATGTACCTCCCGGCGTGGCCCTTACCCGCTATATACGGGCAGGGGGTATATCGCACGCCGGGGGCGTTCCATTCCCGGTCTCGGGGAGATCTTCGCGTCCGGTGGGTCAGCCCTTCGTCGCGCCGGCGGTCAGGCCGCCGATCAGCTGGCGCTCGGCGACGGCGTAGAAGGCGAGGGCGGGCACCATCGCGAGCACGACGTAGGCGAGGACGAGCGCGTAGTCCGTCGAGTACTGGCCCTGGAACTGCTGGACGCCGACGGGGATCGTCTGCCACTTCGGGTCGGTGAACACCAGCAGCGGCAGGAAGAAGTTGTTCCAGCTCGTCACGATGGCGAGGACGGACACCGTGCCGAGGGCGGGCCGCGCCATCGGCAGCAGGATGCGCCAGAAGAACCCGAACCGCCCGCAGCCGTCCATCACGGCGGCCTCCTCCAGCTCGGCGGGGATCGTCCGGAAGAAGCCGCGCAGGATGATGATCGTCATGGGCAGCCCGAACGCCGCCTGCGGGAGGACCACGCCGAGCGGGTTGTCGAGCAGCCCGAAGGTCCTGAGCAGGACGAACAGCGGCAGCACCGCGACGGCGAACGGGAACATCAGGCCCATCGCGAAGAGGGTGAAGAAGACCTCGCGGCCCCGGAAGGCGTAGCGGGCGAACGCGAACGCCGCCAGCGCGGACGCGGCGACGGTGAGCAGCGCGGTGCCCACGGCGATCATCGCGCTGTTGCCGATCTGCCGCCAGAACGCGCCGGACGACAGGATGCCGGAGTAGTTCGACGGCCGCCAGTCCGAGGGGAGCCCGAAGGGGTTCGCGGTCAGGTCGCCGGTCGTCTTGAAGCCCGAGATCACCGCGTACAGCAGCGGGACGGCGACGAACGCGCCGATGGCCCAGACGGCCGCGTGCCGGAGCACGCCGCCCGCGGTGGTGCGTCCGGCGAGGGCGGGACCGGCGGAGGCGCGTCCGGAGGGGGCGCGCCGGGGCGAGGTGCGGCCGGGGAGGGCGCGGCCGCCGCTCACCGTCCCGCCCCCATCGAGGTGACGGCGCCGCGCAGGTCGCGGCGCAGCGCGAAGCGCTGGTAGAGCAGGGAGAACACCAGGCTGACGGCGAACATGACCACGCTGATCGCGCCGGCGTACCCGACCTGGTACCGCTTGAAGCCGAACTGGAACATGGTCACGGCCATCGTCTCCGAGGAGTGGGTGGGGCCGCCGGACGTGGTGACCCAGACCAGGTCGAAGAGCTGGATCGACCCGATGACGGACAGGAACACGCTGATCCGCAGGGTGGGCCCGAGCAGCGGCAGCGTCACGTGCCGGAAGCGGCGCCAGGGGCCCGCGCCGTCGATCGCGGCGGCCTCCAGCACCTCGGACGGGATGCTCTGCAGCCCGGCGAGGTAGAGCATCATGTGGAAGCCGAAGTACTTCCACGTCATGACGAGGAAGACGGTGGGCAGCGCGGTGGACGGGTCGGAGAACCACCGGCCCGCGAGCCCGTCGAGGACCGGGACGCCGTCCAGCAGGTGGTCGGCGAGGCCGTCGCCCGGCAGGAAGATCATGCCGAACAGCACGCCGGTGACGACCTCGGACAGCACGTAGGGGGCGAAGAACAGCGTCCGGTAGACGGCCCGGCCGGGAAGGCGCTGGTTGAGCAGCACCGCCGTGCCGAGCGCGAACGGGAGCTGGACGGCGATCGACAGGACGACGAGGAAGAGCCCGCGCCACAGGTCGCCGCGGAACACCGGGTCGTCGAACAGCCGGGTGTAGTTGCCCAGCCCGACGAAGTCCTCCGGAGGCCCGAAGCCGCCCCACCGGAACAGGCTGGTGTAGAGCGCGACGGCGATCGGGACCAGGACGAACAGGGCGAACAGCAGCAGCGCCGGGACGAGGAACCAGGTGACCGACGCCCAGTCCCGGATCCGCCGCGCCGGGCGGGCCGACTCCCGGCCGCGGTACCGCCCGCGCCCGGGGCGGTTCCGGGCGCGGGCGGAGTCGACCGGGCGGTCGCCGGTCTCGACGGACAGGGTCATTGGCTCTTGGCCGTCTTGGTGACCGCCTGGGCGACCTGCTCGGGTGTCTTCTTGCCCGCGATGAGGTCGGTGACGCTGTCGTTGACCTCCTGGCCGACCGCCGGGGGGAACGCCTGGTCCAGGTAGAGCTGGAAGCCGGTCGCTTTGGCGAGCGTCTCCGCGACGAGCTTGCGGTTCGGGTCGGCGATCGCGCTCTCGGCGCCCTTCACGACCGGCATGAACCCGCCGGACGAGACCAGCTTGCGCTCGTTCTCGGCGTTGATGAGGAAGGTCAGGAAGTCGTACGCGGCCGCGGGGGCGCCCTTGCGGAGCGCGTGGCCGTTCCCGCCGCCGAACACGTCGGTGGTGGTCCCGGGGCCGCCCTCGACGACGGGGAAGGGGAAGAAGCCCAGGTCGGCGCCCAGGTCCTTGCCGGAGGCGTCCTTCTGCACGCTGGGCGCCCACTGCCCCATCAGCTCCATGGCGGCGCGTCCCGAGCCCATGGTCGCCGCCTCGCCGCCCGGGGCGTCGTAGCCGGCGCCCTGGTAGCCCTGCTGGAACGGCGCGAGGTCGGCGAGCGCCTTGAGC
This sequence comes from Actinomadura fibrosa, assembly GCF_900659615.1. GTDB lineage: Bacteria > Actinomycetota > Actinomycetes > Streptosporangiales > Streptosporangiaceae > Spirillospora > Spirillospora fibrosa. The sequence goes on along the minus strand of NZ_CAACUY010000223.1, from coordinate 11,378 downwards.
TGCCGGCCCGCCTCGACGAACGGGGGCGCGGAGAAGTCGTTGGACGCGGCCGCCTGCTTGAGCGCCTGGGTGCCGCCGATCCGCAGGGCGAGGTAGGACCAGTAGTAGTGGGCGGGCCACTTCTCCTTGCCCGCGAGGGCGATCGGGGTGATCCCCGCCGCCTTGAGCTTGCGGACGTCCTCCAGCAGCCGCGCCCAGGTCGGCGGCGCGTCCTTGATCCCGGCCTTGGCGAACAGCCGCTTGTTGTACCAGAACCCGACCATGCCCATGTCGTGCGGGATCGCGTACGTCTTCCCGCCGAACTGGTAGGCCTGCAACGAGATCGGGATCAGCCCCGAGGCCAGGGACGCCGAACGGGCGGTGAGGTCCTCGACGAGCCCGGCGTCGACCTGCTGCTTGAGCACGCCGCCGCCCCAGGTGACGAAGATGTCGGGCAGTTTCCCGGACGCCGTGACCGCGGTCATCTTGGCCTTGTACGCCTCGTTCTCCAGGTTCGTGATCTTGATGGTCACGTCCGGGTGCGCCGCCTGGTAGGCCTTGATGATCTGCGGATAGAGCGACTGGGACGGCTCGGTGGTCGCGATGTCCCACCATTCGATGGTGGTCTTGCCGCCCGATCCGGAACCGCCGCCGCCGCAGGCGGCCAGCAGGGGCCCGGCGGTGGCCGCGGCGGCGCCCGCGGAGACGGTGGCGAGGAACGAACGGCGCGACAGGTGGGGGGTGCCCATGAGGGCCTCCTGGGTCGGGACGGGCCGGGGTGGTCCGGGAACGGTCCGGGCCGCGGGGCGGGCCGTGGCGAGTTCCGAAAAGTTTCGAAATCCTTCGATGCGCTGTTGCCGTGGAACTCTAAGAACCGGCCCGTCGGCGGTCAAGACCCGAATTCCGCCCGGCCTCGGTCGCGCCGTCCGGGGGCTAGGACGAACCGAAACATTGCGATACTGTTCGCAACCGTTGTCTCCCGCCGCTCCGGCGGGACCGGATCCGACCCCCTCGACGAGAGCGGGCGGCCGCGCCGCCGTCCGCGTCCCCGCACCGCCCCGGGCGCGGCCCGGCGGCGGGAAGGAACGAGCGTGCCCGCCAGCGCCACCGGCGACCTGCCCGACCGGCCGTCCCGCCCGACCCTCGCGCTCATCGCGGCCGAGGCGGGGGTCTCGCAGGCCACCGTGTCCAAGGTCCTCAACGGGCGGACGGACGTGGCCGCCTCGACCCGCGAGCGCGTCGAGGCGCTGCTGCGCACCCACAACTACCCCGGTCCCGGCGGCGTCCGCCGCGCCCGCCGCTCCGGCCTGGTCGACCTCGTGCTCGCCGGGCTCGACAGCCCGTGGGCCGTGGAGATCCTGCGCGGCGTCGAGGCCGAGTGCGCCGAGCACGGCACCGGCGTCGTCGTCTCGCTCGTCCGCGAGGACGACGCGCGCCCGCCGAGCTGGCAGAACCTGCCCGCGCTGCACCACAGCGACGGCGTCATCCTGGTGACCTCCCGGATGACGCGCCGCCAGCGCGAGCAGCTCGAACGCGCCGGGGTCGCGCTCGTCCTCGTCGACCCCGTCAACCTGCCCGACACCGACATCGCCAGCGTCGGCGCCACCAACTGGGCGGGCGGGCTCGCCGCCACCGAGCACCTCCTCGCCCTCGGGCACCGCCGCATCGGGATGATCGGCGGGCCCGCCGACATGCTGTGCACCCAGGCGCGGGTGGACGGCTACCGGTCCGCGCTCGAACGCGCGGGCGTCGAGGTCGACCGCGACCTCGTCCGCTACGGCGACTTCCACCACGAGGGCGGCTTCGCCCGCACCCGCGAGCTGCTGGAGCTGCCGTCCCCGCCCACCGCCGTCTTCGCGGGCAGCGACCAGCAGGCCATGGGCGCCTACCAGGCGGCGCGGCTCGCCGGGCTGCGCGTCCCCGAGGACCTCAGCGTCGTCGGCTTCGACGACCTGCCGACCTGCGAGTGGCTCTCGCCGCCGCTGACCACCGTCCGGCAGCCGCTGGAGGAGATGGGCCGCGTCGCCGCCCGCACCCTGCTCCAGCTCCTCGACGGCCGGCCGCCGCTCACCCCCCGGGTCGAGCTGGCCACCGAACTGCGCGTGCGCGGCTCCACCGCCCCGCCCTGCCCTCCGGAGGACCGATGACCGAAGCGCTCCCCGCAGCCGGCGCCCCGACCGGACCGGCTTCCGAGCCCTGGCGCGACCCCGCCCTGCCCACCGCCGAGCGCGTCGCGGACCTGCTGGCCCGGATGACCACCGAGGAGAAGGCGGGCCAGCTCGCCGGGTTCTGGCCGACCCCCGCCGCGCCCGGCGACCCCGTCGCGCCCATGGAGGACGACTCGCACGAGACCGCGCCCGCGCTGGAGGACGTCCTGCCGAACGGGCTCGGCCAGCTCACCCGCGTGTTCGGCACCGCGCCCGTCCCGGCCGCGGAGGGCGCCGCGCGGCTGCGCGCGCTCCAGCGGCGCGTCGCCGAGGGCAACCGCTTCGGGCTCCCCGCGATCGCGCACGAGGAGTGCCTCAACGGCTTCATGACCTGGGGCGCCACCATCTTCCCGTCCCCGCCCGCCTGGGGCGCGACCTTCGACCCCGAGCTGGTCGAGGAGATGGCCGCCGCGATCGCGGCGAGCATGCGCGCCGCCGGGGTCCACCAGGGCCTCGCCCCCGTCCTCGACGTCGTCCGCGACCCCCGCTGGGGGCGGACGGAGGAGTGCGTCGGCGAGGATCCCCAGCTCGTCGGCGTCATCGGCACGGCCTACGTGCGCGGGCTGGAGCGCTCCGGCATCGTCGCGACCCTCAAGCACTTCGCGGGCTACTCCGCGTCCAGATCCGGCCGGAACATGGCGCCCGCGCCCGTCGGCCCGCGCGAGCTGGCCGACGTCATCGTCGAACCGTTCGTCATGGCGCTCCGCGAGGGCGGCGCCCGCTCGGTCATGCACTCCTACACCGACGTGGACGGGATGCCCGCCGCCGCCGACCCGCGGCTGCTCACCGGCCTGCTGCGCGACGAGCTGGGCTTCACCGGCATCGTCGTCTCCGACTACTTCGGCGTCTCGTTCCTCCAGAGCCGCCACAACGTCGCCGGGTCCCGCGGCGAGGCGGCGGCGTCCGCGCTGCGCGCCGGGATCGACGTGGAGCTGCCGACCGTCCGCTGCTACGGCGAACCGCTGATCGACGAGGTCCGGCGCGGCGCCGTCCCGGAAGACCTCCTGGACCGCGCCGCGTCCCGCGTCCTCACCCTCAAGGCCGGCCTCGGCCTCCTCGACGGCCCGCCCGAGCCCGCCCCGTCCGCCGACGACGCCCCGGACTTCGACCCGCCCGCGCACCGGGCCCTCGCCCGGCGGCTGGCCGAGGAGTCGATCGTCCTGCTCGCCAACGACGGCACGCTGCCGCTGCGCCCCGGAGCCCGGATCGCGGTGACCGGCCCGCTCGCCGCCGACCCCTTCGCCATGACCGGCTGCTACACCTTCCCGAGCCATGTCGGCCGCAGCCACCCCGATCTCCCGCTCGGCGTGGAGATGCCCACGCTCGCGGACGCGCTGCGCGGCGAACTGCCCGGCGCGGCGATCCGCGTGGCGGCGGGCGGGGACGTGCTCGTCCCGGACGACGCCGACATCGACGCCGCCGTGGAGGCCGCGCGGGACGCCGACGTGTGCGTGCTGGCGCTCGGCGACCGCGCCGGGCTGTTCGGCCGCGGCACGTCCGGGGAGGGCTCCGACACCGAGACGCTCGCGCTGCCGGGACGCCAGGCGCGGCTTGCCCAGGCCGTGCTCGCCACCGGCACGCCCACCGTCGTCGTGCTGCTGGCGGGCCGCCCCTACGCCATGGAGGGCATCGCGGGACGGGCCGCCGCGATCGTCCAGGCGTTCTTCCCCGGCCAGGAGGGCGGACCGGCGCTCGCCGGGATCCTGTCCGGGCGCGCCGAGCCGTCCGGACGCCTGCCGATCAGCATGCCGCACGGCGGCACCGGCCCGCCCGTCGTCTACCTGCGCTCGCGGATGGACGGCCCGCACGAGTGGAGCGCGGTCGACCCCGCCCCGGCGTTCCCGTTCGGGCACGGGCTGACCTGGACGCGGTTCGACTACGCGGACGTCCGCGTCGGCGAGCGGGCGGCCACCGACGGGACGGTCACGGTGAGCGCGGTGGTCACCAACGTCGGGGAGCGCGCGGGCACCGAGGTCGTCCAGCTCTACCTGGCCGATCCGGTCGCGTCGGTCGTCCGCCCGGCGCGCTGGCTCGCCGGATGGGCCCGGGTGCGGCTGGAGCCGGGCGCCGCGGCCCGCGTCGCGTTCACCGTCCACGCGGACCGCACCTCGTTCACCGGCCCCGACCTCCGGCGGATCGTCGAGCCGGGACTGATCGAGGTCGCCGTCGGCCGCTCCAGCCTGGACCTGCCGCTGCACGGCTCCTTCACCCTGGACGGCCCGGTCCGCGTCCTCGGCCCCGACCGGGTCCTCACCGTCCCGGTGGAGATCACGCCGCTGTGACGAGACGGGGCCGGCCCGGCTTCGCGCCGGCCCGGCCCCGCGCGGGACTTGGCAATGCGTGCCTGATCGGCGGAGTCACCGCAGGTCGGTGAAAACGGGTCTTCTCGGACGCGGGCTGCGTGGCTAGCGTCGCGCTGCCACATCGTCCCCGCCCGCGCGGGCGACCGGCGGCGCGACCCGCGGCCGGCCCCGCCCGCCCCGGCCCGACCGCTCGTCGACCCGACCGGAAGGACCCCGCCATGCCCCGCCGCCTCCTCGGCATCATCGCCGCCGCATTCCTCGGCGCGGCGACCGTGACCGCCACCGCCGGAACCGCGACCGCTGCCGCCGCGCCCGCGCCGCCGATCACCGCCGTCGACTTCACCGGCATCGTCGCCCTCAGCAACTGCTCGGGCTCGCTCGTCCGCACCCCGACCGCCGCCGACACCGACCCGGCGCTCGTGCTCACCAACGGCCACTGCTACGAGGGCGGCGAGCCCGCCGCCGGACAGGTGATCACCAACCGGGCGTCCAGCCGCTCCTTCAGCCTGCTCGACCCGACCGGGCGGCGCACGCTCGGCACCCTCCGCGCGTCCACGATGCTGTACGCGACCATGACCGACACGGACGTGGCCCTGTACCGGCTCAACACCACCTACGCGCGCATCCAGCAGACGTACGGCACGCCCGCCCTGCGGCTGTCGCTCCAGCACCCGACCGCGGGAACCGACATCCGCGTCGTCTCCGGCTACTGGCGGCGGATCTACTCCTGCCGCCTGGACGGCTTCGCCTACCGCCTCCGCGAGTCCCAGTGGACCTGGAAGGACTCGCTCCGCTACACGTCCGAATGCCAGGTCATCGGCGGCACCTCGGGGTCGCCCGTCATCGACGCCGCCAGCGGGCAGGTCGTCGGCGCCAACAACACCATCAACGAGGACGGCGGCCGCTGCACCCTCAACAACCCGTGCGAGGTCGACCAGTCCGGCGCCGTGACCGTGCGGCCGAACATCGGGTACGCGCAGGAGACCTACATCCTCGCCGCCTGCATCGCCCCCGGCAGCGTCCTCGACTACGGCCGCTCCGGCTGCCTGGTGCCCCGTCCCGCCGCGTCCGCCGCGCGGGGCGCGCGCCGCTGACGCGTACCGCCCGCCGATCGTCGCGGCCGGATCCGGCCGCGACGATCACGGCAACCGCGGCGATCACCGGGACGTCCTCCTCTGACCGAGACCAAACGGGGGAGGAATTCACGTGCGATTCACACGGCGTTTAGCGATTCCGGTGGCCGTGGCGGCGGGGGCGGTGCTCTTCTCGGCACCGGCCGCGCTCGGGGCCGCGCCGGACTGGCGCAAGGTGCCGCACTCGGCGGAGGAGGGCACGCTCAACGACGTCGCCGTGCTCGGAGGCGGCGACGCCTGGGCGGTGGGGCTGCGGCAGCCGCCGTACGAGACCGCCACCCCGGTCGCCGAGCACTGGGACGGCTCGTCCTGGAAGGCGGTGCCGGTGCCGGCCACGCCGACGGGCACGGGCAGCCTGGACGGCGTCAGCGCCGTGGCGTCGAACGACGTCTGGGCCGTGGGCGACAGCACCGGGCAAGGACCGGTGATCCGGCACTGGAACGGCACGGCGTGGACGGCGGTGCCGCCCGCCGCGCCGCCCGAAGGCGTCCACCCGGGAGCCGACCGGCTCAACGACGTCGCCGCGGTCTCCGCGACCGACGCGTGGGCGGTCGGCCTGTTCTCCGACTGGAACGCCCCAGGCCCCGCCACCCTCATCGAACGCTGGGACGGGACCCGCTGGTCGCGCGTGCCCGCGCCGAGCCCGGGACGCCTCAGCAACACGCTCCAGAGCGTCGCGGCGGTGTCCGCGTCGGACGTGTGGGCGGTCGGCTACTATTACGGCGAGAAGGACACCAACGTCGCGCTGGTCCTGCACTGGGACGGCCGGGCCTGGACGAGGAGCCCCGTCACCCTTCCGTCCGGCAACACCCAGCTCCAGAGCGTCACCGCCGTGTCCGCCAAGGACGTGTGGGCGGTGGGCGACCACGAGGGGAGGCCGTTCGTCCTGCACTGGGACGGCGTCCGCTGGCGCGTCCTGCCCGAGCCCGCCCAGACCGACTCCTCGCTGAGCGCCGCGGCCACGGACGGCCGGGGCGGCGTGTGGGCCGCCGGGTACCGGATGACCGACGGCGGAACGACGAGCAGGCCGCTGTTCCTGCACTGGACCGGCGGCCGCTGGGTCACCGGGACGAGCGAGGAGGCCGAGGGCACCGTCGAGGGCCTCACGCGCGTCGGCGGCTCGATCTGGGCCGTCGGCACGACCTCGCCCTGCTCCTGCTACGTCGCGCCTCCCCTGGTGGAGGTGAACGGACCGCTCCCGAAGTGACGCGTCGTGCTGGTCAGCCGGTGAAGACGGTGCTGACCAGCACGACATGGAAGGCGGTGCCGGCGGAGACGGACAGCATCCCGTTGCGCCGCCAGAGATGGACGGACACGGTGACGGCGAGTGCCAGCACGGTCGGCCATGCCCGGTCCGGTACCCCCGGATCGATGTCGCGCAAGGTGTAGGCGGCGAGGATGAGCAGCACCCCGGCGGGCATCGCGGTGGAGAGGTAGGCGATCAGCGGGCTGGCGCGCAGCGGCGCGAGGACGGCGAACGGCAGCGCGCGCAGCCCCCAGGTGACCGCGGCGGCGGTGGCGACGGCGGCGATCAGGTAGCCGGTCTCAGGCATGGTCGCCGCCCCTCCGCGTCCGCGCGTACGGCGTCCGGGTGTATCGGGTCCAGGCGTACCGTGCCAGCAGGCAGGCGGTGAACAGGGCGAGCGCGGCCGGCAGCATCTGCCCGGGCAGGGCGAGCCTGCCGGCCAGCGCGCACCCGAGGGCGAGGACCGGCGTCGGGACGTCCCGCCCGGCGCGGACGGCGTCGATGGCGAGGACCGTGAACAGCGCCGTCACCGCGAACTCCAGCCCCCTGACCTCGGCGGGGAGGGCCGAGCCGAGCAGCGCGCCCGCCGTGGCCCCGCCCGCCCAGTACAGGTGGACGAACGCCTGGATCCCCAGGATGCGCCGGCTGGAGAACGTCCGGCCCGCTCCACCGGCGGTCACCGCGTACGCCTCGTCGGTCAGCGCGAACGTGCTGTAGGCCTTGCCGAGGCGCCCGCGGACGCGGTGCAGCGGGAACGACAGCGCGTAGAAGACGTGCCGGACGTTGACCGCGAACGCCGTGACCGCGATGGACGCGAGCGGGGCCGCGGCGAGGACCAGCCCGAGGAACAGGAACTCCAGCGAGCCCGCGAAGATGACGCCCGAGAACGTGCTCGCCCACCACCATTCGAGACCCGAGTGCACGACCAGCACCCCGAAGGCGACGCCCATCGGGAACGCGCCCAACCCCACGGACGCGGAGTCCCTCAGCGCGTCCACGAGGTCCGAGCGCCGCTCTTCCCGGGGCGTGAGGGCGCACGGAACCGGGGCGGCGCGCTCGTCATGCTGCGTTGCCATACGGGAAATTCTAGGGAGATTTCCGCCTTATATGGTTTCGAGTAATGATCCTAGAATCAGCTCATGCGCAATGAAAGGGATCTCGATCGGATCGACCGCGCCATTTTGTTCCACCTCCAGCAGGACGGCCGCCTGACGAACGTCGAGCTGGCCAGGCGGGTGGGGCTCACGCCCCCGCCGTGCCTGCGCCGGGTGAAGCGGCTGGAGGAGGCCGGGATCATCACCGGGTACCGGGCCCGCGTGGACCCGGCGGCGGCCGGCCTCGGGCTGGAGGTCATGGTCTCCATCGAGGTCTCCGTCAGCGACCTCAAGACCCTCGAAGGGCTGGAGGCCGCGATCGGCGGCTACGAGGAGGTCGTCGAGTTCCGCCGCATGTTCGGCACCCCCGACTACTACCTGCGCGTCCTCGTCGCCGACTACGCCGCCTACGAGGCCTTCCAGTTCGAGAAGCTCATCGGCATCCCCGGCGTCGCCCGCGTCATCTCCCAGCCCACCATGAAGAAGATCAAGGTTCGGGACTGACCGCACCGCCCGCGGAGGGTGGCTAACGTGCCCTCGGGGCGACGTAGCATTAGCTGGTGAGCGACGCGACGTTCCTGGTCGGGGAGCCGGTGGCGCTGGATCTGGTCAACACCCGGGCGGCCGACGGCGACCTGCTGGTCACACCTGACGATCTGCGGGTCTGGGCCGGTCTCCAGGTCGACCGGGTGCCCGAGGCCGGCGACCTCGCCGCCGGTGCCACGGACGAGGATCTCGCCGCCGTGCGCGCCGTGCGGGACGGGGCTGCCCATGCGATCGGCCGCGTCCGGGAAGGTGAGGCCCCTTCGCCGGACGACCTGGACGTCCTCAACCGGGCTCAGCGTGCGGCGCCCGCCATCGCCGAGCTCGCCTGGGACGGTGGGGCCGTGACCGTGACGCGGCGGCGCGGCGGTCCGGCCGGGACGCGGCTCGCGGCGGCGCTCGCCGAGGCGACGGCGGATCTGCTCGCCGACCCGGCCGCCGCGCGGATCCGCGAGTGCGAGGCGGACGACTGCGTGATGCTGTTCCTCCCCGCCCATCCGCGCCGCCGCTGGTGCTCGGCAGCCCGCTGCGGCAACCGCGTCCGCGTCGCGCGGCACTACCAGCGCCACAAGGCGTCCTAACCGCGGGCGGCACGTCCTCTCGACGCGCGGAGGGCGGAGCGGGCGGCGTTGTAGCCGCTCATGCCGTGCACACCGGCGCCGGGGGGAGCGGCGGCGGAGCACAGGTAGACGCCCGGGATCCCGGTCCGGTACGGGTCGGGGGCGATCCGGGGGCGCAGCGCGACCTGGAGGGCGGTGTTCGCGCCGTTGATGATGTCGCCGCCGACGTAGTTGGCGTTGTAGTCGCTCCAGGCGTCGGCGCGGGTCGCGGCCGTCGCGATGATGCGGTCGCGGACGCCGGGCGCGAAGCGTTCGAGCTGGCGGAGGATGGGCTCGGTCGCGTCACCGTCGTATCCGTGCGGCACGTGCGCGTAGATGTAGATGGGATGCACGTCGCCGCGCGACCGGGTCGGGTCGGCGAGGTACTGCTGCCCGACCAGGACGAACGGGCGCTCGGGCATCCGGCCGCGGTTGGTGTCCCGCTCGGCCCGCGCCATCTCCTCCAGCGTCCCGCCGAGATGGACGGTCCCGGCGCGTCCGCTGTGCGGGTCGGCCCAGGGGACGCCGCCCTCGACGGCCAGGTCGAGCTTGAAGGCGCCGGGCGCGTGCCGGTAGCGCAGGTAGGCGCGACGGACGTGCTGGGGCAGCCGGTCACCGGCGAGGGCGACCACGGCGGCGGGGGTCAAATCCAGGAGCACGGCGTCCGCCGGGGGCAGGTCGTCCAAGGAGCGGACGGTCACGCCGGTCTCGATGGCGCCGCCGTGCTTGGTGAGGAGGGCGGCCAGCGCGCGTGTGATCGCCTGGGAGCCGCCTTCGGCGACGGGCCAGCCGTACCGGTGGCCTGCCGCGATCAGCATCAGCCCGATGGCGGCGGTGGTCGGACGGTCCAGGGGATGGAAGCCGTGCGCGGCGACGCCGCCGAACAGCGCGCGTGCCGCGTCGGTGCGCCAGCGGCGGGCCACGAGGGTCGCGGGCAGCAGCGCGCGGGTCCCGAACCTCGCCAGGGAGACCGGGTGCCGGGGCAGGTGGACGACGGGGCGCATCACCTCGGCGGCGACCTCGTCGAAGGCGGCGGTCAGCGGGCCGAACAGGCGCGTCCAGGCGGGGCCGTCCGCTCCGAGTCCCGCGGCGGTCTCGGGAAGCGAGCGGGTCATCGCGGCGGCGCGGCCGCCTTCGAGGGGATGGGCGAGGTCGATCTCGGGGTACCGCCACGTCAGGCCGTGGCGCTCCAGGTCGAGCGTGCGCAGGAACGGCGACGCGACGCCCATCGGATGGAAGCCCGAGCAGTGGTCGTGGACCAGCCCCGGCACGGTGAGCTCGCCGCTGCGCGTGCCGCCGCCGATCGTGCCGGCGGCCTCCAGCACGGTGACCCGGACGCCCCGCTCGGCCAGCGCGACCCCGGCCGCCAGCCCGTTCGGACCCGCTCCGACGACGACGGCGCTCTCCATCGACCCCACGGTACCGACCCTACGGGACGAGATCACCGAGCCCGGCGCCCCTTACCGGTCGCCGTGGCATGCGGTCCGTCGTGCGCGGCGTGCGGCGCAAGGACGTCATGCCCCTTCGGATGGACCTTAGGTCTTGAGTTGGGTCAGCGCCTGTGCCGTCCACACGGTGACGTAGCGGTCGGGGTCGTCGTGTCGCCGTTCGAGGTGCGAGCGGAGGGTCTTTCGCTCCGCCGCCGTCAGGTCCCCGCTTCGGACCAGTTGCATGAAGGCGAGCGCCGCGCCCTGGCGGACGTGAGGGTGCGGATCCTCCAGGAGCTCTAGCCGGCGGGCGAAGTCGACGACGCCCCACCGCTCGCCGAGATGGAACGCGGTGGCGCGCACCGGCCCCTGCGGATCGTCGAGCAGTGCCGGTAGCAGGCGACGCACCTCCGGGATGTGCCACAGCGCGTTGTGATACGTGTCGCGATGCGCGGGGTCGCTCCTGAGCATGCGCGTCAGGCGCTCCGCCGTCCGGTCCGCCAGGTCGCGGAGGGCCGGATCGTTCGCGGTGGGCGGCACTGGCCGCCCGGGGACCCGGCCGGCATGCCATCGCTCCAGGCGCTCTCGCGGGCCCCCGTCGAACCGTCCGAAGAAGGCGCCCAGACCGTCCACCGCGGCCAGCCGCACATGTTCCGCGCGATCGCCGAGCAGGCCGAACAGGGACTCGGCGTCGGAGAGGCCGCCGGCGGCGCCGAGCCTCCGGAGCGCCGCCTCACGCAGGCGGGACGCGCCGACGTAGGCGCTGCGGACCTCGCGGCGGCCGAGGTCGGTGACCGCCCGCGGCCGCAGCCGGTTGGCGCGGACGCCCTGCCAGACGGCGACCCCG
>NZ_CAACUY010000222.1 GCF_900659615.1 Actinomadura fibrosa | reverse complement strand
AGCGTGGCCGCGTAGTCGGCCTGCTCCGAGCGGGTGACCGGGCCTTCCCCGGCGCGGATCACGCGGACGGCGGGGCTCGGCGTGGAAGCCCGCGCAGGGCCTCGGCGCGGCGTTCACCCGGCCCGGCCCGCAGCAGCTCGCCGACGTGGCGGCCGGGAAGGACGGCTGGCTCGCGGTCGGCTACGACCAGGCCGCGCCGCGCCGCCCGCTCGTCGTGACCTCGGCGGACGGGGCCACCTGGCAGGCCGCCGACTCCGCGGCCGCGTTCCGGCCGACCCGCAGCGGGATCCCGGCGACGAACGCGGCCGCCGCAGGCCCGGCCGGGTACGTGGTCGTCGGCACCGAAGGCGCCTCGGCCGCCGCCTGGACGTCGCCGGACCTCAAGGAGTGGGAGCGCGGCACGAGCGCCGGGCAGCGGGAACTGGAGGGCAGGCCGGGCGCGGCCCGCTGGATGCTGGACGTCGTGGGCGGCTCCTTCGGCTACGTCGCCGTGGGCGGCAGCCGCGACGCCAAGGGCAACCACCCCTCCGTGTGGAGCTCGTCCGACGGCAGGAAGTGGACGCTCCAGCAACTGCCGCTGCCGACCGGCACCGGCGTGACCGAGGCCCACCTGACGCACGTCGCCGTGCGCGGGAACACGCTGGCCGCCGCGGGCATCGCGGCGACGCCGCAGGGCCTGGTCTGGCTCGCCTACGTGTCGGCCGACGGCGGGAAGACCTGGCGGCAGGCGTCCGGGCTCAGCGGTGCGGGCGGTGCGGGCGGTACCGCCAAGCTGACCGTGACGGCGTTGACGGCGACGCCGAAGGGGTTCGCCGCCACGTGCGCGTCCGGGACGGCCGGGGCGGCGGACGTCGTGTCGCTCACCTCGGCGGACGGCGCGTCCTGGACCGCCGCGACGCCCGGCGGCACGGGCCTCGGCGGCGACGGCGACCAGCGGGTCACCGGGCTCGCCGCGTTCAAGGGCACGCTGCTCGGCGTGGGGCGCAGCACGGACGCGAACGACGACCAGCCCGTCCTCTGGACCCGCCCGGTCCCGTAGAGCAGGTCTCGGAGTCGGCCGCCCTGCTGTGTGGCGCCCAGGTGCGCCCTAGTAGGAGGGGCGCGAGCGTCCGCTCGGAGGGGCCTCGCCCGGGGCGAGCGGCCCGGACGGGTGGACGGGGTGCGGCGGTGCCACCGGGGCGGGCGGCAGGGTGCCCGGCAGGGGTTGCGGCGGCGCCTCCTGCGGCACGTAGGGCACCGCCGGGCGGGCGTGGCGCGGGACGTAGGGCTCGTTCCCGGGGATCGGGACGCCGGGCGCCGCCGTGCTCGCCGTCCCCAGCGCGGTCGGCGCGGGCAGCGCGGGCGTCGCAGGCGTGGCCGCCGTGCGGCGCGACCGGTTCCGCCGCGCCCCGTACGGTGCCACGATCATCCGGTAGAAGGGCCGCCGGATCGCGGTAGGGACGAACCGGTAGCCGCCCCGGACGACGACGTTCCGCCAGTACTGCGGCGCCGAGATGAACCGCTCGCGGCGCATCTCGCGCTGGAGCCGCAGCTCCGAGCGCAGCAGGTCGCGGCCGCCGCGCCGCTCGTAGGCGCCGTCGCCGACCCGGTAGTACACCAGCGGCTCGGCGACGTTCGCGATCCGCGCGCCGCCCGCGATCATCCGGACGAACAGCCAGTAGTCCTCCATCAGCGGGAGGTCGCCGTAGCCGCCCGCGGCGATGACGGCGCTGCGCCGGTAGACGACCGTCGGATGGTTGAACGGGTCGTGCAGCCGCGAGTAGCGGGCGATGTCGGTGGGGTCCGCGGGCGGGGTGCGGCGGCCGACGATGTCGGTGATGTCGGTGCCGAACTCCAGCAGGCCCGCGCCGACGAGGTCCGCGCCGTCCCGGACGAGCGGGACCTGCTCGGCGAAGCGGTGCGGCATGGCGATGTCGTCGGCGTCCATCCGCGCGACGATGTCGTGGCGGGCGGCCTGGAGCCCGGCGTCGAGCGCGGGGCCGAGGCCGCGGTTGGCGTCCAGCCGGACGAAGGTCACCTCGACGGGGCTGTCCTCGACGAGGTCCCGCAGGCAGGCCTCAAGGCCGGGGGCGACCGGGCCGTCCTGGACGAGCACGACCTGGTCGGGGCGGAGCGTCTGCTCGTGCACCGCGCTCCGGAACGCCTCCCGGACGTACTCCTCCCGATCACCGCCGTAGACGGTCATCAGGAGGGTGAAGCGTTCGGGCAGCATGCGATCCGTTCCGGGGGACGCGCCCGGCGGGAGCCCGAAGCGGGGAGCGGCTCCGGTGGGCGGGGGTGGGGGGCGGAGTCGTCAGGGGGAGGCTGGTCGGCGATGTCGTCTTACATGTGACGCTTTGGTCGGACTGATGGTTGCGCGCCGCCAAGATACCCGTGCGGCACGGGAGCCATCGAGGAAACGTCCGGGACGCGGCTAGGCCCTGCCGCAGACGTCCTGGTCGGCGCGGATCTCCCCGGCCACTTTCGGCACGGCGGCCGGCAGCGTGCGCAGCGCCGCGCCCTCCTTGCCGATGACGAGGTAGACGTAGCCGGGGCGGGCCCCGGACCAGGGCCGCGGCGTGTGCCCGGGCACGGCGATCGCCGTCCGCGCGGCCTGCCGCTCGGCGCCCCTGCCGTAGAGGATCTGGGTGCGCGCGAACGGCCTGCCCTTGCGGGTGGCGACCCTGACGACCTGGAAGCCGCGGTCGGCGAGCTGGTCGGCGGTCCGCTGGCCGAGCCCGTCCGCCCCGGAGGCGTTGTAGACGGCGAGCCTGACCTGCGCGGGCGGGACGGGCTGGACCCCGGTGCCGTTCTGCTGCGCCGGGACGGGCGCGGGCGCGCCCTCCGGCGGCGCGTTGTCCTCGCGGATCGCGGCGAACAGCGGCTCCGCCTGCGCCTGGTTGAACTGGACGCGGTTCCTGTCCTGCGGGTACGGCTCCACCGGGACGGTCACGAAGCGGACCTTGCCCGCGCTCATCCCCTGGAGGCCGCCCGCGAGCTTCTGCATCACCGACAGCGTGAACCGGTCGTCCGCCTTGATCGACTTGGTGGCGGCGGAGAGGAAGGAGAAGGTGCGCCCGGGGTCGGTGAGCATGCCCCTGTCGGTGGCCTTCTTGACGACCGAGGCCATGAACGTCTGCTGCCGCTTGATGCGGTCGAGGTCGGAGCCGTCGCCGAGGACGTACCGGGTGCGGACGTAGCCGAGGGCCTGGTCGCCGTGGACGATCTGCCGCCCGGCCCGCAGGTGCAGCTCGGCCTTGGGGTCGTCGATGCGGCGCGGCACGCAGATCTCGACGCCGCCGAGCGCGTCCACGACCCGTTTGAACCCGGCGAAGTCCACCTCGACGTAGTGGTCGATGTGGATCTTGGTGAGCGCCTCGATGGTCTTCCAGGTGCAGGCCGGGCCGGCGGTGGAGAACGCCGCGTTGATCATTCCGAACTGGGCGGGGGTGCTGGTGCCGTTCGCCCGCTTGCAGGACGGGATGCTCACCATCGAGTCGCGCGGGAAGCTGACGCCGATCGCATGCTCGCCGCCGGGCGAGATGTGCAGCAGGATCGTGGTGTCGGAGCGCTGCCCGGCCTCCGTGCCGTAGCGGGCGTTCTCCCCGGCGCGGCTGTCGGAGCCCATCAGCAGGATGTTCATCGAGTTGTTCAGCTTCGCGGGCCGGTTCGCGCCCAGCTTGTCGTCCACGTTCTCGCGGTCGATCTGCCCGTCGAGCCGCCGCCAGAGGCCGTAGGCGGTGAGGCTGCCCGCGACCAGCAGCACCGACAGCCCGATCGACACCCACCCGAGCACCCGCCAGAGACGCCCCCTGGCCGGCGGTTCCGGCGGGGAGGGGGCGTCCGCGTAGTAGACCGGGGACGGCGCGACGGCTCGCTGCATCCGTAACATTTCAGCACAGAGAGGACAGGGGCCACCGGAGTCACGGCAAAGTCGTCGGGGCCGGGCCGTCCGGGCTCCGGACCGTCCTCCGCGGGTGACTAGACTCGGATGAAGATGAGCACCGTAGACGCGCTGACCGACCAGGCCATGGTCGTGCTGCAGGACCGCCCGGTCGTGCCGCTGAGCGCCTGGCTGGCCAGGATCGTCGGCGAGTGCGCCGGCAGCGGCCGCACCCTCCAGCTGGTCACCCCGCTCGACTCCCGGCTCTCCCTGCCGCTGCGCACCGCCGCCGCGGGCGCCGAGGTCCAGTGGGTCGTCCGCAACAGCGACGGCTACTACGAGGGGCTCACCGGACGGCCGCTGAGGTGGAGCGGCGCGACGTTCGTCCCCGTCCCCGAGGCGCGCGACTACGCCCCCGGGTTCACGACCCGGCCCACCGCGCCGATCGGCTCGCAGCTCACCCTCGTCTACCGCACGCGGCACGCCGCCGACGGCTACCTCGCCGGCCCGGTCGAGCGCCTCCTCCAGCTCCTCACCGGCAAGCTCCCCGCCGGGCTCGGCCCCGCCGAGCCGCTGGAGCACCCCTGGCGCCCCGACCGGCTCGCCGAGTACGCGCGCGGCCGCTCCACGGCCCGGCTCATCGTCGTCGGCGACGGCCCCCGCCCCGCGCAGGCCATCTGCGACTTCAGCACCACCGAGGCCGGCGGCACCGCCGAGGTCACCACCGTCACCATCGGCTACGCCCCCGCGGACCCGCCGCCCCTCCAGCACCTGCCGTCCCTCGTGGGCGCGCTCGCCGCCGAGCAGCCGGTCGCGTCCCTGTTCGTGCAGCTCACCCCCGGCCGCGCCGACCTCACCACCGAGCCCCGCTGGACCGGCGCGCCCGCCCCCGTCGCGCTCGCCGTCGCGGGCACCGTCGCCGGGCCGAGCGGCATCCCCGGCCAGCCCGTCGGCCCGCCGCGCAGCCCCCTCACCCTGTTCCCCCTCGGCGACGGCCGCTCCCCGGACGGCTGGCAGCGGCACAGCCTGCTGATGCAGCACCTCTCGTCCGCCTGAGGCCGCTCCGCGTCCGCTCCCCGACCGTGACATTCGTACTGCCCGATCCCGGACGGACGGCTCTGCCGGGCGCCGCCCCCTCTCCGCGAAGCTGGTGACGCAGCCGAACGAGAGACAAGGGATCGGAATGACGACGGAAGCGCACGGCACCGCCCCGCAGGGGAACCACCTGGTCAAGGCACTGCGCCCGCTGCTGGTGGACGTGGCCGTCCCGTTGGGGATCTACTACCTCGCCCACGAGGGCCTCGGCCTGGACCTCATGACCTCGCTGGTCCTCGGCAGCGTGATCCCCGCCGTGCGGACGGTCGCCGCCGCCGCGCTGAGACGCTCGGTCAACGGGCTCGCCGGGCTGATGCTCGCGGTGAACCTCGCCGGGATCGCGCTGAGCTTCGTCACCGGCGACCCCCGCCTCATGATCGCCAAGGACTCGGGGGTCAGCAGCGTCATCGGGCTGACCGTCCTGCTGTCGGCGCTCGGCCCCCGTCCGCTGATGACCGCCGGCCTCGAACCGTTCATCACCCGGGGCGACGCCGCCCGCACCGCCGCGTGGGCCCGGCTGCGCGCCGGCTCGGCCCGCTTCCGAACCCTGGAGCGGCGGTTCAGCGTGCTGTGGGGCGGCACCCTCCTGGCCGAATGCGCCGTCCGGACGGTCGGCGCCTACACCGTCCCCGTCGAGACCATGGCCTGGCTCGGCGCCGTCATCCTCGTCGCCGCCCTCGCCGCCGCGGCCCTGGCCGGCAACGGTGTCGCGGCCGAGCCGATGAAGAGGCTCGTGGACGAGGAGGTCCGCGCCGGAGAGACGCGCACCGAGGAGCCCTGCGCCCCGGCGACCGCCGCCGCTCCGCCCGTCCTGGCCGCCTGAATCGGTGGACGCGGCGTTCTGCATCGCCGTCGCCGGGTTCGGCCTCTCCGACGAGCCGGACCCGGTCCGCGCGCTCGACCTCCTGTCCCATGGCATCGTCACGGAACTCCCGGACGGGACATGGCTGGCGATAGCGGCCTTCGACGCCCTCGCCACGGCAGACGACCCCTTGGACGGATGATCTCTGCATAAGGGATGGGGTACGGTCCTGCCCATGGATCAGGCCGGCCAGCTCGACGCGCTCGAGCGGGCCGTCGAGGGGACGCTCTCCGAAGGGATGCTGGAGTTCGACGGCGACGAGGCCGTCCTCCGCGTCGACGGGTCCCTGGTCCTCGCGGCCGGCTGGTTCGTGGCCTTCGGCGCCGCCGGCGTCGGCCTGCTGCTGTCCGGCGCGGTCCTGTCGCTCACCGGCCTCCAGGACGAGGCGCGGTGGCTGCTCGCACCGGGCGCCGCGCTGCTCGTCCTGGTCATCGGCTACGTCCTGCTGCTGCGCTTCACCCCGCTCCCCGCGCTGTGGCCCGACATCGAACTGCGGTTCGGGGAGCGGACGCTCGTCCACCGCCGCACCCGGATCCCGTTCGGCGACCTGCGCCCCGAGCACCTCGTGTGGAAGAACGGCCGGTTCTTCCGCCGCCTGTGCGTCCGGCACCCCGCGCTGCGCACGCAGCTCGCCGGGTTCTTCCGGAGCGAGGCGCGGCAGGCCGCCGAGTTCCAGCGGCTGCTGTGGGAGCTGATCTCCGCGCCCGACCTGCCCCGCGTCCTCGCCCACGGCGGCGCCCTGACCCCGGTACAGCGGTGGATCATCGGCGCGGGCGCCCCCTACGGCGCGATCAACGGGTTCCGGCTCGACCGGCTCGGCACCGGCGCCGGCGAGCACGCCGCCGACGACCGCCGCACCGCCCACGAGCTGCTCCGCGAACCCTGGGGCGTCTACGACCTCGAACAGCTCCTCGGCGCCGTCAACTGGCTCGTCCAGGACGGGCACCGCGCCGACTTCGCGCGGGACGCCGACCTCGCCGCCCGCCCGCCCGCCGCGCTGGCCGAGTACACCGCGCTGCTCCGCGAGGTCGACGGGCTCATCGCCGCCGACCGGCTGGAGCCGCCGTTCGTCGAGCGGCTGATCGAGCTGGTCCGGGTCCGCTACGGCGACGCGGGCCCGGTGTACGCCCGGCTCGTCCCGCCGCTGCTGCGCGACGAGGCCGGCGCGGACGCCAGCGAGGAGGGCGCCGAGCTCGGCCAGTTCCTGCACCGGCTGTTCAACGACCGCGACCACGCCGCCGAGGAGGCGCACCGGCTGGAGGCGCTGGCCGACCCGGCGCTGCGCGCCAACGTCGGCCGGTTCCTGATCTGGGACTACAGCCGCGCGCTGATGCTCTACCGGTGGGGCCACATGGCCGGCTGGCTCACCGAGGAGTACTGCTGGGAGCGCATGCTGCCGCTGGCGCTGGACGTCCAGCGCCGGTACACGTCCTGGCGGGACATGGCGACCTGCTACCTCCAGGGCCGGCTGCTGTGGTCCGGCGGCGGCGACGCGCAGGCCGAGTACGAGCGCCTCGTCGACCGGCTGGCCGCCGACCCGCGCAGCCCCTGGAACCTCGTCCCGTGGGACCTCGACCTCACCCGCGACTGGCCGTGACCGCGGCCCTTTCTCCTTGATCGATCAGCGGCGCCCCCGGAAGAGCCTCGCGAGACACTCCCAGAATGGCCGTGTATAGCGCAAAGAATGGCCGGGGAAGGGCCACGGGAATGGCTCAACCGCCGATGACCCCGCCGTGATAGGCGGCGCCGTCGGCAGTTCCCTGGGCACCGGGAGCGGCACCCGGCGCACCACCCTGAGGAGCGCCCGTCATGCCCGGACCACCCGTCATACCGGGCCCGCCCGTCATGCCCGGACCGCCCGTCGTCCCGGGATTGCCCGCCGCCTCCGGCGCCCTCCAGCTCCGGGCGGGCGCCTCGCTCGCACCGTCGGGATAGACGACCCCGCCGAGCCAGTGCACGAGCGAGTCGGCGAACTTCCGCGCGACCCGCAGCGCGTCGGGCACGTCCGCGACGGCCCGGACGTCCACCCACCAGACGGGCGCGACGACCCGCGCCGCGAACTCGGGGCCCAGCAGCCGCCCGATCTCGCCCTGCACCGACACCTGCACGGCGTCCTCGATCGAGACGAGCAGCCGTCCCTCGGCGTCGTACAGCCGGGTCGGCTCGGGCTCGCCGCCGCGCAGCTCCAGCGGCTCCCCCATGGCGATCATGCCGTCGGCGACGGCGTGCACGTCCGGGCGGCGGCGCACCAGCGCGACCAGGTCGCTGCTCATCGGCCCGCCCCGGCGGAGAGCGAGCGCGAGAAGACCTCGTGCACCACGCGGAGGACCGCGGACCGGGCGGCGGCGGAGATCCTGTTCATGTCCAGCGAGCTGCCGGTGGCCAGGTGCCGGTCGTACGGGACGGACACGACGGGCAGCCCCCACGCGGTCAGCATCTGCTGGGCCCGCCCCAGGTCGGCGCCCACCTGCGGGGCGTGCGACACCATCGCGATGACCGTCCGGGGCAGCAGCGCCTGCTGGTTGTTCGCGGCGAACCACTCCAGCGCCCCGCGCGCGCTCAGCGCACCGTCGACCGTGCCGGGCGTCACGAGCACCAGCCCGTGCGAGGACGCGATCACCCCGCGGTTCAGCTCGGTCAGGATGCCCGCGCCGCAGTCGACGACCGTGGCGGCCACGTACCGGCTGACCATGCCGAGGGCGCTCTCGAACGTCTCCAGGGTGAACTCCCCGGCGATGCGCCCGCCCCGCGTGGACGACAGCACGAACAGGCCCTCCGGGGTGCGCGACAGGAACCGCGCCGCGTCCTCGAACGAGTGCGGGTTGTGCGCGACCAGGTCGAACAGCGAGAGCTGCGAGCGGACGCCGAGGCGCAGCGGCAGCGAGCCCAGCTCGGCGTCGGCGTCCGCCGCCAGCACCCGGTCGGCGCGGTGCCGGGCCAGCTCCGTCGCCACGAGCGCGGCCATCGTCGTCTTCCCCGCGCCGCCGCGGACGCTGGCGATGGCGATCTGCCTGCTGCTCGGCACCGACGACCGCATCAGATCGGCGAACGCGGCGAGCTCCCTGGCCTGCCGGGCCCCGCCGCCCACCGCCCGGCCCACACCCCGGGCCATCCGGCGTCCGAGCGCGTCGCCGTGCTGGTTCTTGCGGACGAGGTCCTCGGCCGGGATCGCCCCGCCGGGCCCCTGCTCGGGCGCGACCGGCTGCACGGGCGACGGCGGCACCGGAGCCGCCGCGTATCCGCCGGACCGCTCCGAACCGCCGCCCTGCGTCCCCTGCGCGGAGGGCTGCCCACCCGATCCGGCGGCCGGCGGCACCGCGCCGAGCACGGGGTTGACCGCCACCTCCCAGTCGAAGTCGGACGTGACCAGCGGATTGACCGTCTGCGGCTCGGCCGGCACGTCGGGCGGCTGCGGAAAGCCGGACGCGTCCGGAGACTGCGGGACGGCCGCCTGCTGAGCGGCCTGCTGCGCGGCGGCCTGCTGAGCCACGACCTGCTGCGCCGCCGCCTCCTGCGCCGCCGCCTCCTGCACGAGGGCCTCCTGCGCCGCCGCCCGCTCGGCCGCCGCCCGCTGCGCCGCGGACTGCTCGGTAGGCGCCTCCGCAGCCCACACCGACGCCGCGGCATCGGCAGCCGCAACCTGCGCAGCCTGGGCGGACGGCGGAAACACCGGCGCCCCCGACACGTCAGCGGGCCCCGGAACGGCCGGGTCGCCGGAAGCGGGCACGCCGCCCGACGCAGAGGGATCCGCCGATGCAGAAGGGTCAACGAAGCCAGAGGAAGGCGCAGAGGTGGAGGGGTCAGCGAAGCCAGAGGGCGACGCGGAAGCGGATGGATTCGCGGAAGCGGACGGGTCAGCGAAACCGGAGGAGGGCGCGGAAGTAGACGGGTTCGCGGAAGCCGACGGATCGGCGAAACCGGAGGAAGGCGAGGAGGCGGACGGGTTCGCGTAGGCGGAGGGATCCGCGGGCGCAGCCGAGCTCACGGGCGCGGGCGAGTGCGCGGGCTGGGACGCGCTTAGAGGCGCGGGTGGGCTCAGGGGCTGAGACGGGTTCGCGGACGCGGACGCGTTTGCGGGCGCGGGGGCGTTTGCGGGCGCGGGGGCGTTGACCTGCGAGGGAGCGTTCGCCGGCGACGCGGGCGCGGGGGCGTTCACGGGGGGCGCGGGGGCGTTGACCGGCGCGGGGGCGTTCGCGGGCGCGTTGGCGGGCGAAGGGGCGTTCGCGGACGGCGCGGGGGTGTTTACGGATGGCGCTGGAGACGGGCGGGGCGACGTGTCCGGGGTGGGGTGCGCGGGGGCCGGGGCGGGCGGGCGGTCGGACGTGGGCCGGGGCGGCGCCTCGGCGCCCCAGCCTCCCTGGTCGGCGCCGGAAGGCGTCGCGTCGAGCACCTGGAATCCCCGCCGGGAAACGCCTATGTCGCGCAGCACGGCCTGCTGCCAGCTCGAGTCGGACACCTGCCTCCCCTCTCCCCGGCAAGCCTACGAGACACGCGTCGCATCACGCACCGCGGACGGCGGGAGAGCCGCCTCCCCCCACCCTAGGACGCGGCTCGGACGGTCCGCCGCTCACCGGGCTCACCGGCACAGACGGCGACGAACAGGCAATATCCCCTGAAATCACCACGACCTCCCCGCTACTCTTGCCGGACCTCATCGGCACCCCGCATGGAAACCGCCCGGAGCGATCATGAACCCCCCTGAATGGCCCGGTCAGCCACCTGGCCAGCCGGGATTCCCGCCGCCGGCCGCGCCTGCCGCCCCGCCTCCGGCACCGCCGGCGGCACCGGTGGGCGGGCCGCGCCCGCCCCTGCCCGGCCCCCCGTTACCGGGTGCGCCACTGCCCGGCGGCCCCGTCTTCCCGCCCCCGCCCAGGCGCGGCGGCGGAGGCCCGCTCGTCCCGCTGCTGATCATCGGCGTGGTCGGTGTGCTCGCCGTCGTGGGCGTCCTCGCCTTCGTCGTGCTGCGCGACGACGGCGACGACCGCGGCTCGGTGGCCTTCCCGACCTACACGACCCGCTCGCCGTACACGCCGCCGTCCGTCGAGCCGACGCCGACGACGTCCACCGGCGGGACGACCTCGGACCCGACGAGCCTGCTGTCGGCGACGATCGAGACGGCGAAGGGCAACACGTTCACCCGCGCCGGCACCCGCACGGAGTCCTGCATCACCCGCGCCAACACGAAGCTGCTGTCGGCGCTGCGCACGCACCCGTGCATCGGGAGCATGTACTCGGCGGTGTACGCGAGCCCGTCGAAGCAGATCATGACGGTCATCTCGATCGCGAAGTTCGCGAGCCCGTCCGCGGCGAGCAGCATCAGCAACGTGACGACGCAGAGCGGCTGGCCGAAGCTGCTCACCCCGTCCGACGCCAGCGGGCTCCCGCAGCCCCGCTCCGACCCCGCCTACTGGACGCGCACCTGGACGCACGGCTCGAACGTCGTCTACGCGCAGTCGTACTGGTCGAACGGCGGCCCGACCGGCGGCCGCACCGGCTCGGTGTTCGCCACCGCCGGCGAGCTCGGCGTCGAGATCACCAACACGATGCTCTTCACGAGCTGACGGCGACCGGCGCGCCCACAGCGGCGACCCACGGTGGCGGCCACGGCGGCGATGAACGGCGGGGACGATGGGCGGACGGACACTCCCCCGTCCCCGCCGGACACTCGGCTCATGGCCTCGGAGCCCGGCGCGGCCGGCAGTCGGCCCTTCGACTCACGGTCCGCCGCGAGGGAGGGCGCTCAGCGCTCGGGCTCGGAGCCCTCGGCGCGGGTGCTCAGGACTTCTGGTCGCGCTCGGCGCGCTGCTGCCGCCGGGCGAGCGAGGACTCGTACGCGGCGAGGGCGCGCTCGCCGCCGGGCCGCTGCTCGAACCGGATCCCGCCGTCGCCCTCGAAAGGCTGCCTGTGGTCGAACCCGCCCACGTAGATCTCGGACGGGACGCGCTCGGGGAACGCGTCGCAGTACGGGATCCAGGTGTCCATGGACGTCTTCGCGTCGGGATTGGCCCGCTGCTGAAGACGCACGCAGGCGTCACAGATACTCGGTCTCCTGCGCATCGTTCGCCGCACCCTCCTGCCGTTCCGTCGCGGCCGCGCGGCCTGGGCCGTTCACGGCCTTCCGAAGTGTTCCACACCGTAGGTGACGGAACCCACCCGCCGTGGATATAGCGGAATGGGTTGCCAAAGGACACCTAAAAGCCATATAAATGATCAATCCCTGTGTCTGTGATCGTGCGCGGTCGCGGGCTCGATCAGCTCCCGACGAACAGAGGGGTTCCCGTGCGCGCTGAGTGGCAGGCGCATATCGATGATCTCCTGAGGACGTACCAGGAGAAGCGCCAGCAGATCCAGGAGATGCAGGCCCGCCTTGAGACCATCGAGGCCGAGGCGGAGGCCGCCGACGGCCTCGTGAAGGTGAAGGTCGACCGGCAGGGC
Organism: Actinomadura fibrosa; assembly: GCF_900659615.1. GTDB lineage: Bacteria > Actinomycetota > Actinomycetes > Streptosporangiales > Streptosporangiaceae > Spirillospora > Spirillospora fibrosa. Next base: position 2,090 of record NZ_CAACUY010000222.1, on the reverse strand, counting down.
CGGCTGACGAGCCTCGAACTCGACCCCCGCGTGTACCGCAAGCTCGGCTCCGAGGAGCTCGCCGAGGCGATCATGGAGGCGTCCAAGGACGCGTCCGGCCAGGTCGCCGAGCAGATGCGCACCGCGATGCAGGGCCTCGCGCCCGAGGGCGCCGCCGAGGCCGGCTTCGACCTCGGCAAGCTGCTGCCCGAGCGGCCCGACGACATCGAGGCCGTCCGCGAGCGGCTCGGGATCCTGCCCCGATGACCGCCGACAACTACCTGGAAGTCGACACCGAGGCCCTCAAGCGCGCGGGCAAGGGCTTCCACGACGGCGCCACCGCTCTCAACGGCATCTTCCAGCGGCTGGACAGCGCCCTCGCCGCCGAGGGCAAGTGCTGGGGCCAGGACGAGACCGGCAAGAAGTTCGAGGAGGGCTACGGCGAGCCGAGCGCGAACGTCCTGAAGATGTTCCCGCAGTTCGTCAAGGGCCTGGACGGCATCAAGAAGGGCGTCGACCAGATGGCCGATACCTACAAGGCGGCCGAGGACGCCTCCCGGCTGAAGTGAGCTGATCCGTGGGTCTCGAAATCCCAGATGAGGTCAAGTGGCTGTCCTGGATCGTCGGTTCCGACTGGCCCGAGGGCGACGAGACGGCCATGCGCCGCTGCGCGGACGCCTGGCGCGACGCGGGCACCGACGTCAATGAGCTGATCGGCCAGCTCCGCGGCACCGCCTCGAACGTGATGAGCACGCTCGACAGCGGCGCCGCCGAGAAGTTCAAGCAGAACTTCGACCAGTGGACCGACACCGACCCGCAGATGCTGGTCAAGCTCGCCGAGGCCTGCGGGCAGCTCGCCGAGACCCTCGACGCCGGCGCGCTCGACATCGAGTACGCCAAGTACATGTTCATCGCCCTGCTGATCGTGACGGCGATCGAGATCGCCTTCCTGATCGCGGCGGCGTTCGAGACGTTCGGCGCGTCCACGGCCGCCATCCCGGGCGTGGAGGCCGCCGCCCAGGTCACGGCCAGGACCATCTTCAAAGAGCTCATGGAGCGCCTCGGTCAGCGCTTCCTCGGCGCCGTCCTCAAGGGCGCCGCGTTCGGCGCGCTCCAGGGCGGCGGCCTCGACCTCCTCGTCCAGGGCGTCCAGATCGCGCAGGGCAACCGCGACGGCGTCGACTGGAAGAAGACCGGCTCGGCCACCCTGGACGGCGCCATCGGCGGCGCCATCTCCGGCGGCGTCGGCCACGGCATCGGCAAGATCCCCGGCGTCGGCGGCCCGGCCGACACCGCGCTCGGCAGCATGTTCAAGGGCATGGCCCGCGAGGGCGTGTCCGAGGCGATCAGCGGCGCGGCCGGCACGGTCGCCACGGCCGCGGTCCACGGCGACCCCCTGACCTGGGACGCCATCGCCAAGGGCGCCACGTCCGGCGCGTTCGGCGGCGCGGTCGGCGGCGGCAAGGGCGGGCTCCAGGAGTTCAACGTCCCGACCCCGTCCGTTGACCCGGGCGGCTCCCCGCCCCCGGGCCCGACGGTGGGCGGCCCGGGCCCGACGGTGGGTGGCGAACCCGGTTCCGGCCCGAGCACGGGTGGAGGCGACGGCGGAGGCGGGGGCGACGGCGGTTCGTCGGGTGGCGGCGGTTCGCACTCTTCGGGCGGCTCGTCCTCTGGCGGAGGCTCGCATTCCACCGGGGGCGGGAGCTCCTCCGGCGGCGGCTCGGACGGTGGCGGCTCCCATTCCTCTGGCGGGTCGTCCTCCGGCGGCGGTTCGCACTCCTCTGGGGGCGGAAGCTCCTCCGGCGGCGGCTCGGACGGCGGCGGCTCGCACTCGTCCGGCGGAGGCAACCGCATCGCGAACCTGCTCGGAGACGGCGGCGGAGGCTCGCACTCGTCCGGCGGAGGCGCGTCCCTGGCGTCCGCGGGTGGTGACTCCTCGTCCGGTGGCGGCTTCGGCGGCAGCCCGTCCAGCTTCGGCGGCGGCTCCCCCTCCATGGGCTCCGGCGGCGACGGCGGCTCGCCCGGCGGCTCCTCACCGAGCGGCGGCTCGTCCGGCGCGGCTCCGATGGGCGGCACGGCCCCCATGGGCGGCGCGGCCCCGACCGGCGCGG
>NZ_CAACUY010000221.1 GCF_900659615.1 Actinomadura fibrosa | reverse complement strand
CGCACCTGCGGCTGGCGCCGCTCCCGATCGCCCTGGCGACCGATCCCGAGACCGGCGAGCGGGGCGTCCGGCTCGATTTTCTGGACGCCAGCGGCAGCCCGTGCGACAGCGACTCGCACACGGTGTTGTGGCCGCCGTGGCAGACGACCGCGGACAGCCGCTCCAGCAGCCTGAGCTGCGGGACGTGCGGGCGGACGAGCACGTTCGGCGGCGGGTCGGCGAGCATGCCGGGCGGCGCGACGACGACGGCCTGCACGTCCATGCCGCGGACGGCGTCCAGCGCGACCCGGTAGAAGCGGTCGCCGGACGAGCCGTTGAGGGTGCCGAGCGAGACGAGGACGGCGGGCCGCCCGTCCAGCCACTCCCACGGGAACGCGCCGCCGGCGGGGCGGCCGAGCGCGGGGCCGACGAACGCGAAGTGGCCGGGGAAGAACGAGGTGTCGCCGACCAGCGCGCCGGTCGAGAAGACCAGCACGAGGTGGTCGGAGAAGCGCAGGTCGATGAGGTCGTCGATGCCGTGGTCGAGCTGGAAGTCGCCGATGCGCTCGCGCACCCACTCCTCCACCTTCGGCATCCCGGCGAGGGGGCGGGTGAACTCGGCGGACGTCGTCGCGGACGTGGCCCACGGGAGCCCCCGGAGCCGCGCGGCGACCGGGGCGGCGAGGACGAGCTGGTCCCCGATGACCACGTCGGGGCGGAACCGGTCGAGGGCCGTCTCGACGCCGGGCATCATCGCGTGCCCGAGCGGGACGACGAACTCGTCCCACAGGTGGCGGAACGCGGCGAGGCCGCGCAGGGACCGGCGGCTCTCGCCGATCGCGGGCAGCCGCGCCGCGAGCTCGCCGTCCATCGCGGAGAAGATGCGGGAGCCGGGCCGCAGCAGGGGTTCGAGGGTGGCGCGGTGGCCCGTCCAGGCGACGGTGTGGCCGCGGCGGACGAGCTCGGCGGCGACCGCGACGGTCGGGTTGACGTGCCCGGTGAGCGGCGGGACGGCGAACAGGAACCGCCGCCGCGGCGTCTCGGCGCGCGGGATGCCGGGGGCGCCGAGCAGGGACGGGACGTGCACGCGGCGGGCGCTCATCGCGCACCTCCCGCGACGGGCACGCGGGTGCCGGCGTGGTGGGCCAGCCACGGCAAGAGGACCTCCAGGAGTTCGGCCGTCCCCTCGCGGAGCACGGTGTGGGCGTAGCCCGCCATCACGTGCAGGGTGCAGCCGGGGACGGTGCGCAGCAGCAGCCGCCCGGCGTCCATGACGTCCGAGTGCTGCCCGTAGACGGCGAGGACGGGGCAGGCGACGGACGCGAGGGCGGCGGGGCCGACCGGTTCGGCGACGGCGAGGTCGTCGAGCAGGCTGGTCCCGTTGATGAGGGCGTCGGCGGTCGCGGCCATCCGCGCGCCGCGCCGCCAGCCGAGGGCGCGGTACCGCTCGGCGACGCGCTCGTGCTCCAGGAGCAGCGCCGAGCGGCCGAGCGTGTTGAGGAGGTCCTCGATCCACGCGCCGGGGCGCTCCGACGGGCCGTACGCCTCGATCAGCACGAGGCCCGCGACGCGGGACGGGCGGGCCAGCGCGGCGTTCAGCGCGACGACGCCGCCCCAGCTGTTCGCGACGAGGTGCACCGGCCCGCGGTGCCCGAGTGCGTCGAGGACGGCGAACAGGTCGCGGACCGCCTCGGCGGCCCCGTATCCGGCGGACGGCCGCTCGGTCCGGCCGTGCCCGCGCAGGTCGTACAGGACGGACCGCGCCCCGGCGGCGGCGACGGGCCCGGCGAGCGTGTAGTAGAAGCTCGACAGGTTGTCGATGACGAGCCCGTGGACGAACACCACGACGGGCGGGCCCTGCGCGGCGCGGCGCCCGGGGCCGGCGCCGTCCCGGAGGTCCGCGGCGGGGGCGTGCCCGACCGGGTCCATCGTCTGGACGTGGAAGCGGACGCCGCGCGCGGTGACCTCAGGCATGGGCCTCCTCTCGGATCGCGGACTCGATGTGCCCGACCACGTCCCCGACGGTCAGGTTCATGATCTGGTCGAGGTCCAGCGCGGCGATGAACCGGGGGAAGTCGACCCGGTCGCCGTAGTGGCCGCGCAGCCGGTCCACGAGCGCGACGAACTCGATGCTCTCCAGGGCGAGGTCGTCCCCGAACGTGGTGGCGGGCCCGACCTCCACGTCGAGGAGGAAGTCCTCTCCGACCACCTCGGTCAGCATCAGGACGACCTCCGCCATGACATCGCTCATGTTGTGCTCTCCTCCCTGTCGGTGCCGCCGGACGCGGTCGTCCAGGCGATCACGTGGCCGTCCGCGCGGCGGGTCTCCACGCTGGTGACCGTTCCGTTCGCGGCGACCAGCAGCCGGTCGGGGCCTGCGGCGGACACCACCAGCTCGGGGCGCCGCAGCCCCGGCGGCATGGCCTGGAGGACCGCCTGCTTGGCCGCGCGGACGCGTGCCTCGCCCCGCTCGTCCACCACCGCGAGGCCGATGCCCGCGACCTCGCCCGCGGGGCGGACCAGCGCGACGCCCAGCTCGGCGTCGCAGCCGATCGAGACCACCGGCGGCTCGTCGAACGGGCCGCTGACCACGGGCCGCCCCGCCGCGTCGTCCCGGATCGCGAGCTCCGCCGGGAACAGGGGCCCGTGCCCGCGCCGCCACAGGTGGTCGCGGACGGCGTCCTTGGCGGCGATCCGGCCGAGCAGCCACGGCCCCTGCGCGAACGACGGGAGCGCCTCGTAGTCGGCGCGCTCGGCCGCGCACAGGTACATCCGCATGAGGAGGTCGCGGGACGCCGTGCCCTCCCACCGCCTGCGGGCGAGGCACCAGCCGCCCTCCTGGGGCTCGCCCGTCCCCGACAGCTCCGGCGTGAACTTCATCCGCCAGATGGACTCGTCGGTGTAGAAGCGGTGCATCGTCCATCCGTCCACGCGTCCCCACACCGTCCCGTCGGAGCGGAGCATCTGGACGGAGGCGCGCATGGTGGTGTCGGTCAGCGACTGGTTCCAGACGGTCGTCTGGAGACGCTCCCCCGCGGCGGGCAAGGGCCCGTACAGCGAGACCCGTTCGATCCCGACGGGGAACACCGTCTGGTTGTTCTCGCCGTACACCTGGATCCAGTGCCCGCAGAGCTGACCGGCGCTGTCCAGGACCGCCCCCGGCGTCGGCAACACGGTCAGGACGGCGCGGACACCGTCCTCCGCGAGCGCCGTGAGTTCGGTGACGCCGCGGAAGAGCGGCCCATGGAACATCCAGCGCTCCTCGTACAGGCGGTCGGCCGTGACGACCGGCGGCCCCTCCCCCGTCAACGCGGTGGTGTCCGGCGGAGGCGGCGCCGGGTAGCCCGTGTCCAGCAGGACCGTCGCGTCGGTGTGGCCGGGGATGACGACCTTCACCCTGCGCGGGCCCGCCCGTCCCGGGGCGTCCTCGACGACGTGGGCGTGCAGGTCGGCGGTGACCGGCGGCGCCGCCACGACCCACCGGATGGCGCGGACGTTCTCGAAGCCCACGACGACCATGTCGGGCAGCAGCTCGCGGGCGGTGCCGGCCATCACCTCCAGCAGCGTGGCGAGGGGCACGACGGGGAAGCGGTCCGACAGGTCCGCCCAGCCGGCGGGCTGCGGGAACACGCAGTGGTCGGCGAGGAACGGCATCGCGTCGAGCGAGAACGCGCGGGAGACGACCAGCTCGGCGGCGACCGGCGCGGCGTCCCCGGCGTCCCGGGCGGGCGCGGCGGGGTCGGCCGGGTCGGCGTGCGACTCCGCGACCGGTGCCCCTCCGCTTCCGAGCGCCTCCAGGACGGTCTGCGCGCCGGACGCGGCGTCGTTCAGCAGCGCCTCCAGCTCCGCCAGAACGGGATCGTCCGTGGGCAGGGACGGGATGCCGGACGTCCCGGCGAGGTCCAGGGGCGGCACGGCGCCGTCCAGCGTGACCAGCGGCGTGCCGAGTTCGAGGCGGATCCCGCCGGCCGGCTCGGGGGCGGGCGCGGACGCCCCGTACCCCTCGGCCCACAGCGCGGCCACGACGCGGCGGAGCTGCGCCATCCCGGCCCGCTTCGGCACGTTGACCGCCATCGCCAGATGCTCCCGGCCGCCGAGCCGGTCGCCGACGAACCCGGTGAGGCTGCCCGGCCCGACCTGGACGAACGCCCGCACGTGCGCCGCGCCGTACAGCTCCTCGATCAGCTCGCTGAACCGCACCGGCTCCAGCAGGTGCCGGACGACGAGCTCGCGGATCCCCTCCGGCGTCTCCGGGAACGGGCCCACCGTCGTCGCCGACCACAGCGGCACGCGGGCCTCCCGCAGCGGCAGCGCCTCGAACGAGCGCTGCACCTGCTCCCGGAACGCCTCCGCCAGCGGCGTGTGGAAGCCCGTCCGGAACGGCAGCTCCGCGCCGAGCACCCCCTCGGACGCGAGCCGGGCCAGGATGTCCCTGACCTCGTCCGGCGGCCCGCAGATCACCGACTGGTGGGGGCAGTTGTCGTGGCTGACGAACACGCCCGACCGCGCCCCCGCCGCCTCCTGCGCCCGGTCGGCGCCGCAGCCGAGCGCCGCGTACACCGCGTCGGGGGCGTTCAGGTCGTCCTCGGCGATCGCCTGGATGAAGGAGTCGACGACGTCCGCGTCGTACATCCCCGCGACGATCATCGCGGTCCACTCGCCCAGGCTGTGCCCGGCCACCACGTCCGGTTCGACGCCGAACCCGGCGAGCGCCGCCGCCAGCAGCCGGCCGACCCCGATCACGTCCGCGGCGTGGCCGACGAGACCGCCGCGCTCCGCCGGGACGAACCCGGGCGTCCCGAGGTGCTCGGCGACGTCGTCCACGCGCGGGTCGAAGGCGGGCTCGAACCCGGGGAACAGGAACGCCAGCCGCCCGCCCCCGGCCAGCAGCGGGCGCGGCGCGAACCACAGGTCGCTGCGCCCCCGCCACGGCGTGCCGCGCTGCACCACCGCCCGTGCGAGGTCCAGCCGCCGGGGCGTCGGCCCGACGATCGCGAGGCGGCACGGGAGGTCCGGCGCGTCCCGCGACACCTGCGCCATGAGCGCGTCGTCCGCGGCCTCCAGGAGGGCCGCGAGCTCGTCGGTCGTCCGCGCCGCCAGCCTCAGCACGCCCTCCTCCGGATCCGCCGGAACGTCCCGGACCTCGGAGGACACCACCCTGCGTCCCGCCGCGCGCCGGCGCGCGGGCGCGGACGGTGGCTCCTCAAGGATCACGTGCGCGTTCGCGCCGCCGAACCCGAACGCGTTCACGACCGCCCGCCGCGGCGCCCCCACCGGACGCTCCCACTCGGCCGCCTCCCGCACCGGCCGCAGCCGCCCCCCGTCCAGCGCCGGATGCGGGTCGTCCACGTGCAGCGTCGGCGGCAGGACGCCGTCGCGCACCGCGAACGCCGCCTTGACCAGCCCCGCGATCCCCGCCGCGGGCATCGCGTGCCCGATCATCGACTTGACCGTGCCGAGCCCGACCGGCGGCCCCTCGGTCCCGAGGACCCGCCGCAGCGTCGCCAGCTCCGCCTCGTCCCCCGCCGGCGTCGCCGTCCCGTGCGCCTCGACCAGGCCCACCGCGCCCGGCTCCCGCGGGTCGAGGCCCGCGTCCCGCCAGGCCCGCTCGACCGCGAGGACCTGCCCGTCCACCAGCGGGTTCATGATGCTCGCCGCGCGGCCGTCGCTCGACGACCCCGCGCCGACGACGAGCGCGTGGATCCGGTCGCCCGCCCGCTCCGCGTCCGACAGCCGCTTCAGCAGGACGACGCCGGTGCCCTCGCCGAGGAGCGTCCCGTCCGCCGCCCGGTCGAACGGCCGGATCGTCTCGCTCGGGCTCAGCGCCCGCAACTGGCTGAACACGCTCCAGACCGTCACATGATGGGCATGGTGGACGGCCCCCGCCAGCATCGCGTCCGCCTGCCCGCCCCGCAGCGCCCGCACCGCGTGCTCCACCGCCAGCAGCGACGACGCGCACGCCGCGTCCAGCGTGTACGCGGGACCGCGCAGATCGAACCGGTTCGCGATCCGCGCCGCCGCGAAGCTCGGCACCAGCCCGATCGACGCGTCCGGGCCGTCCGGGCCGAGCCGCTCGCAGAACGCGCGGCGGATCTCCTCCAGCCGGTCCCGCCCGAGCTCCGGCACCAGCTCCGCCAGCACCCCCACCACCTGGTGGGACGCGGTGACCCGCTGGTCGAACCGGGCGACGCCCGGCGTGATGTAGCCGCCCCGCCCGATCACCACGCCCACCCGGGCCCGGTCCGGCAGCCGCTCCTCGCCGCCCGCGTCCGCGATCGCCTCCGCCGCCGTCCGCAGCGCCAGCAGATGGTCCGGCTCCATGCCCCGCACCGCCGCCGGCATGATCCCGAACCGCGCCGGGTCGAACAGCGCCAGCTCGTCCACGAACCCGCCGCGCCGGCAGTAGAACCGGTCGCTCTCCGGCGCCCGCCCGTAGGCGTCGGGATCGTAGTACAGCGCGGGATCCCAGCGCCCCGCCGGCACCTCGGTGATCGCGTCGAACCCCGCCAGGACGTTGCGCCACAGCTCCGCCGCCGACCCGGCGCCCGGGAACACCGCCCCGGCGCCGACGATCGCGATCGGCTCCCGGGCGTCGGTCACCGGACCGTCCCCGTGAACACGACCTGCGTCTCCGTCCCGTGCGCGATCTCCCGCAGCAGCGCCGCCACGCCCGCGTCCGGATCGATCAGCCCGATCCCGCGCCGCGCGTACTCGCGCGCCAGCTCCGGCGACACCATCCCGCCGCCCGCCCACGGCCCCCAGTCCGCGACGAGCACCCGCCCCCGCAGCCGCGTCCGCCACACGTGCGCGAGCGTGTCGCACGCGTCGTTCGCGGACGCGTAGTCGACCTGCCCCCGGTTCCCGTGCACGCCCGCCACGCTCCCGAACACCACGAAGAACCCCACGTCCGGACGGACCGCCGCCGCCAGCGCGCACGCGCCGTCCACCTTCGTCCGGTACACCCGCGCGAACGACTCGGGCCCCTTGTCCCGCACGAGCCGGTCCTCGACGAGCCCCGCCCCGTGGACGACCCCGTCCAGCCGCCCGTGCCGCCGGTACACGCCCTCCACCACGTCCCGGACGGCCCGCGCGTCCCGTACGTCCACCGCGTGGTACCGGACCGACGCCGCGACCCCCCGCAGCGCCTCCAGGTTCCGGACGATCTCCCGCTCCGCCATGATCAGCCGGATCGTCGCCTCGATCTCCGCGGGCGCCCGCCCGCCCTGCGCGACCAGCGCCCGGCGCAGCCCCGCCTCGTCCGCCGCGTCCGGGAACGCCGGAGCCCCGCCCGGCTCCGGCGTCCGCCCCACGACCTCGACGTGGCAGCCGCTCGTCCGCGCGAACGCCAGCGCCGCCCGCGCGGTGATCCCGCGGGCGCCCCCGGTCAGCAGCACCACCCCGTCGGGCCCGAGCCCCGGCACCGCCGCCGTCCCGGACAGCTCCGCCGGCACCACCGTCAGGCTCCGCCGCAGATGCCCCTCGTGCCCGATCGACACCGGCGTCTCCGCGGTCAGCAGCTCCGCCATGATCCGCTGCGCGATCGCCCGCGGCGTGTCCTTCGTGTCGACGTCCACGGCCCGGACGAGGACCTCGGGGTACTCCTGCGCGACCGTGCGCGCCATCCCCCGCAGCCCCGCCCCCGGCGTCGGGTCGCCGACCCCGCCCCCGTCGTACCGCAGCCCGAACGTCCCGCCCGCCCCGCTCGCGACGACCAGCCACCGCAGCCCGCCGAGCAGCGCCCGCCGGATCCCCTCGTACACCCCGGGCAGCACCGCCGTCGCCCCCGGCCTCAGCGCCGCCAGGTGGATCAGCCCGTCGCACTCCCCGTCCACGTCCATCGGCGTCCGCACCGTCGCGCCGTGCCGCTCCAGCAGGTCCCCCAGCTCCAGCGCGACACCGCACCCGTCGTCCACGATGAGGAACCGCCGCTCGGCGAACGCCGTCCCCGCCTCCCCCGGCACCGGCAGCGCGTCCAGCCGGCAGAGCCGCACCACCTGCCGGACGATCCCGCCGTCGAGCGCGCCGTCCGGCACCCCCCGCACATCGCTGGGCCGCCGCAGCGCGCCCCCGGTCTCCCCGAGCCGCCGCGCCCCCTCAGCGATCACGGACGCGACGTCCTTCGGCGACGTCCGCGCACCGTTCACCCCGAGCCCGAACGCCGCAGCACCCGCCGCGCCGCCGTCCACCTGCCTGAACCCGCCACCCGGCGCGGAGTGCTTCCCGGGCCGCGACGGCGCACCCAGCACGAAGCCGGACGCCTGCGCCTGCAGCGCCCCCTCCTGGACGGCCCCGGCGCCCTGCCCCGGCCGCCCTTCAACGTCCGAACCACCCGGCGCAGAGTGCTTCCCCGCCCGCGACGCGTCACCCGGACCCTCGTCCCGCGTGGTCGTCGCGTCCTCGACCGGCACGACCTCCTGCGTGGACAAGGTGTCCTGCGCACCCGACTCGTCCACCTCACCCGGGACGGAAGGCGCGACCGCACCCTCCGGCGCCGGCCCGACGTCCTGCGCGGGGAGCGGCACGTCCACGATCCGTCCCCGCACAGCCGCCCGACCCGACGACGGCAACGCCACCCCGGCAGACGCCCCCGGCCGCGTGGACGGCCCCTCCACCCCGCGAGAAACCTCGGGCGTGCGAGCCCTGCCCTCACCAGTCAAACCACCCGCCGCAGACGCTCCACCCAGAGCGTCACGGCCACCCTGCGTAGGCGACACCTCCGGGAGAGACACCCCCTCCCGCGCGGACACACCGCCTTGCACGCTCCGGGCCTCCGCCCCGCGCGCAGCACCTTCCGCACCGCGCGGAGCATCCTGCGCGGCGTGCTTCCCCGGCGTCTGCTCTCCGCCCGGCACGGGAATCTCCACCTCCGCTGTCCGCCCGTGCGCGGAAGGACCGCCCAACGGGTCGGCACCGCCTTGGGCGGACGGCGCCGCCGAGGCGGTCCCGTCCTCCTGCGCGGGCTCGTACCCTGCATCTAGCGAAGGGTCATGCGTGCGGGTCTCGCCTTCAGCGGACGAGACGTCCGGCACGGACCGCTCGACCGTCACAGGCTCGATCGGCGCGGAGTGCATCTCCGGCGCTGCCGGTGCGTCGGCGCTGTCCTGCGTGTACGTGCCATCGGGCACGGTCTGAGTCTTCGACGCGTGCGAAGCCTCGTGCGCGGGTGAGACGGTCGGCGCGGAGTGCATTTCAGGGATCGGCGGGTTGGGCTGGGGCTGGACGTCCTGTACGGGCTGGGTGAACTGGGGCTGGGTGGTGAGCGTGTCGTAGATGGGGACGTCGCCGACCGGCTGGGCGGGCTCGTCCTGTGCGACGGTCTCGTGGACGGGGCCGCCGGAGAGGGCGGAGGTTCCCACGTGGGCGGCGGGCTGGCCGGGCCTCGGGGTGGTCTGCGGCGGGATGCGGACGGGGGCTTGGTAGACGCCGGACGAGGTGCGATCCGCGTCAGGGTCAGGCGCGTCGGAAGCGTCGGAAGCGTCCGGTGCGTCCTGAATGGCCAGGCGGGCGCGGAGCCAGGTGACGATCTCGCCGATGGTGGTGAGGCGGGAGAGCTGCTCGATGAGGGCGTCGTCGGGACGGCCGTCCGCCGCGAGGCCGACGCGGTCGGCCAGGTCGCCGATGATGACGGTGCGCTTGATGGAGTCGATCGAGAGGTCGGCCTCCAGCTGGAGGTCGCTGCCCAGCATGTTCTCGGGGTAGCCGGTCCGGGCGCTGATCACGGCGAGGACGTCGGCGTGGACGTCCCGGGACAGCGATCCGGCAGGCACCGACGCCGCCACTCCAGAGTCAGAGCCGGAGCCGGGGTCGGCCGGGTCCTGCGCGGACGGGGTTCGGGGCGGCAGGGTCTCGCCCGCGAGGACGGCGCGGGGAGCGGGGATGGGCGAGGCGGTCACGGCGGGGGCCGCGGGCGAGGGCTCGCCCGACGCGCCGAGGTGGCGGAGGATCACCTCGCGCTGGGCGGCGATCAGCTCGCGGCCCGCGCGCAGGTACTCCAGCACCGCGGCCTCCGAGCCGCGCGGACGGTCGCTCATCGTTCCTCCTGGGACGCGCTGGGCGGGGCGCAGCGCGTTGGTCGGGTACCCGCCGTCGGCGGTGCGGACGAGGTGCCCGTTCACGATCCAGCCGGGCGCGCCCGCCCGGCCCGTCGCGGTGCCCGCGGCGGTCCCGGAGGCGGTGAGGGGGCGGGCGTCGCGGCCCGCGAAGAGGGGCAGCGGGTCCACGGGGACGCCGGCGGCGGCGAGTTCGGCGAGGGCGGCCAGCAGCCGTGCCAGACCGTCCTCGCCGGGGGCGTCGCAGGCCACGGCGGTGTGGGGGCGGTCGCCGAGGATCGCGCCGACGAGGCCGGTGAGGACGCGTCCGGGACCGGCCTCGACGAAGGTGCGGGCGCCGGCGGCGTACATGGCCTCGATCTGCTCGACGAACCGGACGGGCGCGGCGAGCTGCCCGGCGAGGGTCGCGGCGAGCTCGGCCGGGTCGGCGTCGTAGGGCGCGGCGGTGGTGTTCGACCAGACGGGGAAGGCGGGCGAGCGGAGGTCGCGGCCGGTGAGGTCGGCGCGCAGCCCGGCGGCCGCGGCGGCGACGAGGGGGCTGTGGAAGGCGCAGGCCACGGGGAGCCGCTCGGCCTTGACGCCGCGCTCGGCGAGGACGCCGAGCGCGCGGGCGAGGGCCTCGCCGGTGCCGGAGACGACGACCTGGCGGGGCGCGTTGTGGTTGGCGACGACGATCTGCGAGACGCCGGAGAGCGCCTCCCTGACCTCGCGCAGGGACGCGGTGACGGCGGCCATCGCGCCGCGGTCCTCGCCGGCGGCGTCCAGGATGGCGGCGGCGCGGGCGGCGCTGAGCTCGACCATGTCGGTCTCGTCGAAGACGCCGGCGGCGCAGAGCGCGACGAGCTCGCCGTAGCTGTGCCCGGCGGCGAGGTCGGGGTGCACGCCGAGGGCGGTGAGCAGCCGGTGGACGGCGAGCCCGGCGATGCCGAGGGCGGGCTGCGCGGCGCGGGTGTCGGTGAGGGCGTCGCGCTGGCGGCGGGCGTCCTCGCGGGTGAACGCGGCGGGCGGGAACATCGCGGCGGCGTACCGGCCGCCAGCGAGGCGCAGCAGGCGCTGGAGCCGGGGGAAGGCGACGAACAGGCCGGCGAGCATGCCGGGCCGCTGGCTGCCCTGGCCGGGGAAGAGGAACGCGACCTGGCCGGGTCCCTCGCCGTGTGCGGGGAGGACGCCGTCCATCGGACGGCCGTCGGCGGCGGCGTCGAGCTTGCGCCTCAGGTCGGCGAGGCCGGTGGCGACGAGCGCGGCGCGCACCGGGCCGCCGGCGGCGGCGGACGTGCGGGCGAGGTCGCGGAGCCGGGGCGTGCCGGTGGCGAGCAGGGCGCGGAGCCGGTCGATCTCGGTGCGGGCGGCGGTGTCGTCGGCGCCGCGGATGAGGAACAGCTCGGCGGGCCATTCGTCGAGCCCGGAGACGGGTTCGGGGGCGCCGCCGTATCCGGCGAGGACGGCGTGGAAGTTGGTGCCGCCGAACCCGAAGCCGCTGAGCCCGGCGTACCGGTCGCCGGGCGCGGCGGCCCAGGGGCGGGCGGCGCGGCCGAAGGCGAACGGGCCGTCGGGGTCCCATTCCGGGATGGGCTTGGCCAGGTGCAGGGTGCCGGGCAGGACGCCGGTGTGCAGCGCGTACGCGGTCTTGATGAGGCCGGCGAGCCCGGCGGCGCACTTGGTGTGCCCGATCTGCGACTTGACGGACCCGAGGGCGACGGCGCCGGGCGCGGCGCCGGCGAACGCGGCGGACAGGGTGGCGAGCTCGGTGCGGTCGCCGACCCCGGTGCCGGTGCCGTGGGCCTCGACGAGGCCGACGTCGGACGGCGACACCCCCGCCCGCTCGTACGCGCGGTCGAGCGCGCGCCGCTGGCCCGCGGCGCTGGGGGCGGTGAGGCCGAGGGAGCGGCCGTCGCTGGATCCGGCGACGGACTTGACGACGGCGTAGACGCGGTCGCCGTCGCGTTCGGCGTCCGCGAGCCGCTTCAGCACCACGCACGCGACGCCCTCGCCGAGCGCGATCCCGTCGGCGTCCGCGTCGAACGCGGCGCACCGTCCGGCGGGGGACAGCGCCCGCACGGAGGAGAAGAGCAGGTAGTCCTGGATGCCGTTGTGGACGTCGGCGCCGCCGCACAGCACCATGTCGCTGGTGCCCGCGGCGAGGTCCTTGCAGGCGGCGTCGAGCGCGGCGAGGGACGCGGCGCACGCGGCGTCCACGGTGTAGTTGGCGCCGCCGAGGTCGAGGCGGTTGGCGATGCGCCCGGCGATGACGTTGGTGAGGACGCCCGGGAACGAGTCCTCGGTGGGCGCCGGGAGCTGCTCGGCCAGGCCGGGCGGGACCTCGCCGAGGTAGGCGGGGAGGGTCGCGCGGATGCCGTAGGCGGTGGCGAGGTCGTTGCCGCCCTCGGCGCCGAAGAACACCGACGTCCGGGACCGGTCGAAGGGGCGGTCGGCGTAGCCCGCGTCGTCGAGCGCGCGGGACGCGACCTCCAGCGCGAGGAGCTGCACCGGGTCGACGCTGCCGAGCGCGGCGGGCGGGATCCCGTACGCGAGCGCGTCGAACGGGACGTCCGGGAGGAAGCCGCCCCATTTGGACGGCGTGGTGCCGTCCGCGGCGGCGGGGTCGTAGTAGAGGTCCGGGTCCCAGCGTCCGGCGGGGACCTCGGTGACGGAGTCGACGCCGCCGACGATGTTGGCCCAGTACCGGGCCGCGTCGGGGGCGCCGGGGAAGACGCAGGCCATCCCGACGATCGCGATGTCGGCGGGGCGGGCGGCCGCGGCGGCGGGGCGGTCCGCGGCGACGCCGAGCTCGGCGGCGCGGGCCGCCAGCAGCGCGGTGGCGCCCGTGCTGACCTGCTCGTGCAGGGCGGTGACGCCGGTGGTGGACGAGCGCAGCGCCGCCACCTGGCCGATCATGTAGAGGCCCTCGGCGCGCTGCTCGGCGGGCTCGACCGGCTGCGGCTCGCGGCCGGACGGGCGGCGCCGCAGGCCCTTGCTCGCGACGCGGAGCCGCCCGAGGTTCAGCTCCTCCAGGCGCCGCCACACCTCGCGGCGCGGCATCCCGACGGCCGAGAGCTCGCGGCGCGTCTCCGCGAACGCGTCGACGTAGGGCGTGCGGGCGCAGCGGATCGCGTGCCCGGGCGAGGTCTCCAGCAGGGCCGTCCCGGCGCAGTCGAGGGCGGCGCGCTGGAAGCCGGGCACGATCGCGCCCGCCGCGACGGCCTCGGTGGTGAACAGGTACGCGGTGCCCATGAGGACGCGGACGTCCGCGCCCCGGGCGGCCAGCGGCCCGCTCAGCGCGGCGACCATCGCGGCAGAACGCTCGTCGTGGATCCCGCCCGCGAACATCACCGACAGCTCGGACGCGTCGCCGCCGAAGGCCAGCAGCCGTTCGACCTGCGCGTCCCACAGCGGGAACGCGGCGCGCGGCCCGACGTGGCCGCCGCACTCGGCGCCCTCGAACACGAACCGGCGCGCGCCCTCGCGCAGGTAGCGCTCCAGCAGCTCGGGCGACGGCACGTGCAGGTAGGCGCGGACGCCGGCGTCCGCCAGCTCCGCGGCCTGCGCCGGGCGCCCGCCCGCGATGATCGCGTACGGCGGCCGGACGTCGCGGACCGCGGCGACCTGCGCCTCGCGGACCTCCGGCGGCGCGAACCCGAGCACGCCGACGCCCCACGGCCGGTCGCCGAGCCGGTCCGCGGTCTCCTCCAGCAGCGCGCGGACCGCGTCGCCGTCCTTCAGCGCGAGCGCGAGGAACGGCAGGCCGCCGTCCTGCGCGACCGCGGCGGCGAACGCCGAGCAGTCGCTGACCTGCGTCATCGGGCCCTGGACGACCGGGTACACGCGGCCGTCCGGGACGAGCGGGTCGGCCGCGGGCGCCAGCGGCTCGGCCTCGGCCGCCGCCCGGAGATGCTCGATGACCTCCGCGCGGACGGCCTGCACCACGCCCCCGGCGGTGCGGTACCGGGCGGCGAGGGACGCGGCGAGCGGCCCGTCCTGCCCGACGGGCAGCGGCCACGGACCGGTCGGCAGGGGCCGCGCGCCGGTCTCCGCCGGGTCGACCCCGGCGGGCCCGGTCTCCGGTGTGCCAGGGCGGGCCAGGAGGCGGTGGCCGTCGACGATCTTCGTCTCGCTGCCGTCCATCGCCGCGAGCACGGCCGCGACGGCGGCGGGCGGGTCCGCCTCCCGGACGAGGGCGAGCTGGACGTCGAGCACGACGCCCGCCGCGCCGCCCGCCACGGCCGCGGCCGCCGTGTGCGTGCCGATGCCGCCCGCGGCGTACACGGGGACGTCCACGGCCGGGTCGGCGGCCAGGTGCTGGAGCAGCACGAACGTGGTCAGGTCGCCGACCCGGCCGCCGGCCT
>NZ_CAACUY010000220.1 GCF_900659615.1 Actinomadura fibrosa | reverse complement strand
ATGGGAAAGTCAACGCCCGCCGGGCTCGCCGTAAAGCGGGCGGAGGAAGGCCAGGGCCATCCGCCGCTTCTCCCCCGGGTCGTCCCGCCGCCTCCCACAGGTCGTAGGCGTGCCGGGCGGTCGGGGCGCGGGCCACCTCGGCGGCGAGCGCGGGGCCGCCGTCCATGTCCGAGGTGATCGAGCCGAGCACCTCCGCGGCGCCTCCGGTGCCGTCCGCGCCGCCGGTGATGGCCGCCTGCTCGTCCATCCCGGCGACCAGGACGACCTGCGCGAGCCCGTGCTCCACGGCGCCGCGCAGCTCGTCGAGGTCGACGGGGACGAAGCACGCGTCCGGCAGGCCGGGCAGCATCCGGCGGGCGGCGGCGGCCGCGCCGTCGCCGTACATCACGAGGGTCCGTCCGCCCTCCGCGGCCACGCGCGCCGCGGCGTTCGCTGAGATCATGTCCGCCTCTCCCCCTGGTCGTGGGCGACGAGCCTTCCGGAGGTGCGGCCCGGCCGCGCGGCGGACGCGCCGGGACCGGCCGAAGTCGATTCCCGCGCGCCGTCCGGGGCGGGGCCGGACGGGCCGTCCGGGGCGAGGTCGGGCGCGATCATGCCGAAGACGACCATGTCGTGCTGGACGCCGTCGGAGTCGCGTTCGGCGCCGCGCGCCACTCCCTCGCGGCGGTATCCGGCCTTCTCCGCGACCCGGATCGACGCGAGGTTGCCGGTCCGCGCCCGCAGCTCCATCCGGTACAGGCCGCGGTCGCCGAGCGCCCACCGCGTCACCAGTGCCAGCGCCTCCGTCGCGTATCCGTTGCCGCGCGCGTCCGGCCGCATCCCGTAGCCGACCTCGCAGGTGAGCTGCTTCCAGTCGACGCGGAACAACCCGATGGTGCCGAGGAGCCGTCCCGTGTCGCGTCCGGTCACCGCGAGGTGGATGCCGAGGCCGAACCGCTGCACCTGGTGGACGCCCTCGCGCAGGAACCACGCGAGCGGCTCCGCCTCCAGGACCGTCGGGAAGTTCGGCGGGAGGAACTCCTCCCTGCGGCGGATCACCTCGATGAGGTCGGCGGCGTCGTCCAGCCCGAACGGGCGCAGGACGAGCCGCGCGCTCTCCAGGCGCACGTCCCCCTCGAAGGCGCTCACGCGCGGCTCCCCTCGATCGCTCACCGGCAGGCCTGGACCATCCTGGCCGCGAACCCCGGCGACCCGGCCCAGTGCAGATGAAGGTAGGACGCGACGCAGGCGCCCCGCACGAACCCCTCCGGACCGGACGTGGACCACTGCCAGGCCGCCTGCCAGCCGTCCGCCGTCCCGTGGCCGGGTGCGGTCACGGTGCGGTGGAACTCGTGGCCGTGCACCCGCTCCCCCGTCCGGGCGACGACCGAGTCGGCCACCGCCACCGCGGCACGGTAGCCGAGCGTGAGGCGGGGGGCCATGGCCGCCGTCACGCCGTCCAGGACGCCGCACATGGGCGCGCCGTCCAGCTCCTGCGCGAGGTAGAGGAGGCCCGCGCATTCGGCGTAGACGGGCCGCCCGTCCCTGGCGAAGGCTCCCAGCTCCTTGCGGAGCCGCTCGTTGGCCGAGAGGTCCGCCGCGTACATCTCGGGGAATCCGCCGCCGATGACGACGCCGCGGGTGCCGTCCGGCAGCGTCTCGTCGCGCAGCGGGTCGAACCGGACGACCTCCGCGCCCGCCGCCTCCAGCAGTTCCTCGTTCTCCGCGTAGCCGAAGGTGAACGCGGGACCGCCCGCCACCGCGATCCGCGGCCGGTGCCCCTCGGCGGGCGCGCCGGCGGCGCTCGCGGGGTCCCACGGCGCGGCCGTCAGCGGCGCGGAGGTGCGGGCCAGCGCGAGCAGCGCGTCCAGGTCGCAGGACGAGGCGACCAGCGCGCCGAGCCGCCGGACGGTCCCGACCGCGTCCGCGTGCCGCTCGGCCGCCGGGACGAGCCCGAGGTGGCGGGACGGCGTGGCCGCGTCGTCGTGGCGGCGGAGCGCGCCGAGCACGGGCAGGCCCAGGTCCTCCACGGCTGCCCGGCACATGCGCTCATGCCCCTCCGAGCCGAGCCGGTTCAGGATCACGCCGCCGACGCGGACCGTCCCGAACGAGCGGAACCCGTGCACGAGCGCCGCCACCGAGCGTCCGGCGGCGGCCGAGGCGTCGACCACCAGCACGACCGGGGCGCCCAGCAGCGCCGCGACGTGCGCGGTGGACGCGAAGTCCCCGCCGCCCTCCGCAGTACCCGAGCCGGACGCGCCGTCGTACAGGCCCATGACGCCTTCGACGACCGCCACGTCCGCTCCGGCCGCGCCGTGGCCGAACAGCGGCACCACCAGGTCCTCGGACGTGAGCCACGGATCGAGGTTCCGGCCGGGGCGTCCCGTGGCGAGCGCGTGGTAACCGGGGTCGATGTAGTCCGGGCCGACCTTGTGCGGGGACACCTTCAGGCCGCGCTCCGCGAACGCGGCCATCAACCCCGTCGCCACGGTCGTCTTGCCGCTCCCGGACGCGGGCGCGGCGATGACGAGCCGGGGCACGGTCACCATTCGATGCCCTTCTGGCCCTTCTGCCCGCGGTCCATCGGGTGCCGCACCTTGCCCATCTCGGTGACGAGGTCGGCGAACTCCACCAGCCGCGGGTCGGCGTCCCGTCCGGTGATGACGACGTGCTGGTTGCCCGGACGGTCCCGCAGCGCGGCGATGACGTCCTCGACGTCGACCCAGCCCCACTTCATCGGGTAGGTGAACTCGTCGAGCACGTAGAGCCGGTGGGTCTCGGCGGCGAGGTCGCGCTTGATCTGCTCCCAGCCCTCGCGGGCGTCGGCCTCGTGGTCGGCCTCGCTGCCGGGCCGCTGGATCCAGGACCAGCCCTCGCCCATCTTGCTCCAGAACACGGGCCCGCCCTCGCCGGTCTCGGCGTGCAACCGGCCCAGCGCGAGCAGCGCGTTCTCCTCGCCGATCCGCCACTTCGCCGACTTGACGAACTGGAACACCCCGATCGGCCAGCCCTGGTTCCAGGCGCGCAGCGCCAGCCCGAACGCGGCGGTCGACTTGCCCTTCCCCGGCCCGGTGTGGACGATCACCAGCGGCCGGTTCCGGCGCGCCCTGGTGGTCAGGCCGTCATCCGGCACGTACTCCGGCTTGCCCTGCGGCATCTCACTCCCCATCCCTTCGCGCCCGCGCCGGGACGCTCCGTGCCCGTGCCAGGGCGCTTCCTGTCGGCGTCATGCGGCGCTCCTGCGCGCCCCGCGGACCACGCCTGCCAGCCCGTCCGCCGCCAGGTCGTCGAGCCGGACGGTCTCGGCGCCCAGCCGGGAGCCGAGCGCGGCGGCCAGCCCCAGCCGCACGGGCCCGGACTCGCAGTCGACGACGACGGACGCGCCGTTCCCGAGCGCCCCCGCCAGCCGCCCGGCCGCGGCGGCCGGCACGCGCCGCCCCACCGGCACCCCCGCCGACCAGGTGACCGATGCCCGGCAACGGGTGCAGCGGGCACAGCGCGAGGCCGAACAAGCCGCGCAGCGCGCCGAGCAGGCACTCCGGTTCGCCACCGAGCGGACCCGCCAGCTCCCCGACCACATGCCGCCCGAGCTGGACCGCCGTCCTCTCGACGGCTGCTGACCGCCGGCGCGGACCGCACCCGATCGGCGCGATCGGTCACGGCCGCGTCGGCGCCCGCGCGAGAGCCCAGACGGTGATCTCGCCGTCCGGTACCTGCGTCTCCAGCCGCCGCCTGCGGCGGGCCGCCTCCGACCACAGAGCGGCGGCCCGCCGGTGCAACTGGTCGGCGTACGCCCCGAAACGGCCGCTGAGCAGGTCGTCGTCGGTGCACCCGGCGGCCAGATCCTCGAAGCACACCGCCAGCTCCTCGGTCTGAGCCGCCGTCCGCTCCAGCCCGGCCGCCGTCCGCTCCAACCCGGGAACCAGATCCGGCGACAAGGCTCCGGTCCAGGGCGCCGATGTCACCACCATCCCAAGATAGACATCGTCGCGGCACCGGACCAAAGGCTCGACCACACTAGGCAAGCGATGCATCCGCCCCAACAGCACGCAACGGTCGCACGAAGTCACCAGGCACAGGCCGCCACCGAGCGAGGGCGTCGTCCGGCGGCCACACCCGCTCCCTGCGCGCCGCCGGACTCGCACGGGCGACCAACATTCTGGGTACCTGTCGTCTATGGAGGAGACACCTTTGACACAGAGCGGCGGCGCCCCGCCCACGGAAGCCTTCGACGCCGTCGTCATCGGCAGCGGCATCAACGCCCTCGTCGCCGCCGCGCAGCTCACGCGCGGCGGCTGGCGGGTCGCGGTGTGCGAGCGCGAGGACCGGCCCGGCGGCGCCATCCGCACCAGCCGCGAGGTCTTCCCCGGCTACACCGTGGAACTGCTGTCGAGCTGGCACCCCCTGTTCGTCGGAGGGCCCGCCTACGCCGCCCTCGCCGACGAGCTGGCCCGCCGCGGTGTCGTCTACCGCAACACCCCGCTCCCCACCGGCGTCGCGTGCCGCGATGGGGCGGCCGTCCTGCCGACCGACCCCGACGCGCTCACCGCCACCCTGGGCTCCGTCGGCGACGCCGAGAACTGGTCGGCGATGATGACCGAGTTCGGCGGCAAGATCGACCTGGCGTTCGGCCTGCTCGGCACCGACTTCTGGCGCCCCGGTGCGCTGCGGCTCGGCTGGCGGGCGCTGCGGCGCCTGGGCCGCGGGGGCCTGGTCGCGACCGGCGCGGAAGTCCTCGAACCCGCACGGCCCTGGCTGGAACGGACGTTCTCCTCGCCCGTCACCCGCGCGATGCTGGGCCCCTGGGCCCTGCACAACGGCCTCGGCCCGGACGACGCCGCCTCGGCCTTCATCACCAAGGTCATCGCCGCGGCCGTCGTCACCGGCGGCATGCCCGTCCCCGAAGGCGGCGGGGTCCGCCTCGTCGAAGCGCTGGCCGGAATCGTCACCGATGCCGGCGGCGAGCTCCTCACCGGTGCCGATGTCACCCGGATCTCCCTGGAGCAGGGCCGCGCCAGCGGTGTCCGGCTCGCTGACGGACGCCGGCTGCGCGCCCGCCGCGCCGTCCTCGCCTCGGTCACCCCTCGCGCCCTCTACGAAGACCTCTTGAACGGTGCCGCCCCCGCGGATCGTGTCCAGGCGGCCCGAGCCTTCCGGCACGGCCGTGCCGCCATGCAGATCCATCTGGCCCTCGACGAACCGCCCCGATGGAGTGACCCGGCCCTGGAGGGCGTCGCTCTCGTCCACGTCCTGGACGACCTGGACTCCCTGTCGGCATCGGTGAACGCCGCATGGCGCGGCCTGCTGCCCGAACGACCGACCATCGCCGTCGGCCAGCCCGCCACCGTCGACCCGAGCCGCGTCCCCGAGGGCAAGGGCCTGCTGTGGCTCCAACTCCAGGAACTTCCCCGCCGCGTCCGCGGCGACGCAGCCGGCGTCATCGACCCCGGCGATGGCACCTGGGTACCACGGCTGCGCGACGCCTATGCCGACAGGATCCTCGACCTCCTCCGTCCCCACATCACGAACCTGGACTCGGCTCTGACCGACCGTCTGGTGCTGGGCCCTGCCGAACTGGAAGAAATGAACGTCAACCTGGTCGGCGGCGACCCCTACGGCGGCGATTGCCGGATCGACCAGTACGCCCTGTGGCGGCCCCTGTCCTCGGGCACCGGCCACGCGACCGGCGTACCGGGCTTGTGGCACATCGGCGCCTCCACCCACCCCGGCCCCGGCCTCGGCGCCGGCTCAGGCTTCCTCGTCGCCGAAAGGCTCCTGCGCACCCGCCGATGAAAGAAGGCGAAGACTATGAGATTGCCGCAGCCTCCTGCGGCTAGCTCTCGTTCCAGTTGGTCGATCACCGACTCGTAGGCGTGGTGCGGGCCGATCCCGCAGGCACGGTCGCCGCTGGGGCAGACGCAGGCGAGCGGCACGACGACGGACGCCGTGCCGCTCGCACCCGGCCTACTTCCCTGCCCCGCCTGACGCCGCACCCTGGACCGCGAGTTCGCCGGTCAACTGCGGCAGGGCCTCCACCCTGCCGCCGGATGGTTCGTCCGGCGGCTGAGGGCCGGGGATGGTCACTGCCAGGTGGCGCCGCCGCGGTAGACCCGGTGGTCGGAGGTGCGCCGCTGGCCGCCGTAGAGGCTGTCGCCTTCGACAGCTTTGAAGTCGGCGGCGCTGAGGAAGATGTAGTCGATCTTCTTCACCGTCGGGGGGTCGGTCCTGTCGGTGGTGAAGGTGATCTCGCCGCTGCGGCCCCGGACGGCTCCCGCGGGCCAGTCCTCGGAATAGGCCGGGTCCGACTCGTCGGCCTCATGGAAGATGCCCGTGCCGCCGCTGTGGTCGTAGAACTTGCCCATGACGTCCTCCGTCGGCTCGGCGTTGAAGTCGCCCATCAGCACCACCGGCTTGTCCTTGTGCCATTCGGAGGCCATGGCCGCCAGCTTCGACGCCTGGAGCGCCCGCTCCTCCTTGTCCTTGGCGCCGAGATGCACCGAACAGGCTTTCACGGCGCGGGAGCCGATGGCGGTGTCGGAGCAGAGCAGGCGGTTGGGGTGCTCCGGGGTGCCGATGTCATAGGGCTCCCGGGTGGCGGACTGCTTGGAGAAGAGCGCCATGCCGAACTTCCTGCCCACGGAGTCGTCGTAGTTGTCGCACGCTCCGCCGGTGCCCTTTCCACTACTCGCGTACGTCGCGTGATACCCCCTGGCGATCAGGGCCGCGCGGATGGCGCGGTACTGGCTGTAGCAGACCTCGTTCAGGGTGACGATGTCCGGGCCGTAGTTGCTGATCGATTCAACGATCTGGGCCGCCCGCACGGTGACCTCCCCACGGGAGTCGGTGCCGGGCAGGTAGTTGTGCTCATTCTGGGGGTCTTCCCAGCATTTGTTGCCGCACATGTTGAAGTGCCAGAATTTGAGGTCCGTGCTGGCCTGAGCCTCCGGGCTGGTGAGCGCCACCTGTGCGGTGAGCGCCACCTGCACGGTGAGTGCTAGCACGCCGAAGGCGGCGACCAGATAGCGGAGCCTGCGCCTTGTTCCTGTCACGGTGATGGTTCCTCCCAAGTGTGCGGTCTCGACAACCCCGCAGAACCTTCTGGCCCTCACGACGAGGTCGCCGCCCCCGTCGTGACCATTGCGCCAACAAGGAGCTGACGTGCATGAAGGACTCCTTCATGATCATGTCGACGGTCCTCACCGTAGGCGTGCCGCAAGGCGGCTGGCATCAGTAACCCGACCAGCCCCGGTCCAGGCCGGCGGCAGGCTCTGTGGCGAGCCTCGGTCTGCCAATCAGGCCAGCGTGCCGCCAGTGCCCCGCTGGCGACGCCTCGTCCGCCGATCTACCTGTCAGGAGTTAACGATCGTGCCCATTGCACTGCATCGCCGCAGCGGCCACAACGAGCAACCACCCGCTGCCCGGGGTCCGCACCGTGGGCTGTTGAGCACGAACGTGCCCAACTCCGTGGCCGAGTACTCGACGAAAACAGCAACCTTCAACGGTCGGGCTCGTTGAACAGGACGTCCGCCGCCAGAAGTGATCGGGGAGCAACGGATGGGACGCGTTCTGGACGGAGTCGTTCTCAGTGCTATCGGCCAGGTCAACCGATTGATGTTCGGACTATCGCGCGGCAGGGTGG
Organism: Actinomadura fibrosa; assembly: GCF_900659615.1. GTDB lineage: Bacteria > Actinomycetota > Actinomycetes > Streptosporangiales > Streptosporangiaceae > Spirillospora > Spirillospora fibrosa. The sequence continues at coordinate 6,817 of NZ_CAACUY010000220.1, read as the reverse complement.
TGCTCGTCAGGTTCGATGGAGTTCCGGGGCTCCTGCTCACCGTCAGGACCCTTGCTGAACCCCTCGGGAAAACGGTGAGCGTGGCTTGTCTCCCCGACGGCGATCTCTACCTCGTCCTGGCTCATCCGCTGGAGGCAGCCGAAATCATCGCGTTGCTGGACGCCAGTACGGGCGTGGAGGCGGCGCGCGGGCCCGACGAGACCGCTGTGCCTGCTGACATCGATGCGCTGACCAGCCCGGCTGAACGCGCCGTCGCGATGAGGCGGGTCCTGAGCCGGACGAGCATGGAGACCAGAGTGGAAGTCAGACGCCTCGCACTGACCCCTGTCGCTCAGCTTCGCCTCCACCGTCCCTTCCGAGAAACCAGTCACTCTGAACATGCCGTCAGCGTGGTCATGCAGGACGCCGGTCCCACCCCAGGCCCTTGCTAGAACACACCCTCCGATCGGAGAACACCGTTTCAAGACATGCGGCGTCCGATCCATGACCGAATGCGCGACGGGGAGGTCAGGTCAGCCGGTCTGCCGACGCGGGGGCGAGCGCCTTGGTCAGCTCGTCACCCAGAGATGTTCGCCACCACTGCCGACGAGCTGGTAAACGGCCTCGACAGTGGCGGTGGAGGCACAGAGAAAGGACCCGCCGCTCTTGGTCACCGTCCCGTTGATGACGACGGCCAGGTGCTGGAGCGGGTTGCCGGGGTTGTAGACCGCGCCGACGAGAGCACCGGAGTAGACGCAGTTCAGGCCTGACACCGTCATGCTGATCGTGTAGTTGCCGATGGTGATGGTGCCGTCCCGGCCGTAGGCGACCGGGCTGTAGGCCACGGATCCGCCGGACCACGGCAGGTTCTGGGCGGTCATAGCGACGGCGCCGAGGCCGCCGGTGCAGCCGCTGAACGTGGCCGACGTGATGTTCAGGTTGGTGCCGTTGGGGTTGATCGTGCCACTGTGGACGGCGGAGGTGCACGTAGTGTCGCCCAGCGAGTTCGTGACCCTGATGTCGCGCAGATTCGTCATGGTCACGCCGCCTGCATAGAGGGTGCCGCTGATGCTGCCGCTGCGAATGCTCGTCGTCGCGGCCGACGCCGGCGACATCGTGAGAGCGAGGACGGAAGCCATTCCGGCCCCGATGAGCGCGAGACTACGGATACGTGACACCTGTGGATCCTTCCGCCGCGAGGTGCCGAGGGGTGGTTACGGGACTTATCTCATCTCCGGCCACCAACGACAAGTGCGTCGCGCCAGCACGCCGAGGGGATGAAGCGTTCTGCCTTCGGTGCCGACCTACGCCACCTGGTGTCCGCGTCCGGTACCTGTGTCAGCGCGAACAGGGCGGCTCACCGCCCAAGATGGCGCATGTGGCTAGGTCTTATGGCGGGCATCCCCCGGTGACCACGGAGCCTTCCGGGTTTCGCTATCTCATGACGGCCACCGGCTTCGGTCGGCCGACCCCGCCGAGGGACCCGTCTTGCCGCGCACGATGAGGTGCTGCTGCGCCTCACCGTCGGTTCTCAGTGGTGAGGCGGCTGAGCGGCGACGGCACCCTGACGTCCAGGGGTCCCTGGCAAATCCCGGAGCACCTCGGCAGCCCGGCCCGCTCCGTCAAAGCGCCCCGGCGTCACGAAAGTCCCGGACCACCCACCGATAGGCCGCAGCCAGGACGAAACGCTGGAGGTCGGCCGACTCGCAACAGACCGACACCGAGATCTGGCGCCGCACGTTGGCCGTGGCGGCGAACCACAAGCTGAGCGCCACCTTCCCCAGAACGACGAGGGCGGTGTCCAGGTCGGTCATGCGGGTGCCGTTCAGCAGGTCGGCCGCTACCGCGGCATGACCAGCCGGGACGCCTCGTCGGCGGCGGCCTTGGCGTCCGCGATCTGATCAGGGTCGCCGGCGCCGATGGCGGCCCGGTACGGCCTAGGCAGGGGTGATCTTCGGAGCGAGCTGGGATCTGAACGACTCGGGTGTGGCCACGGCGCCGGCTGCACGTTGTCATAGGCCTGCTTGGTGGGCGGGCGTGTTCAACCTGACAGCATGCGTGGTGACGCGATGTTCTGCTCGGCAGCGTGGAGAGCTCGCCGGTGGCGGGAGGTGCGTCGGCTGCGGCGAAGGTGGTCCTGCTGCGGGCCGCCGCTGTCCTCGTCGTGTGGCCGGAGTGCGGTGCGAGCTGGGTGGCGGGTGCCGAACGGCAGCCGGGCGCGATCTTCTGCAGCGGCGGTGCCGGACCAGCGCGTGGCGGCGCCGGAGAGCCGTCAGGATGGGCGTCACGGTGACCCCCAGTCGAACGCCTAGGAAACCGATCCATCGGTGTGTCTGACTTGTGGAATGTGCTTTGTGATCGTTCGCAGGCTTAAGCCGGGCAGGGCACGTGGGGCTCGGTCCGGTTCAGACGCCGGGTGTCACTTTTCGGCCAGCTCAAGACGTGCACGCCTCCGCGAGCCGTGAATACACTGACAGGCATGACCGTGGACCGGCTGATTGGCATTATCAGCCTGTTGCTGTCGATCTTTTTCTGGCGTGTGTCGTACTCGACGGTGAGGAAAAGGTTCCCGGCCGGGCGGTCTCTGCCGAGTGCGTCGAGCTCCGCGACGCCCCCGCTCACAGGCGGACGTCCCGGTTACAGCCCGACGTTCCCTTCGTTCAACACGCCGGCCGTCTCGGCGACCACTCCGGAAAGCCGAGCACGCGCGCTCAGGGCGGCGTCGCGTGCGCTGGCCGCCATGTCCGCATCCGTCCCGGCGCTAACACTGCTCTACTCGTTCTCCCATGCATACTTCTCCTCGGGCAGCGCCAGGACGCCGCCGTTGGGCGCGCTTCCCGCGGCGCTCTTCGCGCTGGGCTTCGTGGTCGCCATGCTTGTGCTGATCACGCTGGTGGCGAGCGGCCAGCAGTGGGCGATCACCTGCGCCCGCGCCGTCAGCCTGACCGTGCAGGTGGTCTCGGGCTTCCTCGGAGCGTTTCTGCTGATCGTCTTCGTGGCCTACCTGCTGCACGCCATCGGGCTCGACCTTCCGGGGATCAGTTTCTCCGGACCTGCCCGGGCCGGAGGCTTCGTGAGCCTCTTGGTCGCGCTCGTCGTGATAGTGCCCGCATTCCTGGCGAGCACGGTGGCGCGGACGCGACTAGCGACGATCACTGACGGCTGGTGAGTGCCTGAACCTGGCGTTCCGGAGGGCTCGGACCATGTGCTGGTGAGTGGGGGCTGCTACGCCTACGTCAGCGGCAGTTCCATCGACTACACCGACCCACCGGCCTGGCTGATCTTTATGAGCGCCCCAGTACGGAGCGAACTTCGTTGCTGCGAACACCACTATGACTGGGATGCTCGGTGGCAGTGCTACTTCTGGCGATGCGAAACAAACGTGATCAGCGAACGCCATGCGCCAACGTCGTGGCCGCCCTCATCCAGGGCGACACGAGCTTGGCTCAGCGTTCGCCATGGATGAGATACCGCCAGTTCTCCAGTGTGTTGGCGGAGGATCCTCGGCAGCCGAGGGAGTTGGCTCGCAGCCTTCCGGTGGCGAGAGTCGAAAATTCTTCCTGCTTGGGTTGCTTTTCGCTGCTACCGGAGTAGGCGCACGGCGTTGCTGCTGTACACCTTTTTCAGCACGTCGTCGGGTAGATCGAGTGCGGATATGGCCCAGCGTCCTTGGAGCGGGATCTCCTCGTCGGGGGCGTAGGGAAAATGCTCGTCGGCGGTCTCCAGGAAGCGGTAGTGCGTGGGATACGACGACGCCGAGAGCGGGAACGCGTCTGTGCCGAAGAGGACGCGGTCCGAGTGGCGGGTGAACAGCGCCCGGGCGGCGCGCGGACGGCGGCCGAGTTCGGCGAGCCTGCCTGCGATGTCGATGTGGAAGTTCGGATGCTCGTCCAGCATGCGCGAGACCCAGCGGAGGTCCTCGGCATGGCAGCCGACGTGCGCGCCGATGAAGACGGTGTGCGGGTGGGCGGCGACGAGGCTCTCCAGGGCGTCCATGAGCCGTTGGAAGGACGGAAGGCCGGGGCGGTCGAAGTGCCAATCCGGATGGGCCAGCAGTTCTTCGAGCCGTTCGTTGTGCCGGTCGGCGGGGTGGAAGAACGCCACCGGATCGGCGGTGTGGATGAGCACGGGCAGGCCGAGTTCGCCCGCTGCGGCGAAGACGGGGGCGAGGCGCGGATCGTCCGGCAGGACCAGGCGGCCGTCGGGGCCGGTGTACGTCAGGCCCAGCGTCTTCCAGACCTTCAGGCCGCGGGCGCCGCGCGCATGCGAGTGCTTCAGGCTGTCCACCAGCCGGCCGACGCCGTCGCGCTCGCGGAGCAGGCCCCAGTCGAGCTGGCAGAACGTGAGGAACCGGTCCGGGTGGGCGCGGTCGTAACGGTCGAGGTTGGCCGACAGCTCCTCTCCCCACATGCCGTCGAGGTTCACGATGGCGGCCACGTCGTGCTCGTCCATGAGGGCGAGCAGCCGTCCCACGTCCGGCGCCATCCATCCGCCGTCTCCGGTGAGCCAGCGGCCGAGGTGGTTGTGGACGTCGACGCATCGATACCGCGGGCGCGGAACATGGCTCCCGGGAATGGCGACGCTCAGGCGCGGCGCATAGTCGGCCAGTCGCAGGTCGTGGAGATCCGACATGGCCGCCTCAGCTGCCTTCGCGCAGGAGGCGAGTACATCCGGCGACCTTCGCCGTCAGCAGCGCCTCGTTCTGTGACTGCCAGCCGAGCTCGAACACCCGCGTGCGGGGCGAGAGACGGGCGGCCTCTCCGACATCGGTGCACGGCATCGGGTGCTCTCCATTCCGGGAAGTTATGAAGGAGACCATCATTAGTACACAGGCCGGAGGCCGATGGCAATGGGTGCTTTGCACTGGACTCGCGACCCGCCTAGGTTGATCGGGGGTGTCGTTGCCATCCCTCCCCTCCGTTCCGAAGGGAGCCTTCTGATGTCGACGGTGCCGCCGATGGGTGGCGACCTGTCCCGGTTACGGCAGCTCAACGCGCTGACCGTGATCAAGACGCTGCGCAGAGCCGAGGCGGCGACCCTGTCCGCGCTGGCCGAGCGCACCGGGCTGTCGCGGCCCTCCACCAAGGAGGTCATCGACGAGCTGAGCACGATGGGATGGGTGGAGGAGGTCCCCCCGGCGTCCGGCACGATGGGCCGGCCGGCCCGGCGCTACCGGTTCCGCGCGGACGGCGGGCACCTCATGGGCCTCGACATCGGCGCGCACAACATCCGCGCCGCCCTCGCCGACCTCGACGGCGGCGTCCTCGCCGAAACGCGGCGACCGGCGGACCCCGGCGCGCCGCTGGAGGACCGGCTCGCGGCGATCGAGCAGGCCGCCGCCGCCTGCCTCGCCCTGGGCGGGCTGACGACCGCCGACCTGTGGGCGGTGGCGGCCGGCACCACCGGGCTCGTCGGCCCGGAAGGCCGGGTCGTCATGTCGGCCTCGATCCCGGCCTGGCGCGACCTCGACCTCGGCGGCCTGCTCGGCGAGATGTTCCCCTGCCGGGTGCTGGTCGAGAATGACAGCCGGCTCGCCGCGTTAGCCGAGACCAGGCGCGGCGCGGCGCGCGACGCCAGGGACGTGATCTTCCTGCACGTCGGACGCCGCATGGGCACCGGCCTGATCATCGACGGCCGGCTCCACCGCGGCTTCGGGGCGGCCGCGGGCGAGATCGCCATGCTCCCCGAGGCGGGCTGGGAGGACGGGCCGGTGGACCTCGACGACGCCGCGATCGTCCCCGACGGTCTGCCGCCCGAGGACGCCGCCGGATTCACCCTGGCGGCCGCCCGCGACGGCGACCCGACGGCGCTGGACGCCGTCGCGCGCTTCGCCGACAAACTCGCCGTCGGCACCGCCGCGGCGGTGCTTCTCCTCGACCCGGAGATCGTGGTCCTCGGCGGAGGATTCTCCCGCTCCGCCGACGTCCTGCTACCGCCCCTGCGCTCTCGCCTCGAACGGGTCTGCCTGCGCATGCCGAAGCTCAGCGCGTCCACCCTCGGCGACGAGTGCGTCGTGCTCGGCGCCATCGACTACGCGATCGAGCACCTCGACCAACTCTTCTTCGCCCCCGACGCCCCGGCCCTGCGCCCGCCGGTCCGCCCCGCGACCTCACCATCGGGCCCCGCCCCCGCCTGAACCTCGAATGGTCCGGGCTGAGTCACGTGAGGCAGCGCGGACCGCTTCGCTATCCAGTCGATGCCCGGTGCGAGTGGCCGCCCGGATGCTCGCGCCCATCGTCTGCCGCGCGGCCAGTGCGTTCCGGAGAGCGACCGTCTTCCCAGCATCTTGTCGGATTGACCACCGCACCAGGCGCGTTCAGGCGATTAAATGCCTGGCGACCGGCCGGGGAAGGCGGAGGTGTGGGGGCGGCTCATCAGCGACCTGCAAGGGCGGCGGACGCGGCCGGGCTGATCTGCTGGCAGGTGAGTTCGGGCTCCACCATCGTCCGAGCCCACCAGCATTCCGCCGGTGCCCGCGTCCGTCCCGACCAGCAGTCCGAACCTCCCGCCTCCGATGGAGGCGAGCCCGCCGATCACGCGCTGGGGCGTTGGCGCGGCGGGCTGACCACCAAGGTTCGTCTGTCGTGCGAGCAGGGCCAAGAGGTGCTGTCCTTGCCGGTCACCGCGGGGCAGCGCGGTGACTCGCCGCGGTTTCGGCCCGTCTCGGAACAGATCGCCGTGCCGCGGAGCGGGCCGCGACGTCCTCGCGGCAGACCGCACCTAGGTCATGCGGTGGGCTTGAGGCCCTCGCGCCAGGTGGGGTGGGCCGGGCGCCAGCCCAGCTCGCGCTTGGCCTTGGCGTTGGACGCGCCGCGCAGTTCGGTCATCAGCACCACAC
>NZ_CAACUY010000219.1 GCF_900659615.1 Actinomadura fibrosa | reverse complement strand
CGCGCCTCGACGATCTCGGCCTGGAGCGCCGCGTACCGGCGCTCCGCCCAGGCGTGCCGGGTCGCGAGGCCCGCGAGGTAGGGCAGCGCGTTCATGTCCGTCCTCCGTTTCGTTGACACCACCTAAACCGTAATACCGGTGTTGTCGAACGCGCAACCACTCAAAACCGAATACCGGTGTCGCCGCTTGGTAGAGTGCCGGGTGTACAGGCGGGAAGGGTGCGGAGGGGTGATGGCCGGCGCAGGATCCGCGGAGGACGCCGCGCTGCTGCTGCGCGACTTCGTCAACACGCTCGACATCGACTCCGGGACCGAGGGCCTCGCCACGCCGGACGCGCTCGCCGGCTGGCTGGCCGAGCGCGGGCTCGTCCCGGCGCCCCCGGAGGCCGGCGCGCCCGACCTGGCCACGGCGATCGCGCTGCGCGAGGGCATGCGCGCGCGGATGCTCGCCCACCACGGCCCCGGCGACCCCGACGCCGACGACCTGGAAGGCGCCCTGGAGGACGCCCTGGCCGCTCTCCCCCTGCGGGTCACGCTCACCGGCCCGCGTCCGGCCCTCGTCCCCGCCGGGTCCCCGGCGTCCGCCGCGACGGGGCTCGCCCGCCTCGCCGCCGCGATGGTGGACGCGGCCGCCGCCGGCACCTGGACCCGCCTCAAGGTCTGCCAGGAGGACACCTGCCGCTGGGCGTTCCTCGACACCTCGAAGAACCGGTCCCGGTCCTGGTGCTCGATGAGCACGTGCGGCAACCGCACGAAGACGCGCGCCTACCGGGCCCGGCGGCGCCCCTCCCCCGGCCCGTCCGCCGGATCTTGACCGCGCCTATCCTCGGGACGTGCTGACGATCAGGTTCGCGGGACCCGACGACGCCGAGGCCGTGGAGAGCGCGCGGGGCAGGTCCTGGCGCGCCGCGTACGCCGGCCTGCTCCCGGACGCGGTGATCGAGCGGCTCACCGGTCCCGCCGAGGTCGAGCGGCGGCGCGGCTGGCTGGCCGCGAACCCGGCCGGGCGCATGCTGCTGGCCGAGGTCGACGGCGCCCCCGCCGGGATGGCCGCCTACGGCCCCGAGCGGCGGGTCCCGGACGGGCCGGTGCCCGGCCGCTCCCGCGTCGAGGTCTACTCGCTCTACGTCGCGCCCGAGCACTGGTCGGACGGCGTCGGCCGCGCCCTGCTGGAGCGCGTCGCCGACGAGGCCCGCGCCGCCGGCCACGACCGGCTCGTCCTGTGGGTGCTGGAGACGAACGCGCGGGCCCGCCGCTTCTACGGCCGCGCCGGGCTCACGTCCACCGGGCGGACGGACGCCGAGCTGGCCGGGCACGTGATCAGCGAGGTGCGCTACGAGCGCGACCTCTAGGGCGCCGGGAACGCTCTAGGGTGAGGACGTCACCGAAGGGCGGCCTGTCCGGCGAGGACGCCCGCCCGGTGCGGACGCGGACGAGAGGACGGACGACGCCCATGGCCGATGTGGGGGTACGGCCCGCGCGCCGCGCGGACGCCGCGGCCGTCGCCGACATCCAGGTGCGCACCTGGCGGCACGCCTACCGGGACCTGCTCCCGGCCGCCGTCCTCGACGCGGTCACCGCGCCGGACGCGCGGGAGACGTGGCGGGAGCGGTGGGCCGAGGCCGCCGCGGCGCCGCCGAGCCCCCGGCACCGGCTGCTGGTGGCGGTCGCCTCCGACCTCGTCGTCGGGTTCGCCGCGCACGGCCCGAGCGAGGACGGCGACCGCGACCCGGCGACGACCGCGGAGCTGATCGCGCTGCTGGTCGACCCGCTGCACGCCCGCGCCGGGCACGGCAGCCGGCTGCTCGCCGCCACCGTGGACCTGCTCCGCGAGGACGGCACGGCCACGCTCGTCTCCTGGGCGTTCGAGGGCGACGAGGTGACGCGGGCGTTCCTCGGCTCGGCGGGCTGGGCGCCCGACGGGACGGCCCGGACGCTGGACATGGGCGAGCCCGTCCGGCAGGTGCGCCTTCATACCGACATCAGCGTCCCTTAAGGATGCTTCCGAGGGGTCGGTGAGGGGCACCGGGCACCCGGCCATATCTTGGAGGCGTGCCCAACTCCACGTCCCTGATGCCGCCGCAGGCGGCGGCTCCGGCGCCCGCGGCCGGCCGGCGCGCCTGGCTCGGCATGGTCGTCATGAGCCTCGGCGTCTCGCTGATCGTCGTGGACGCCACGATCGTCGGCGTCCTGATGCCGCGCATCGTCACGGGACTGGACCTCGCGACCACGGACGCGGAGTGGGTCACCTCCGTCTACTCGCTGGTGTTCGCCGCCCTGCTGATCCCGTTCGGCCGGGCCGGCGACCTGTTCGGGCGGCGCCGGATGTTCGTGCTGGGCGTGGCCGTCTTCGCGGCCGCGAGCGTGCTCGCCGCGCTGGCGGGCAGCGGCTCGGCGCTGATCGGCGCGCGGGCGCTCCAGGGCGTCGGCGCGTCCATGGTGCTGCCCGCGACGCTCTCGACGGTGAACGCGGTGTTCACCGGCCGGGACCGCGCGGTCGCGTTCGGCATCTGGGGCTCGCTGATCAGCGGGATGGCCGCGCTCGGCCCGCTGGTCGGCGGCGCGGTCGCCACCGGCGGCGGCTGGCGCTGGGCGTTCGGGATCAACCTGCCGCTCGGTGCCGCGCTGGTCGCGGGCGCGCTCGCGCTGATGCCGGAGACGCGGGCGCGGGCCGTGCCGGGCCTCGCCGGCGCCCTGCGCGAGATCGACTGGGCGGGCGGGCTGCTGTCCGCGCTCGGCCTCGGCGCGCTCGTGTGCGGGCTCATCGAGGGCCAGACGTACGGCTGGTGGACCGCGACGCGCGCGCACTCGACGGCCGGGCTCGACTGGCCGCGCGGGGGCCTGTCGCCGGTCCCGGTCGTCCTCGCCCTCGGCGTCGCCCTGCTCGCGGCGCTGATCGTCGTGGAACGTTCGAGGGCGGCGGCCGGACGGCCCGTCATGCTGGACCTGGAGCTGTTCCGCGTCCCGAACTTCCGGCGGGGGAACCTCGCCTCGTCCCTGATCAACGTCGGCGAGCTGGGGCTGCTGTTCGTCCTGCCGCTGTTCCTGCTCGGCGTGCACGGCACGTCCCCGCTCCAGATCAGCGTCGCGATCCTGCCGCTCGCCGTCGGCGCGTTCCTGTCCGGCGGGTACGCGGGCCGGCTCGCCAACAGGCGCGGCGCCCACCGGGTCGTCCAGATCGGGATGGTGCTCGAGGTCGCCGCCGTCGTCGCGCTCGGCGTCACCGTCTCGGCGACGACCACCGGGTTCGGGCTCGCCCCCTGGATGCTGCTGTACGGGCTCGGGCTCGGCCTGACGTCGGCGCAGCTCACCAACGTGTCGCTCGCGGACGTGCCGCCCGCGCAGGCCGGGCAGGCGTCCGGCACCCAGTCGACGGCCCGGCAGGTCGGCGCGGCGCTCGGCATCGCCGTCGTCGGGACGGTGTTCGCCACGAGCCTCGGGCACGCGATGACCGACCGGCTCGCCGGGACCGCGCTGCCGCCCGCCCGCCAGGCGGCCGTCGCCCACGACCTGCGGGAGAGCGCCGGCACCTACGGGCGCGACCTGCACGCCTCCCCCGGGACGGCCGTCGAGGCCCGCGCCGCCGACGCCAGCCTCGCCGCGGCCACCCGGCACGCGGCGCTGACCACCGCGGCGATCCTCGCGCTCGGCCTCGCGCTGTCCCTGCGGCTGCGCCCGAGCAGTGATCGTCATCGGGAAGAATCGAAGGGCTAGTCCCTGTCGTCCCACGAGAACGAGCGGTAACTGTGGCCACGCTTGCCCATTGGGTCGCCGGCTCCCGGCCCCGCACCCTGCCCGCGTCCCTGGTCCCCGTCGTCGTCGGCACCGGCGTCGCGGTCGGCGAGGGGCACGCCGTCTGGTGGCGCGCCCTGCTCGCCGCCGTCGTCGCCCTGGTCCTGCAGATCGGCGTCAACTACTCCAACGACTACAGCGACGGCGTCCGCGGCACCGACGAGGACCGCGTCGGGCCGCTGCGGCTCGTCGGCTCGGGGGTCGCGCCGCCGAAGCAGGTCCTCGCCGCCGCGCTCGGCTGCTTCCTCGCCGCCGCCGTCGCCGGGCTGGCGCTCGCCGCCGTGACGACCTGGTGGCTGCTGCTCGTCGGCGCGGTCGCGATCCTCGCGGCGTGGTTCTACACCGGCGGGAAGACGCCCTACGGCTACCGGGCGCTGGGCGAGGTGTCGGTGTTCGTGTTCTTCGGGCTGGTCGCCGTCGTCGGCACCGTGTACGTGCAGACGGAGACGCTGCCGTGGGAGGCGTGGGCCGCGGCCGTGCCGGTGGGGCTGCTGGCGTGCGCGCTGCTCGTCGCGAACAATCTGCGCGACATCCCCACCGACCGCGTGTCGGGCAAGCGCACCCTCGCCGTCGTCCTCGGCGACCGCTGGACGCGGTTGCTGTACGCCGCGTGCGCCGCGCTGCCGTTCATGTTCGTGCTGGCGCTGGCCGCCCCGCACCCCTGGGCGCTGATCGCGCTGCTCGCGGCGCCGCTGTCGGTCCCGCCGACGCAGAAGGTGCTGGGCGGCGCGACCGGCCCCGGGCTGATCCCGGTGCTGGGCGAGACCGGCCGCCTCCAGATCGCCTACGGGGTGCTGCTGGCCGTCGGCCTGGCTCTCTGATCCCGCCTTCCGGGCGGGAGCCCTGGGGGCCGGGGAGTGCACCCCCAGGAGCCGCACCGGCCCGCGCGGCGGGAGCCGGTCAGGCGCCCCAGTCGATCTCGGGCTGGCCCGCGTCGGCCAGGGCCTTGTTCACGGCGCTGAAGGGCCGCGTCCCGAAGAACTTCTTGGCGCTGAGCGGGCTCGGGTGCGCCGACTCGATCACGGTGTGCTGCGGTCCGGTGACGAGCCGCGCCTTCTTGCGCGCGTAGGCGCCCCACAGCACGAACACGACCCGGTCGGTCTTGTCGTTCAGCGCCCGGATCGCGGCGTCGGTGAAGTCCTCCCAGCCCTTGTTCGCGTGCGAGCCCGCCTCGGCGGCGCGGACCGTCAGCACCGCGTTGAGCAGCAGGACGCCCTGGTCGGCCCAGCGGGTGAGGTCGCCGGACGCGGCCGGCGGGACGTCGAGGTCGCCGGCCAGCTCCTTGTAGATGTTGCGCAGCGACGGCGGCAGCCGCACGCCGTCGCGGACGCTGAAGCTCAGCCCGTGCGCCTGGCCCGGCCCGTGGTAGGGGTCCTGGCCGAGGATCAGGACGCGGGCGCGGTCGTACGGGCAGTGCCGGAAGGCGTTGAACAGGTCCTCGCGCGGGGGGTAGACGGTCTGCCGCTCGTACTCGGCCTCGACGAACGCGCTCAGGGCGGCGGTGGCGAGCGGGTCGACCAGCGGGTCGAGCCGCTCGCGCCAGTCGCCGGGCAGCAGTTCCATCAGGTCGAGGGGCATCATCGGCCTCCGGGGAAGGTGTGGTCGGTTGCCCGAAACCCTAGTGCGGGGCACCGACACGGCACGGGGGAACGACGTCCTAGGATGTGGCGAATGGCCGGCTCCCCCCGTCGGCGGCGCGCCCGCGCGTCCGTCCCGCTCGCGATCCTCGGCCTCGCCGCGGGCTGCGGCGGCTCCGAGGGCCCCACCACCCTCACCGTGCTGGCGTCCCCGTCCATGACGGAGGTCTTCGGCGAGATGGGCGTGGCCTACCGGCAGGAGCATCCGGACGTGCGGTTCCGCTTCGAGTTCGGCGGCTCGCTGGAGATGGCCGACCGGCTCGCCGACCACGATCCCGGGGACGTGCTCGTCACGGCGGACGCCGCGAGCATGAAGGCGTCCGCGCGGTACCTGGCGGGCCCCTCCCGGGTCGTCGCGCACGACTCGCTGAGCATCGCGCTGGCGCCCGGCAACCCCCGGCGCGTCCGCGGCCTGCGGGACCTGGCGCGGCCGGGCCTGCGGGTCGCCGTCGGCGCGGCGATCGTCCCCGCGGGCCGCTACGCCCGGCAGGCGTTCGCGCGGGCGGGGGTCACCGTCCGGCCGGGCTCCGAGGAGATCAGCTCCCGGGCCGTCCTGGACCGGGTCCGCGCGGGCGAGGCCGACGCCGGTGTCGTGTTCGTCACGGACCTGCGGTCGGCCGGGGCCGCCGCGAGCAGCGTCCCGATCCCGGCGGACGAGAACGTCACGGTGTCCTTCCCCGCCGCGCCCGTGCGGGGCGACCACCAGGACGAGGCGAGCGCCTTCGTCTCCTGGCTGCTGACGCCCGCCGCGCAGAAGCTGTTCGGCAAGTACGGCTTCGCGGGCGCCGCCGGCGTCCGGTAGGGCGGCGGGAACGTCCGGGCACCGGCCGCCGTTTACACCCCGGAGCCCGCCTGGACTCCCGTGCCCCGCGTTTCGGGGGCACACGCCCGGGAAGATCGAGGATCGCCTCGGGTGGAGCAATGCGCAGTGTACGGGGGGAAGTCAGACGTGCCGTCCAAGCGACCCGCGCCGCAGCCTGCCGGCGCTCGGGACTCCCGCGCAGGCGCCGGCGAGCCCGACCGGCGCCAGTCCGTGCCGCCCCGCAACGACCCCGAGCAGCCGTGGCGGGCCGAGGGCGTCCCGGAGCGGCAGCCGGAGAAGCGTGCCCGCGGCGGTTTCGGCGGGGGCTGGAAGCCCGGCCGCAACACCTCCCTCTTCTGGCTCCTGCTGGCGATCGTCTTCGGGCTGAGCTTCGTCTCGATGCACGTCACCGGCCAGCAGGAGAAGGTGACCGTCCCGTACACGGCGTTCACCCAGCAGGTCGCCGCCGGGAACGTCAAGGACGTCTACACCAAGGGCTACCAGATCCAGGGCAAGCTCAAGGACGCCCGGCAGGTCCCCGGCCAGAGCGACGCGAAGAAGACCTACACGTCCTTCGAGACGCTGCGGCCCGCGTTCGCCGACGACAAGATCTTCAGCGAGATGGTGGCCAAGGGCGTCCAGGTCGAGGCCAAGCCGGTCACCGAGGACCGCGGCTTCCTCGCCAACCTGCTGCTCTCCCTGCTGCCCACCCTCCTGTTCGTCGGCCTGTGGATCGGCGTGATGGTGTGGCTCCAGCGCCGCATGGCCGGGGGCGGCGGCGGGGGCATCATGGGCGGCTTCGGCCGCTCCCCCAAGCCCGTCACCCCGGACGAGAAGCGCGCCACGTTCGCCGACGTCGCCGGCATCGACGAGGTCGAGGCCGAGCTCAGCGAGGTCGTCGACTTCCTCAAGAACCCCGGCAAGTACCGCAGGATGGGCGCCCGCGTGCCCCGCGGCGTGCTGCTCACCGGCCCGCCCGGCACCGGCAAGACCCTGCTGGCCCGGGCCGTCGCCGGCGAGGCGAACGTCCCGTTCTACTCCGCCGCCGCGTCCGAGTTCATCGAGATGGTCGTCGGCGTCGGCGCCGCCCGCGTCCGCGAGCTGTTCACCGAGGCCCGCAAGACCGCGCCGTCGATCATCTTCATCGACGAGATCGACACCATCGGGCGGACGCGCGGCAGCGGCGCCAGCATGGGCGGCCACGACGAGCGCGAGCAGACCCTCAACCAGATCCTCACCGAGATGGACGGGTTCTCCGGCTCCGAGGGCGTCGTCGTGATCGCGGCGACCAACCGGCCCGACATCCTCGACGCCGCGCTGCTGCGCCCCGGCCGGTTCGACCGGCAGGTGGCCGTCTCCCCGCCCGACCTCGACGGCCGCGTGGAGATCCTGCGCGTCCACACCCGCGAGGTGCCGCTCGCCGGGGACGCCGACCTCACCTCCGTCGCGAAGATGACGCCGGGCATGACCGGCGCGGAGCTCGCCAACCTCGTCAACGAGGCCGCGCTGCTCGCCGTCAAGCGCGACAAGGGCGCGGTCGGCATGGACGACTTCCAGACCGCGCTGGAGAAGGTGCAGCTCGGCACCCGCCGCTCGCTCGTCATGCCGTTCGAGGAGCGGCGCCGCACGTCCTACCACGAGTCCGGGCACGGCCTGCTCGGCATGCTCCAGCCGGGCGCCGACCCCGTCCGCAAGATCACGATCGTGCCGCACGGCCGCGCGCTCGGCGTGACCGTGTCCACGCCGGAGGGCGACCGCTACGCCTACGACGAGCCGTACCTGCGCGGCCGCATCATCGGCGCGCTCGGCGGCATGGCCGCCGAGGAGCTGGTCTTCGGCGTGATCACCACGGGGTCGGAGAGCGACCTGGAGCAGGTCACCAAGATCGCCCGCGGCATGGTGGGCCGCTGGGGCATGTCGCAGAAGGTCGGCCCCCTGTCGATCCTGCCTCCCGACGGCATGGACCCGATGGGCCAGTACGCCGCCCAGGGCACCCTGGACGCCGTGGACCTGGAGGCCCGCCGCATCGTCGACGAGTGCTACGCCGAGGCCCTCCGGACGCTCCGCGCCAACCGCGACAAGCTGGACTCCCTCGCCATGGCCCTCCTCGAACACGAGACCCTCGACGAGCAGGCCGCCTACGCCGCCGCGGGCATCGACCGGACCGTCCCCGCGACCGCCGAGCCGTCCGCGCCCAAGAAGCTGTCGTTCTAGAGCCTGGGCAGGCCGATCGGGTTGGGGAACGGCATGTCGCCCGCCTCCGTCACGGCGCGGGCGAGCGGCGCCAGGTCCGCGAACAGCCCTTCCGGGTCGTCCAGCACCCGGTAGGGCGGCGCGGCCAGCGCGTCGGTGCGCCGCTCGATCTCCGCCTTGAGGGCCCGGCCCGCCTCGGTGGGCTCGTCCCCGTCCAGGAGCCCGCGCCCGGCGAGCGCCTCGGCCGCCGCGTCCCACTCCTCCCGCGACCAGCCGCGGCTCTCCCTGAGCCACTCGCCGTCCACGGGGCTCGTCGCGGCCGCCAGCACGTTGGCCTGGAGCCCGTTCAGCCCCTCCGCCGCGAGCACGGCGATGTGCCCGTCGCCGCGGTGCTCCCGCAGTGACGTCGTGAGCTGCCAGAGCGCCTCCACCGGCTCGTCCGGCGGCTCCAGGTCCCGGTTGGCCGCGAACAGCGTTCGCCCTGACCCGTCGGCCGCGCCGACGACCTCCCTCAGCCGCGGCACGAGCGCCGGGGCGGCGTCCCCGATGCCCGGCGCCGCCCGCCGCAGCGCGTCGGCCGCCGCCCGCGCCCGTGCGGCGAGGATGCTCTCCGGCGCCGCGAACCGCCACGCGTCCGGGACGGCCCGCCGCACCCGCGCCGGGCTGAACCCGTAGAACGTCGCCTCCACGACACCCGGCGGGACGGGCCCGAGGGGCGCTCCGCGGCTCCCGAAGTACCCCATCCAGTACCCCCTGAGTCCGACCTCCTTGTTCGCGCCGATGCACTCCGGTGAGAAGTACGTCACCGTGTGCAGGGGCTCCAGCGCCTTCCACATCTCCCGCGCGACCGCGTCGTCCATGAAGACCTCCCGCCTCAAGAGCTCCCGCCGAACGCTAAACGCCCCGCAATCCCGGCACAACACCGCCCCCACCCCATCGGGAAGCACTTCCCCCAAACCTCGCGCGGCGTATGATCCCGCCCGACGGGTGCGTTCCCGATCACGAGCGGGCCGCGGCGTCGCCGGTCACATCCGGGCCGGTCGGGACGTCAGTGCTGTGACGCACTCGATGAGGGGGAACGCGACCATGGACGAGCACGAGTTCCTGGCGGACCGGTTCGAGGCGCACCGCGGGCACCTGCGGGCCGTCGCCTACCGGATGCTCGGGTCCCTCACCGAGGCGGACGACGCCGTCCAGGAGGCGTGGCTGCGGCTCAGCCGGACCGACACGAGCGCCGTGGAGAACCTGGGCGGGTGGCTGACCACGGTCGTCGGACGGGTCTGCCTGGACATGCTGCGGTCCCGGACGTCCCGGCGGGAGACGCCGCTGGACGAGCGGCTGCCGGACCCGGTGGTCAGTCCCGCCGACGGGATCGACCCCGAGCAGGAGGCGCTGGTCGCCGACTCGGTGGGGCTGGCCCTGCTGGTGGTCCTCCAGTCGCTGGCGCCCGCCGAGCGGCTGGCGTTCGTCCTGCACGACATGTTCGGGGTGCCGTTCGAGGAGATCGCGGAGATCGTGGGCCGGTCCCCGGCCGCGGCGCGGCAGATGGCGAGCCGGGCCCGGCGCCGGGTCCGGGGCGCCGCGCCGGTGCCGGACCGCGACCTGAAGCGGCAGCGCGAGGTCATGGAGGCGTTCCAGGCGGCGGCGCGCGGCGGGGACCTGGAGGCGCTCGTCGCCGTCCTCGACCCGGACGTGGTGCTGCGCGCCGACGGCGGCGGCCCCGAGGGCGGCTGGACGGAGATCCGCGGTGCCCGCGCGGTCGCGGAGCAGGCGCTGCTGTTCCGGCGGCTCGCGCACGAATCCCGGCCCGCCCTGGTCAACGGCGCCACCGGGATCGTCAGCAGCGTGGACGGGCGCCCCGTCTCCGTGCTGTCGTTCACGATCGCGGACGGCAGGGTCGTGGCGATCGACATCCTGGCGGACCCGGACCGCCTCGCCCACCTGGACCTGGCGGCCCTCGACGACTGACGAGCCGTCAGAGGGCTGTGGGAAGAGCCTCGGGGGTCAGCCTGCGCATTCCGCGCAGGGCCTTCAGGACGGTCGGGTGCGGGACGGCGTGGACCGTCGGCAGGACGGGGACGGACGGGTAGGCCAGCCGGTCCTCCGAGGCGGAGAACTGGACGTCCAGCCCCGGCTTGTTGCCGCGGGGGTCGAGGTGCACCCAGCGGTCGTCGATGAGCGCGGCGGTGAGGCCGTGCACGACACCGTCCACGATCTGGTAGCACAGGCCCGCCTGGACGCCGCCCGCGCGGAGGAGGGCGACGTAGGCGTGGGACTTGGCGTAGCAGAGGCCCGTGCGCTCCTCCAGGACGTCGGAGGCGCGCCAGGGCACGCGGGGGTCGTCCGCGTCCATGGAGTGGGTGACCTGGTCGCGGACGTACTCGAACGCCGAGCGCGCGTAGGCGATGTCGTCGCCGGTGCGCAGCTCCGAGGCGGTCGCCACGACGAGCGGGTGCTCGATGTCGATCGCCTCGGAGGCGGCGAGGTAGTCCCAGGGTTCCCCGGCGAAGTCCATCATGCGGCGAGGTCCTTCACAGGCCGAGCAGGTTCTCGATGCCGATGACGAGGCGGTCGGGCTGGTCGATCACCTTGCGGACGGCGAGGAGCACGCCCGGCATGAACGACTCGCGGTTCATGGAGTCGTGCCGGAGGGTGAAGATCTCGCCGTGCCCGCCGAGGACGACCTCCTGGTGCGCGACGGCCCCGGCGAGGCGGACGGCGTGCACGCGGACCCCCTCGACGTCGGCGCCCCGCGCACCGTCGATCTCGGACGTGGTGGCGTCCGGCGAGGGGGCGACGCCCGCCTCGGCGCGGGCCGCGGCGATCAGCTCGGCGGTGCGGTAGGCGGTGCCGGACGGGGCGTCCGCCTTGTTGGGGTGGTGCGTCTCGACGACCTCGACGGACTCGAAGAACGGCGCCGCCTTCTGCGCGAAGTGCATCATGAGGACGGCGCCGATCCCGAAGTTCGGGGCGATGAGCACGTTGCCCGACGGCGAGCCGGCGAGCCAGGACCGGACGGTGTCGATGCGGGACGGCTCGAAGCCGCTGGTGCCGACGACGGCGTGCAGGCCCTGCTTCACGCACCATTCGAGGTTGTCCATGACGACGCCGGGATGGGTGAAGTCGACGACGACCTCGGCGGGGGTCAGCGCGTCGAGCGCGTCCCCCTGGTCGACGGCGGCGACGAGCTCCATGTCGTCGGCGCCCTGCACGGCACGGCACACCTCGGAGCCCATGCGGCCCCGCGCGCCCAGCACCCCAACCTTGATCACGGTTCCTCCCGGCTAGCGTGCGCCCGAGCCTACCGGTCAGAAGCGCTTGCCCAGCTCCCTGGCCTCGGCGTGCGCGGTGCGGCGGCCCGCGTCGGCGTCCGCGGTGACGAGGTCGGGACGGAAGGCGACGGTCTCGATGTCGGTGATGCCCGCCCAGCGGAGCCAGCCGTCGAGGAACGGCGCCTGGAAGTCGGCGCCGAACGCGGGCGGCCGGCCCGGCCCGTAGACGGCGCTGGTGTAGACGACGGCGGCCTTCTTGCCCCGCAGGAGGCCGCTGTAGCCGGTGTCCGGGGAGAAGCCGAACACCCAGCCGGGCTGCGAGACGACGTCGATGAACTGCTTGAGGACGTACGGGACGCCCGAGTTCCACATGGGGACGCTGAACAGGTAGCGGTCGTAGGAGTCGAACCGCTCGAAGACGGCGCGGGCGGCCTCCCAGGCGGCGGCCTGCTCCCCGGTGGGCTCCGATCCGGCGAAGACGGACATCTTGGCGCCCGCGGCGGCGGGGCCGAACGCGGGGAGCGTGCCGTCCCACAGGTCGTAGTGGTCGACGGCGTCGCCGTGGGTCTCGCGGTAGGCGTCCAGGAAGGCGTCGGCGATCGCGCGGGACTCGGAGGCGGCGCCGCGGGGCGAGGCGGAGATGTGCAGAAGGCGGGACATGAGAAATCCTCTCGAAGCGGACTGTGGTCCGTCTCCGAGATTAGCGGACTATGGTCCGCTTAACAAGGCGGAGTCAGTCGTCCGCGACGAAGAGGTTGAGCAGCCAGCTCACGACGCCGATGATGATCGCCCCCCAGAACGCGGGCCAGAACCACTCGACGTGGAACGGCAGGTCGAGCCGGCCGGCGAGCCGGCTCGTCAGCAGCAGCAGCGCGGCGTTCACCACGAGCGCGAACAGCCCGAGCGTGAGCACGTAGAACGCGCAGCCCAGCACCTTGATCACCGGCTTGAGCACGGCGTTCACCACACCGAAGAGCACGGCCACCGCGAGCAGCGTGAGTGCCCGCTCGGCCGTGCTTCCCGCCGTGACCTCGATGCCGTCCAGCAGCGCCGCCGCCACCCAGAGCGCCACCGCCGAGATCACGACTCGAACGAGGATCCTCATGACCGGCCGATACCCGATCATGCACGGAGCGTAACCATCCCGAAACACCCCGAAGCATGAACGGGCGCCGGGCGACCGGAGGCCGCGCAGAGTGTGTGAGTGTTGTGCGAGTAGATAAGGCTTAGAGGGTGAAGTCGCGGTCGCCGACCGGGCCGATCACCGTGAGGGCCTGCGGGGCCTCCAGCACCTCGTGCGCGATCGCCCGGACGTCGTCGGGCGTCACGGCCTCGATGCGGGCCAGGACGTCGTCCACCGGCAGCAGGGACTCGTACACGAGCTCGCTCTTGCCGATGCGGCTCATCCGGGACCCGGTGTCCTCCAGGCCGAGGACCATCGCGCCGCGGAGCTGGCCTTTGCCGCGCTCCAGCTCCTCGTCGTCCAGCCCCTGCGCGGCGGCCTTCGCGACCTCGTCGCGGCAGATCGACAGGACCTCCTCGACCTTGCCCGGCTGGCAGCCCGCGTAGACGCCGAAGATCCCCGAGTCGGCGTACTGGGCCGTGTAGCTGTAGACCGAGTAGGCGAGCCCGCGCTTCTCGCGGATCTCCTGGAACAGCCGCGACGACATGCCGCCGCCGAGCGCCGCGTTCAGCACGCCGAGCGCGAAGCGGCGGTCGTCGGTCCGGGAGACGCCGGCGGCGCCGAGGACGATGTGGGCCTGCTCGGTGTCCTTGTCGATCACGCGGGTGGACGGGGCGACGGGCGCCGGGCCGCCGTTCACGCGGGGCGCGGCCGGGGCGGCGTCGCCGGTCAGGTGCCGGGCGAACGCGCGGCGCACCAGCCCCACGACCTCGTCGTGGTCGATGTTGCCCGCGACAGACACGACCAGGTTCGGCGGGACGTAGTGATCGCGGTAGTAGCCGTGGATCCGGTCCCGCCCAAGCGCGTTGATCGACTCCTCGGTGCCGAGGATGGGGCGGCCGAGCGGGGTGTCGCCGTACAGCGCGAGGGCGAACTCGTCGTGGATCAGGTCGCCGGGGTCGTCGTCGCGCATGTGGATCTCTTCGAGGATCACCCCGCGCTCCGCCTCGACGTCCTCCGGGCGGTTGACCGACGCCGCGACCATGTCGGAGACGACGTCCACGGCGAGCGGGAGGTCGGAGTCCAGCACCCGCGCGTAGTAGCAGGTGTACTCCTTGGCCGTGAACGCGTTGAGGTCGCCGCCGACCGCGTCCATCGCCGCGGAGATCTCCAGCGCGGACCGGGTCTCGGTGCCCTTGAAGAGCACGTGCTCCAGGTAGTGGCTGGCGCCCGCGTCCGCGACCGCCTCGTCGCGCGACCCGACGCCGGCCCAGATGCCGAACGCCGCGGACCGCACCGTCGGCATCGTCTCGGTGATCACGCGCAGCCCGCCGGGCAGCACGGTGCGGCGCACCGCGCCGGCGCCGTCGGTGGAGATCGTGGTGGTGGTGCCGGGCTCCTGCGCCCTCGCCGGCAGGGTCACGTGTCGCTCGCATTCGTGGTTCGGAGACGGGGTCGTGCACGCGGTGCACGAGGTGCACAGGATGAGAAAGCGGCCGACCGGCCTGCCCTCGCACGGGCAGGCCGGTCGGTCATCGTCGGAAACCCGGTCAGGAGTTGCGCTGGCCGGAGTCGTCGCCGCGGCGGGTCCGGCGGCGGCGCGGCGCGCGGCGCTCGCCGTCGTCGTCGCCCCGCTCCCGGC
>NZ_CAACUY010000218.1 GCF_900659615.1 Actinomadura fibrosa | reverse complement strand
CCCGCGGCCACGACGCGGCCGATCGCGGTGGTGAAGGCGGCCAGCAGCGCGCACGCCGCGCCGAAGCCGAGCGGCCGGGTCCACGGCACGGCGAGGCACACCGGAACGGCCGCCTCCAGCGCCACGACCGCGACGGCCAGGCGCCGGACGGCCGCGGCCCCCGCGTGGAACGGGAGCAGGCGCGGCACCGAGGCCGCGAACCCGTCCATGTCCCGCGCCTTGGCGGCCGCGGAGACGAGGAGCACGAGCCCGACGAGGCAGGCGCACCCCACGTGCAGGTAGTCCACACCGTCCCCTTCCGGACGGGCGGCGGGCGGCGGCGCCGGACGCCGCCGCCCGCCTCGGCCATCGGGTCAGCAGATCAGCACTTGCCGACCTTCACGGTGGTGCACCCCTCGTTCAGGCAGCATTGGCGCAGGTACTTCACGCCGCCCGAGCAGTAGTAGTAGTTGCTGCATCCGGCATCGGCGGTCGCCTTGTGGGCGACCCGCACGAGCAGGCGATCGACGAGACGCGACATGGTTGTCTCCTCTCCGGCCGGGGTCCGGCCGCTGTGACTGCGCAAGATCATCCGGACGGTCCGCATTTCGGCGCAAGAGCCCCGCCTCCTTTCACCGGGAAAACGTCCGCGCCCCAGGTCGGCGGAATAGCGGTCGACCCTCAAGATCGTCCGAGTGGGCGCCGAAAAGACCGAAAGTCCCTAGGTTTCCTACCGGTACGGTCGGTCGCGGACATAGTGGCGACCACCCTCCGCGCCGTGCAAGGATCAAGGCGGAACGCCAGCCGCATGCCGAGGGGAGCCGCCGTGACGGGCCGGATCGACGAGCAGGGACTGCCGCCCGAGTTCTTCGAGGCGGGTGTGCCGTCCTTCGTCGACTTCCTACGCCTCCACTCCCCCGACCTCCTGCCCGTCAACCGGGTACCGGGCGCGGGGACGGCACCGGAGCTGCCGCACGGGACGACCATCCTCGCGCTCACGTTCCCCGGCGGCGTCATGATCGCCGGCGACCGGCGCGCCACGCAGGGCAACCGCATCGCCTACCGCCACCTGGACAAGGTCCAGCGCGCCGACGAGTACTCGGCGGTGGCGTTCGCCGGCACGGTGGGGCTGGCCCTGGAGATGGTCCGCCTCTTCCAGGTCGAGCTGGAGCACTACGAGAAGATGGAGACCGTCCCGCTGTCGCTGCCGGGGAAGGCCCGCCGGCTCGGCGCCGTCATCCAGGCCAACCTCGCGCAGGCGATGCAGGGCCTCGCGGTCGTCCCGCTGCTCGCCGGATACGAGCCCGACACCGGCACGGGGCGGATCTACACCTACGACATCACCGGCGCCCCGCAGGAGGCCCGCGACTACCACGCGGACGGCTCCGGCTCGCCCTACGCCCTGGGCGCCCTCAAGAAGCTCTACCGCCGCGACCTCTCCGAGTGGGACGCCGCGACCGTGTGCGTCCAGGCGCTGTACGACGCCGCCGACGACGACTCCGCCACCGGCGGCCCGGACCCCGTCCGGCGCATCTACCCGACCGTCGCCGTGGTCACCGAGGACGGCTACCGCGCCCTCCCCGAGGACGAGGTGTCCGCGATCGCCGGCGAGGTCCTGGAGGCGCGCCTCAGCCGCCCCGACGGCCCCGTGGCACCGCTGCGCTGACGCCCTCCGGACGGGTCTGATCTCCGGGAACGTCGTACCCGGCCCCTAGACTCGGCCGCATGGCACGGGCGAACGACGAGGCTGCGGCCCTCATCCAGGAACTGGCCGACCTGCTGTCGATCACGGGCGGCGACGCGTTCAAGATCAGGGCGTACGAGAAGGCCGCGCGGGCGATCGCCGGCCACCCCGGCGACATCGCCGGCCTCGACCTCGCCGGGCTCCGCGCGATCCCCGCCGTCGGCGACGCGATCGCCAAGAAGGTCCTCGACTACAACGCCACGGGCACGATCCGGCAGGTCGAGGAGCTGCGGCTCCAGATCCCCGCGGGCGTCCGGGCGCTCACCGAGATCCCCACCCTCGGCCCGAAGAAGGCCCTCGCGCTCTACGACGAGCTCGGCGTCTCCTCCGTCGACGAGCTCGCCACCGCGATCGGCGAGGGCCGGCTGCGCGGCCTCAAGGGCTTCGGCGCCAAGACCGAGGAGAACATCCTCCGCGGCATCGAGCTGCTGCGCAGCGCCGGCGAGCGCGTCCTGGTCGACGCCGCCGCGAGCGTCGCCGACGAGATCGTCGCCGCGCTCTCCGCGCTGCCCCAGGTCGAGCGCTGCGCCCACGCGGGCTCCCTGCGCCGCATGCGCGAGACGATCGGCGACGTCGACGTCCTCGCCGCGTCCCGCGACCCCCGTCCGATCATGGAGGCGTTCACCGCGCTGCCCCTCGCCGCCGAGATCGTCGCGTCCGGCGACAAGAAGACCTCGATCCGCACCCCCAAGGGCCTCCAGGTCGACCTCCGCGTCATCCCACCCGAGTCATGGGGCGCCGCCCTGCAGTACTTCACCGGCTCCCAGGCCCACAACATCCGCACCCGCGAGATCGCGGTGCGGGCCGGCCTCAAGCTCTCCGAGTACGGCCTGTTCCACGCCGAGTCCGGCGATCTGATCGTCTCCGCCACCGAGGAGGAGGTCTACGAGCACCTCGGCCTCCCGTGGATCCACCCGGCGCTCCGCGAGGACGGCGGCGAGATCGAGGCGGCCCTCAAGGACGCCCTCCCCCGCCTCGTCACCGTCGACGACCTGCGCGGCGACCTGCACAGTCACACCGACCTCACCGACGGCATCGCCTCGCTGGAGGACATGGCCGCCGCCGCGCGCGCCCGCGGCCTGGAGTACTACGCGATCACCGACCACGCCCCGGACCTCGTCATGCAGCGCATGACCGACGAGAAGATGCTCGCCCAGCGCGAGCGGATCCGCGAGCTCCAGAAGGAGTACCCCGACCTCGTCCTCCTCCACGGCACCGAGCTGAACATCGGCCCCGAGGGCGACGTCGACTGGGACGCCGACTTCCTGTCCGGCTTCGACGTCTGCGTGGCCTCGATCCACTCCCACTTCACCCAGGACCAGGCGACCATGACCCGCCGCCTCGTCCGCGCCTGCGAGAACCCGCACGTCCACGTCATCGGCCACCCCACCGCCCGCAGCATCGGCCGGCGCCCTCCGGTCGACGCCGACTGGGACGAGGTCTTCCGCGCCGCCGCCCGCACCGGCACCGCCATGGAGATCGACAGCTTCCCCGACCGCCTGGACCTCCCCGCCGACCTGATCCGCCGCGCCCAGCGCCTCGGCGTCAAGTTCGCCATCGACACCGACGCCCACTCCCTGGGCCACCACCGCAACATCCGCTACGGCGTAGGCACCGCCCAACGCGGCTGGCTGACCCCAGACGACGTAATCAACACCTGGCCCCTAACCCGCCTAAAAGCCTTCCTCAACCCCACCTGATCGGGTGCCCCGGCGCGGCCGTCCATCGCCGTCCTGGGCATCCGGTTCCAGGGCGTGGGTTAGGCGGGTTGCGGGGTTTGCTTGGTCGCGGTGACGGGCTTCGGCTCTGCGGGGCGGGTCAGGGGGCCTCGGTCGCGGAGGGAGAGGGCCAGGCGCCAGGCGGCGATCCACATGAGGACCGCGCCGAGCATGTGGAGGACGACCAGGGGCGCCGGGACGCCCAGGAAGTACTGGACGTAGCCGACCGCGCCCTGCGCGAGCTCCAGGGCGATCAGCTCGTGGACGCGGCGGCGGGCGGCCGGCGGGGCGTCCGTGCGGTGCAGCACGACGGCGGTCGCGACGGTCAGCGCGACGGTGATCCAGGCGAGGGCGCTGTGGACGCGGGTGACGTCCTCGATGTTGAAGCCCCAGCGGCGGGAGTCGGCGTCGCCGGCGTGCGGGCCGGTGCCGGTGACGACGGTGCCCGCCACGAGGACGGCGCCGCAGGCCACCAGGAGCACGGCGGCGAGGCGGCGCGTGCGGGGGCCGACCAGAGGGCGGGGCGGGGCGTCGCCTTCACCCGCGCGGACCCAGAGGATCACGCAGAAGACAAGCAGCGCGGGCGAGACGAGGAAGTGGAGCGCGACGGACGCCGGGTGCAGTTCGGTGAGCACCACAATGCCCCCGATCACGGCCTGCGCGACGACGCTCATGGGCTGCGCCACGGCCCAGCCGACCAGGGCGCGGCGGCGGGGGCGGAGGCGGAGCGCGGCGACGAACACCAGGAAGCCGACGGCGAGGACGACGAACGTCAGCATGCGGTTGCCGAACTCGATCGACATGTTCAGCGCCGGGTGCTCGGCGCTGTGGGTCGGGACGAGGCTGTCGCCGGTGCAGCGCGGCCACTCGGGGCAGCCGAGGCCGGACTTGGTGACCCGGACGGCGCCGCCCGTGGCGACGATCATCGCGTTGCCGAGCACGCCGAGCAGCGCCAGGAGCCGCAGGGATCCCGGGGTGGGATGCCACACGGCGTCGCGGGCGCGGGTCAACGGGTTCGGGGACGACGATCGCTCAGCCACGGGGACCATCGTATGGCCGGGGGCCCGTGGGGGCGCCGCGACCCCCGGCCAGGGCGTTTCGCGGCGCGGGCTACACGCCGTAAGGGCCCGGCGCCCGGGGCGGCAGGAACCCGGAGGGGCCCTGCGGGGCCCACGGCGGGCCCGCGTCCATGCGCGGCGGGGTGCGCAGGAACGCCTGCCTGGCGAGGGCCATCAGGCCGAGGAGCGCCTCGCGGCGGCCGGCGAACCAGTGCGGTTCGGCGACGCCGCGCTCGGCGCGCTTGTGGAGCAGCGCCAGCTCCGTCGCGGCGAGCTGGTAGTCGACCATGGCGCGGCCGGCGGGAGCGCCGCCGACGGAGCGGGCCCAGCGGCGGGCGGCGCGGCGGGCCGGGATCGACCGGAGCATGCGGATGTCGTGCGGCGTGACGAGGCCGGTGCCCTGGTACATCGGCAGGTACGCCTCGATGCGCCGGACGGTGTGGCGGCGCTCCACGGCGACGATGACGATCAGGGTGATCAGGACGCCGAAGTCGAGCAGGTAGACGATGCCGAGGCCGCCGAGGCCGAACGAGGTGGCGCCGTTCCAGAGGCCGTGCAGGACCATGGCGCCGAGCAGGCCGGCGAGCGGAGCGAGGAGCTGGCCGCGCCGGTGGGTGGCGGCGTAGGCGACGCCGAGCCCGGTCATGGACGTGAACAGCGGATGGCTGAGCGGCGCGATCAGGCCGCGCAGGATGAACACCGACTGGAGCTGGTGGGCGCCGCCGTCGTCGAAGGCGCGCATGTAGTAGGTGATGTTCTCCATCATCGCGAAGCCGAGGCCGACCATCGCGGCGTAGATCAGCCCGTCCGCGAACCCGTCGATCTCGTTGCGGCGGAACCACAGCATGCCGAACAGGACGGCGCCCTTCAGCGACTCCTCGATCAGGGGCGCGCCGAAGGTGGCGCTGACGAAGTGGCCCTTCACCTCCCCGAAGATCGGGACGGTGACGTACAGCAGGCCGAGGGTGTTGAGGACGAGGGCGCCGAGGACGGCGACGCCGGCGCCCCACATGAACGAGAACACGAGCGCGCGGGGCGGTTCGGGCTCCAGCCGGTCCAGGGTGAGGGCGAGCGCGACCAGCAGAGGGATCGGCAGGATCGCGAGGATCACGCCGACCCAGAAGCCCGCGCCGCCGTAGAGGGCGTCCACGCCGAGCGCGACGACGGCGCACAGGGTGGAGACGGTCAGTCCCGCGATGAGGGCGACGGGGGGCCGTCCCGGGATCCGTCCTTCGAGCACCGCTTTCGGGTCCACAGGGGCCATGACGCGAGCGTAACGGGCGTGGAGGCGGAGCGCTAAGCGGGGTAAGTCACCGATCGTGACGGACGGGATCAGTGGAGCAGCGGGTCCACGGCCACGGCGGTGAACAGCAGCGCCAGGTAGACGTTGGAGAGGTGGAAGAAGCGCATCGGCCGCAAGTGGACGCCCGTCACCCCGGCGCGGACGGCCTTGAGCAGCCGGTGCCCCTCGGCGAGGAACACGAGGCCGAGGACGACGGCGACGGCGCCGTAGACCGGGCCCATCCCGGCCACGGGCCACAGCAGCAGCGAGCAGGCGACGGTGGCGTAGGTGTAGGCGAGGCTCTCGGTGACGACGCGGCGCTCGGTCGCGACGACGGGCAGCATCGGGACCTTGGCGACGGCGTAGTCCTCGCGGTAGCGCATCGCGAGCGTCCAGGTGTGCGGCGGCGTCCAGAGGAAGACGACGCCGAACAGGACGAGCGGGGTCCACGCGAGGCCGCCGGTGATCGCGGCCCAGCCGATGAGGACGGGCATGCACCCGGCGATGCCGCCCCAGACGACGTTCTGGGACGTCCGGCGCTTGAGCAGCAGCGAGTACACGAAGACGTAGAACAGGATCGCGAACAGCGACCCGGCCGCGGCGACCGCGTTGACCGTGAGGAGGAACCCCGCGGTGGACACGACGGCCAGCGTGATCCCGAAGGTCAGCGCGCGGGCCGGGCTGACTTGGTGCCGCGCGAGCGGGCGGCGCCGGGTGCGGCGCATCTTGGCGTCGATGTCGCGGTCGATGTAGCAGTTGACCGCGTTGGCGGCGCCGGCCGACATGGCGCCGAACGCGAACGTCAGCAGCACGGTGGACAGCGGCGGGACGCCCCGCTCGGCGAGGAACATCACCGGGATGGTGGTGATCAGGAGCAGCTCGATCACGCGCGGCTTGGTGAGCGCCACGTAGGCGCGCACGCTCGCGCCGATCGGCCGGCGCGCGGCCGGCGGGCCGCCGGCCGGCTCGGCGCCGTCCTCGAAGGGGGCCGCAGGCGCCCCCGGCACCTGCTCGTCGAGATCGACCCCGCGCTTGTTACTGAGCACCGTCACAATCGGGTCCACGTCCAACTAGGGATGGGTAGTCGCGTGTCCGCCTCGGCGGTGCCCCCGCGGGCCGGCCTCGGCTGGTGCGACTTCGGCTTGGTGAAGATGGCGCGGCCGCTGCCGGCAACCGCGCAATCACTGTAGTCCGCCCCCTCCGGGGGTCGAGCACCGGGGCACCGGACGCGCCGGGCGGGCGCCCCGACCGGGCGGGGCGTGATCCCCCCGCGGGTTCACCCGGGCGGGGGGTTAGCCGGGGAAACGATCGGGCAAGGGTCGGAGTGCGGTGCGGACCGGTACCTCGGGCCGGTGCCGCGAGCGGTGCCGGTCGCGGCGCGTCCGCGCTCGCCTGCGGCGGCCCGCCCGCGCGATAGGCTCGCCGAGGGCGCGGCATGATCTTCGCCGGCCACCCGCCGGGTGGCCGTACGGGGCCGAGGGAAGACGCACGGCGCCGCCGGACGTTTCCACCACGGGGCCGCGGCGGAGGACGGGCCGCGTCCGCGGGAGTCACATCGCGATGAGTGGTTCTGTAACGAAGCGGTTCGAGAGGAGCCTGGCGTTCCGTGAGTGGGGACAACAGCACGTTTGAATGGTCCGATCTGGACCGCAGGGCGGTGGACGTGGTCCGCGCCCTCGCCATGGACGCGGTCGAGGA
This sequence comes from Actinomadura fibrosa, assembly GCF_900659615.1. Classification (GTDB taxonomy): domain Bacteria; phylum Actinomycetota; class Actinomycetes; order Streptosporangiales; family Streptosporangiaceae; genus Spirillospora; species Spirillospora fibrosa. The sequence goes on along the minus strand of NZ_CAACUY010000218.1, from coordinate 6,994 downwards.
AGCGGGCTCCGGTCACCCCGGGACGGCCATGAGCCTCGCGCCCGCCGCCTACCTTCTCTTCCAGCGGTTCCTTCGGCACGACCCGACGGACCCGGACTGGGCGGGCAGGGACAGGTTCGTGCTCTCCTGCGGGCACTCCAGCCTGACCCTTTACATCCAGCTGTACCTGTCGGGTTACCCCCTGACGCTGGACGACCTGAAGTCGCTGCGGAAGTGGGGCAGCCTCACCCCGGGCCACCCGGAGCACGGGCACACCGCGGGCGTCGAGACGACGACGGGCCCGCTGGGGCAGGGCATCGCGAACGCGGTCGGGATGGCGATGGCGGCGCGCCGTGAGCGCGGCCTCTTCGACCCGGACGCGCCGCAGGGCGAGTCCCCCTTCGACCACACCATCTGGGCGTTCGCGTCGGACGGCGACATCGAGGAGGGCATCAGCCACGAGGCGAGCTCGCTGGCGGCGCACCAGCGGCTCGGCAACCTGGTGCTGCTGTACGACGACAACCACATCTCGATCGAGGACGACACCGCGATCGCGCTGTCGGAGAACGTCCGGGCCCGGTACGAGGCGTACGGCTGGGACGTGCACACCGTCGACTGGACCGCGGACGGCGACTACCACGAGAACGTGGAGGCGCTCGCGGCGGCATTCGAGGCGGCGAAGGCGGAGACGTCGCGGCCGTCGTTCATCGCGCTGCGCACGATCATCGGCTGGCCCGCGCCGAACAAGAAGAACACCGGCAAGATCCACGGCTCGGCGATCGGGGCGGACGAGGTGGCCGCGACCAAGCGGATCCTCGGGCTCGACCCGGACGAGACGTTCCAGGTCCCGGAGGACGTGCTGGCGCACGCCCGAGAGGTGTCCGACCGCGGCCGGGAGCTGCACGCCCAGTGGAACGAGGCGTACGCGGCCTGGCGCGAGTCGAACCCGGAGCGCGCCGCCGAGTACGACCGGCTCGCGGGGCGCGTCCTGCCGGCGGGCTGGGAGGCGAAGCTCCCGGTGTTCGAGGCCGGCAAGGACCTCGCGACCCGCGCCGCGTCCGGCGAGGTGCTGACCGCGCTGGCGCCGGTGCTGCCGGAGCTGTGGGGCGGCTCGGCGGACCTGGCCGAGAGCAACAACACGACGATGAAGGGCGAGCCGTCGTTCATCCCCGAGGAGTTCCAGACCAAGGAGTTCCCGGGCGACCGGTACGGGCGGACGCTGCACTTCGGCGTCCGCGAGCACGCCATGGGCGCGATCTGCAACGGCATCGCGCTGCACGGCGGCACCCGCCCGTACGGCGGCACGTTCCTGATCTTCAGTGACTACATGCGGCCCGCGGTGCGGCTCGCGGCGCTGATGAAGCTGCCGGTGACGTACGTGTGGACGCACGACTCGATCGGCCTGGGCGAGGACGGCCCGACGCACCAGCCGGTCGAGCAGCTCTGGGCGCTGCGCGCCATCCCGGGCCTGGACGTGGTCCGCCCGGCGGACGCCAACGAGACGGCGGTCGCGTGGCGGACGGTCCTGGAGCACACCGACCGACCGGCGGGGCTCGCGCTGACCCGGCAGAAGCTGCCGACGCTGGAGCGCGGCGGCGAGTACGCGTCCGCGGACGGCGTCGCGAAGGGCGGCTACGTGCTGGCCGACGCCGACGGCGGCCGTCCCGAGGTGATCCTCATCGCGACCGGCAGCGAGGTCGCGCTCGCGCTGGAGGCGCGCGCGGCGCTCCAGGCGGAGGGCACCCCGACGCGCGTGGTGTCGATGCCGTGCGTGGAGTGGTTCGAGGAGCAGAGCGACTCCTACAAGCAGCAGGTGCTGCCGCCCGGCGTGCGCGCCCGCGTCTCGGTGGAGGCCGGCGTCGCGCTCGGCTGGCGCTCCTACGTCGGCGACGCCGGCGAGTCGGTGAGCCTGGAGCACTTCGGCGCGTCCGCCGACTACAAGACGCTGTACCAGCAGTTCGGGCTGACTCCGGAGCGGGTCGTCGCGGCGGCCAAGGCCAGCCTGATCAAGGCCGGCGTGCAGGACGCCGGGCGCGGCTCGACCACCGGCAACTGACTCCTCGGGCCGGGTCCCGCCGCGCGGCGGGGCCCGGGCCCGGGGGCGGCCGCCGGCCCCCCGCGAACTCGATGACGAGGAGAAGTGGCTATGAGTGACAATCTGAAGCGGCTCTCGGACGAGGGCGTCTCGATCTGGCTGGACGACATCAGCCGGGAGCGGCTGCGGACGGGCAACCTGGAGCAGCTCGTCAAGGACAAGCACGTCGTCGGTGTGACCTCCAATCCGACGATCTTCGCCAAGGCGCTGGGCAAGGGCTCGGCGTACGACGACCAGGTGCGCGACCTGGCCGTCCGCGGCGTGGACGTCGAGGAGGCGGTGCGCGCGATCACCACCTACGACATCCGCTGGGGCTGCGACGTGCTGCGGCCGGTGTTCGACCGGACCGACCGCCTGGACGGGTGCGTGTCGCTGGAGGTCGACCCGCGGCTCGCGCGCGACGCGGAGAAGACCGTCGCCGAGGCGAAGGCGCTGTGGTGGATGGTCGACCGGCCGAACCTCTACATCAAGATCCCCGCGACCGAGGACGGGCTGCCGGCGATCACGCGGACGCTCGCCGAGGGCATCAGCGTGAACGTGACGCTGATCTTCTCGCTGGAGCGCTACGGCAAGGTGATCGACGCGTTCTTCGAGGGCCTGGAGCGGGCCCGGGAGAACGGGCACGACCTGTCGGGGATCGCGTCGGTGGCGTCGTTCTTCGTCAGCCGGGTGGACACCGAGATCGACAAGCGGCTCGACAAGATCGGCTCGGACGAGGCGAAGGCGCTGCGGTCCAAGGCCGGCGTCGCCAACGCCCGCCTCGCGTACGCGCTGTTCGAGGAGAAGTTCGCCACCGACCGGTGGAAGGCGCTGAAGGACGCCGGGGCCCGTCCCCAGCGGCCGCTGTGGGCCTCGACCGGCGTGAAGGACCCGAACCTCAAGGCGACCCTGTACGTGGACGAGCTGGTCGCGCCGGGCACCGTGAACACGATGCCGGAGGCCACGCTGGACGCGGAGGCGGAGCAGGGCGAGGTCCGCGGCGACACCGTCCGGAACAACTACGACGACGCCCGCGCGCACATGGCGGCGCTGAAGGACGTCGGCGTCGACTACGACGACGTCGTCCGGGTGCTGGAGGAGGAGGGCGTCGAGAAGTTCGAGGCGTCCTGGACCGAGCTGCTCGGCACGGTCAAGGGCGAACTGGAGTCCAAGAGGGCCGGCGCGTGACGTCGGTGGTGGCCGCCGGGGGGATCTCGGTCACCATCCGCGGCCCGGTCGTCGACGAGAGCGAGACGGTCCTCGACCGTCTCGTCTCCGACGGCGTGCCCGGGTCGCTGGCGTCGCGCAACGCCAAGCTGTGGGGCCCGGACGCGGCCCCGCTCGCCGCCCGCAGGCTGGGCTGGCTGGGGCTGCCGGAGACCTCGCGGTCGCTGGCGGCCCGGCTGGCCGGGCCGGCGGCCGAGGCGCGCGACGCGGGCCTCGACCGGATCGTGCTCGTGGGCGCGGGCGGGCCCGTCCTCGCGGCGGAGGCCGCGTGCCGCACGGCGGGCGCCGCGCTGACCGTCCTCGACACCACCGACCCGCACGAGGTGGCGGCGGTCCTCGACGAGGGCCTGGACCGCACGTTCGTGGTGGTGGCGGGTGAGAGCGTCGAGGCCGACACCCTCCGGCGGGTCTTCGGCCGGACGTTCGCGGAGTCGGGGCTCCGCGGCGCCGAGGCGGCGCGCCGGTTCCTGGTGGTCGCCCCGGCGGGCTCGGCGATGGAGCGGGCGGCCCACGAGGCCGGCCACCATTTCCTTCAGTCGGAGCCGGACGTCGACGGCCGCTACGGCGCGCTCGGCGCGCAGGCGCTCGTCCCGGCCGCGCTCGCGGGCGTGGACGTCCACGTCCTGCTGGACGAGGCGGCGCGGCTCGCGGAGTCGCTGCGCCAGCCCTACGACAACCCGGCGCTCGCGCTGGGCGCGGCCCTAGGGTCGTCGGCGCTCGGCGGGCGCGACAAGCTGGTGATCGCCGACCACGGCTCGGGCCTGGCGGGTCTCGCCGGCTGGGCGGAGCAGCTGGTCGCCGGGTCCACCGGCAAGGACGGCCGGGGCCTGCTGCCGGTGCCGCTGGAGGGCGTGGACGCGCCCGGGTTCGAGCTGACCGGCGACCTGCGGCGGGTCATCCTCGGCCGCCGCCCCGACGAGCCCGGCCCGGCCCGGGAGGCGGGCGTGAGCGTCGCCGGGCCGCTGGGCGCGCAGTTCCTGCTCTGGGAGTACGCGACGGCGGTCGCGGCGCGGGTGATGGGCGTCGACCCGTTCGCCGAGCCGGACGTGGGCGCGTCGGAGGAGAGCACCGCGGCGCTGCTGCGCTCGGAGGAGGGCACCGCCCCCACCGTGGTCCACCGGGCGCCCGAACTCGTGTCCGGCGCGGTGGAGGTCTACGCCCCCGGCGATCTGCTGCGGGGCGCCGACACGCTCACCGACGCCCTGGAGACGCTGCTGGAGGCCGTCCCGGACCACGGGTACCTGGCGGTTCTGGCCTACCTGGACCGGCTCGGCGAGGCCGGGGCCGCGGAGCTGCGCCCGCTGCTCGCCGCGCGCTGCGCCCGGCTCCGCAAGCGCGCCGCGCCGGTCACGTTCGGCTGGGGCCCGCGGCACCTGCACACGACCGGCCAGTACCACAAGGGCGGTCCGCAGAACGGCGTGTTCCTGCAGATCACCGGGGCCGTCGCCACCGACGTCCCGGTGCCGGGGCGCCCGTACACGCTGGGCGAGCTCCAGCTCGCGCAGGCGTTCGGCGACCTGCGCGTGCTGCGCGCCCGGTCCCGTCCCGCCGTCCGCGTCCATCTCCGCGACCGTAAGGAGGGGCTGGCGCAGCTGGCCGAGGCGCTCGCCTGAGCCCGGCCCGGCCGCGGCACGCCCGCGCACGCCGGTGACCGGCGCGTCCGACGCGCCGTCACCGGATTGTGGCGTTTCGTGTGGGCCCCGTTGTGGGAGGTGACGGGCGTGTTCGCGGACGGCCGGAACGAAAGATCGTGGGAGATGGTCGCGAATGCCCTTTCTCTCCTGGAACGATGGGGGCAGGAGGGTGACGGTGTCCGGATTCGACGTACTGACGCGCGGTGACGTGCTCGACGCGGCGCTGCAGGCGCGGGACTACCTCGTGAGCTGCGGCGTCCCCGGCGCGCTGGCCGCCAAGGACCCGCGGCTGTGGGGCCGGCGGGCGGTCGACCACAGCCGGCTCGGCTGGCTCGACCTGCCGTTCGCCTCCCGCGGCCTGCTGAACCAGGTCGACGGCCTGGTCGCCGAGGCCCGCTACTCGGGCCTCGACCACATCGTGCTGATCGGCGTCGGGGCGGAGAGCCTCGCCGCGCAGGCGGTCGTGGAGGCGCACGCGCCCGCGCTCGCCGGGCGGGGCGGCGCCGACGGCCGGGGCGGCGAGCTGACCGTCCTGGACGGCAGCGACACCGCGGCGCTGGCGTTCGCGCTGGAGCGGCTCGACCGGACGCTGGTCGTCCTCGCGAGCAAGGCGGGCGTGTCCCTGGAGGGCGACGCCTACCGGCGGATCTTCGCGGGGGCGTTCCGGGAGCGGGGCCTGTCCGAGCGGGAGATCGCGAGCCGGTTCCTGGTCGTCACCGACCACGGCAGCCCGCTGCACGACTTCGCCCGGCAGTGCGGCTACCGGATCGGGCTGACCGACCCGTACCTGCCGGGGCACTTCGGCGCGCTCTCGGCGTACGGGCTGGTGCCCGCGGTGCTCGCCGGCGCCGACGCCGAGCGGCTGCTGGACGAGGCGGCCTCGCTCGTGCCGTCGCTGGCGAAGGACGAGGACAACCCCGGCCTGCTGCTCGGCGCGATCCTCGGCGGCTGCGCCCAGCAGGGGCCCGGCGGGGTCGCCCGCGACAAGGTGGTGCTGCGCGAGCCGGGCGGGTCGGGCGCGCTGAGCGCCTGGATCGCGCAGCTGCTCGCGGTCGGCACCGGGAAGAAGGGCCGCGGCGTGCTGGCGGTGGAGCCGCCGGGCGTGCAGGCCAGCTTCCCGGACGTGCACGGCGTGGCGCTGAACCCGCGGTCGGCGGCGCAGGAGGAGTCCGACACCTCGGTGTGGGCGCCGCTGGGCGCGCAGTTCCTGCTGTGGGAGTACGCGACGGCGGTGTCCGGCTGGCTGCTCGGGGTGAACCCGTTCGAGGCGGGCAGCGCGGTCGTCCAGGAGGCGGAGGACGACGCGGCGACGCTGCTGCGCACCGCGGGGACGGGCCCGCTGCCCGCCGAGCCGCCCGTCTACGTGGAGGACGGCATCGAGGTGCACGCCGACTTCCCGTGGCCGCCCGGCGCCGACCTGTTCACGGTGCTCGGCGGCCTGGTGGGGGCCGTGCCCGCGGGCGGCTACCTGTCGGTGACGACGTACCTGTCCGGGGACTTCTCCGGCCGCTACCTCGCGCCGTCGTTCGCCAAGGCCGCGGGCCGTCCCGTGGTGTACGGGCCCGGCCCGGCGTTCCCGCACGCCACCGGCCCGATCCACAAGGACGGGCCGGGCAACGGCGCGTTCCTCGTCATCACCGGCGACCCGGCGCCGGGCGACGCGCTCGCCGCGCATCCGGTGCCCGGGCGCCCCTACGGCCTGAACAAGCTCCAGGTGGCGCGCGCGCTGGCCGAGGTGCGGTCGCTGCGCAACCGCGGCCTGCCCGTCCTGCGGCTGCACCTGCGCGACCCGGTGGAGTGCGCCGGCCGGCTCATCGAGACCGTCCGGGCGGTGGCGGGAGCGGGACGCAGACCGTGACCGGTTTCACGGCGGTCGTCTCGGGCGAGACGGCCATCACCGCCCGTGGCCCGCTCCGCGAGGCGGCCGAGCGGGTGCTCGGGCGGTTGTGGATCGACCAGGTCCCCGTGCGGCTCGCTTCGGAGGACGCGACGCTGTGGCCGTCGTCGGCCGCGGCCGAGACGGAGGGCCGCGCGCTGTGCTGGCCCGGGCAGCCGGGCCCGGCGCGGGCCGTGCTGGACC
>NZ_CAACUY010000217.1 GCF_900659615.1 Actinomadura fibrosa | reverse complement strand
AACGCCGCGCCGAACGCGTCGGCGAGCGGCGCGGCGACCCGCGCCCGGACGGGGGCGGGCAGCGGGCCGAGGGCCCGCGCGCCCACGCCGGGGACCCGCTCGGTGATCCCGTGCTGGAGCGTCACCGCGAGGACGGCCGTGCCGATCGAGGCGCCGAGCCGCTGGACGGTGTTCAGTGCGCTGGTCGCCGCGCCGATCGCGTGCGGCGGCAGCGTCCGGTAGCCCGCCGCCATCGACGGCATGATCGTCGCGCCGAGCCCGAGCCCGATGACGAACAGCGCGGCGGCCAGCACGGCGGTCGGGGTGCCGGCCTCCACCTGCGTGTAGACGGCGGTGCCGAGCAGGCCCAGGACGATCCCGGCGGGGACGACGAGCCCCGCCCCGAACCGGTCGGTGAGCCGCCCGGCGAGCGGCATGGCGGCGGCCGCGCCGAGCGCCTGCGGCGCCAGCAGCAGGCCGGTGGCGAGGGCGCCGTGGCCGCGGACCACCTGCCAGTACAGCGGCAGCAGGACCAGCACGCCGAACAGCGCGACCGCGACGGCGAAGTTGGTGGCCGCCGCGGCGGCGAACCCGCGGTCGCGGAACAGCGCGATGTCGATGAGCGCGCGGGACCCGCGGGCGCGGGCGTGCGGCACGTACAGCAGGACGAGCGCGGTTCCGGCGGCGAGGAACGCCGCGGTGCGCGGCGCCGCGAAGCCGTCCGGGCCGCCCGCCTCGGACATGCCGTAGGCGAAGGCGGTGACGCCGGCGCAGAGCAGGACCAGCCCGCGCAGGTCGAGCCCGGTGCCGGGACGGGGCGCGGAGCCGGGCAGCAGGCGCCGCGCCAGCACGATCGCGGCGGCGCCGACCGGCAGGTTGATCAGGAAGATCCAGCGCCAGCTCGCCGAGGCGAGGATCACCCCGCCGATCACCGGGCCCGCCACCGAGCCGAGCAGCAGCGGCAGCCCGATGAACCCCATCACCCGGCCCATCCGCTCCGGGCCGGCGGCGCGGGCGAGGATGCCCTGCCCGACGGGGACGATGAGGCCGCCGCCGACGCCCTGCACGACCCGGAAGGCGATCAGCCACTCCACCGACCAGGCCGCCGCGGCGAGCGCGGAACCGGCGAGGAACAAAGCCAGGGCCGCGATCCAGACGCGCTTGGCGCCGAACCGGTCGGCCGCCCAGCCGGTCAGCGGGATCACCCCGGCGAAGCCGAGGAGGTAGCCGGTCAGCACCCACTGGATCGTGCCGATCGAGGCGTTCAGGTCCTGCCCGAGCGTCCGGGTCGCGACATTGACGATCGTCGCGTCCAGGATCGACATGACGGTGCCGAGGACCACGGCGGCGCACGCCCCGGCCAGCCGCCGGTCGATGCCGCCGCCGGAATCGGTCTTCCCTGCCTTCGTGGACGTCGTCGCGTGTGCCATGGCGGAACTCCAGATTTGTGAGGGGGGTCAGGCGGGCGTGATGTTGTGGTTGAGGCGGAACAGGTTGTCCGGGTCGTAGGCGCGCTTGATCTGCCGCAGCCTGCGGAGGTTCGCCGGGGTGTAGGCGGTGTGGACCCTGCCGGGATCCGCCAGGAAGTTGAGGAAGGAGCCGCCGGTCGCGTGCGGCTCCAGCGCGGCGGCGGCCTCGGCGGGCCCGTCCACCGCGATCGAGTAGCGGACGTCGCGATGGCCAGCGGGCCCCGCCTCCCGGCCCTGCTCCTCGGCCGCGCGGGCGATCGCGCCGCCCCACAGCCGCACCTCGGCCGCGGCAGCGGGCGCGCCGGGCCGCCCGGCGGCGTCCACGACCGCCTCGACGACCGCGTCGGGCAGATCGCGGAACAGCTCGAACCGCTGCGGTGCGATACCGCCGATCGTGCCGGTCCCGGCGTAGGGCATCGTGCGGAGGCCGTCGTGCAGCGGACGCCCGGCGGCCCGCACCAGGGGGCGCAGCGCGCGTTCGGCGTCGCCCGCGTCCCCTGTGTGGACGGCGCGGACGGCGAGGACCGGGACGCCCGGCGCCACGCCGGTGCCCGCCGGCGCCTCGCGCATGACCAGCACCGACACCGCCAGCTCGTCCGGCAGGTCCGCGGCGACCTCGCGGAACCGGGCGAGCACGGCGGCGGCGCGGCCAGCGGGGAAGTACATCGTGCCGCCGTGCACCCGCTCGACCGGGTGCAGGCGGAACTCCAGCGAGGTCACCACGCCGAAGTTGCCGCCTCCGCCGCGCAGGGCCCAGAACAGATCCCGGTGGCGGCCGGCCGTCGCGGTCACCCGGCGGCCGTCGGCGGTGACGAGGTCGGCGCGCAGCAGGCTGTCGGCGGCGAACCCGTACTTGCGCGACATCCATCCCATCCCGCCGCCGAGCGTGTATCCGGTGACGCCGACCGACGGCGACGACCCGGACAGCGGCGCCAGCCCGAACGGCGCGGCGGCGGCGATGACGTCGCCCCAGCGCGCGCCCGGCCCGACCCGGGCGACGGCCCGGCCGGGATCGACCAGCACCCCCGCCATCCGCGACGTCTTCAGCAGCAGCCCGCCGTCGGCCGGGACGACGGTGCCGTGCCCCGTCGCCTGCACCGCCGGCGTCAGGCCGAGCCGCCGCGCCGCGAGGACCGCGGTCCGCACGTCCTCGGGTCCCGTCGCCTGCACCGCCGGCGTCAGGCCGAGCCGCCGCGCCGCGAGGACCGCGGTCCGCACGTCCTCGGGTCCCGTCGCCTCGGCCACCAGCGCCGGCCGCGGGTCCAGATGGGCGTGCAGTGCGGCCCGGTTCGCGTCGTAGCCATCGTCGCCGGGCACGTGGACCGGCCCGCCGAACCCGCTGAGCGCACCCGCGACCGGGCTCACCCTCGCGCCCGTCGCCGTGCCCGCGGCCGTGCGTCCGTCCGGCGGTGCCGTGCAGGTCGTGATCGTCATCGTTCTGCCTCCGCATGATGCGGAGGTTTTTCCTCCGCTTGATGCCGACGGTAACACCAGGTGGAGGAAAAGTCTCCACTTGTCGCCGTTTTTCTGGAGGGACTTCCTCCGCATGCTGCTATCGTGGAGCCGAGACGCCGAGGAGGCAGCGATGGCACAGGCGCGCACCCGCCCGCTCCGGGCCGACGCCCGCGACAACCGCGAGCGGATCATGGCGGCCGCCCGGGACGCGTTCGTCGCGCAGGGCCCCGGCGCCCCGTTGGAGGAGATCGCCCGCCGGGCGGGCACCGGCATCGCCACGCTCTACCGGCGCTTCCCGGACCGGAGGGCCCTCATCCGGGCCGTCGTCGTGGACGCCCTGCACCGCACCGCCGAGGCCGCTCGCGAGGCCCTGGCCGCCGAGCCGGACGACCCGTTCGCCGCCGTCGTCCGCTACATGCACGCCGCGCTGGACATCCGCACCGGCGCCGTGATCCCCGCGCTGCTGGAGGAGATCCCGTTCGAGGACGAGGAGCTCACCGCCGCGCGCGAGGACGGCGCCGCGGCGCTCCAGGAGATGATCGACCGCGCCCACCGGGCCGGGTCGCTGCGCCCGGACGTCACCTTCGGCGACATCGGGCTGCTGGTCGTCCGGCTGTCCCGCCCGCTGCCCGGCTCGTTCTCCCCGGAGCTGAACGGGCGGCTCGGGCACCGCCACCTCGACCTGCTCGTCAACGGCCTGCGCCCGGCGCCGCACGGCGCCGCGGGCATCGAGGGCCCGGCGCTCGGCCTCGACGACCTCCAGGCGATGTCCCCGGCCCGCCGTCCGGCGCCGGACGACGACGGCCCCGGCGGCACCGACGAGGGCGCCCAAGGGCGCCCCTGAGCCCGCCGCTGGATCCTGCCGCCTGAGCCCCCGCCTCGATCTGCCGCCTCGATCTGTCGCCTGGGCCTGCCGTCTGGGCCTGCCGTCTGGGGCCGCCCTCTGAAACCGCACTGAGCTGGGCGGCGCTCTGTTCCGCGCCGCGGGCGGGAGGGTCAGCCGTCCAGCTCCGCGCGGTCGGGGACCGGCTCGGGCGGCGCCTGCCCCACGTCGCTGATGCGGAACTCCAGGTCGCCGCCCACCGCGTCCACCTCGACGTGGCGGCCCTCCCGCAGCTCGCCGGACAGCAGCAGGTCCGACAGCCGGTCGTCCACCTCGCGCTGGATCGTGCGGCGCAGCGGCCGGGCGCCGAACTCGGGCTGGTGGCCGCGCTCGGCGAGGAGGTCCACCGCGGCGGTCGTGACGTGGACGGTCACGCCCTGCGCGCGCAGCCGGCGGCGCGTCTCGTCGAGCAGCAGGTCGGTGATCCGGCGGAGCTGCTCGGGCTCCAGCCGCCCGAACACGATGATCTCGTCGATGCGGTTGAGGAACTCCGGCCGGAACGATTCGCGCAGCCGCCGCATGACGCGGTCCCGGAGCGCGCCCGCGGCGCCGGAGCCGCCGCTCCCGCCGCCGTCCCCGGCCGTGCCGAAGCCCATCTCGACCTGGCCGGTGATCAGGTCCGAGCCGAGGTTGCTCGTCATGATCACCACGGTGTTGCGGAAGTCGACGGTGCGGCCCTGCGCGTCGGTGAGGCGCCCGTCGTCGAGCAGTTGCAGCAGCACGTTGAAGACGTCGTGGTGCGCCTTCTCGATCTCGTCCAGGAGGATCACCGAGTACGGGCGCCGCCGCACCGCCTCGGTGAGCTGCCCCGCCTCGTCGTAGCCGATGTAGCCGGGCGGGGCGCCCACCAGGCGGCTGACCGTGTGCCGCTCCTGGAACTCGCTCATGTCGAAGCGGACCATGCGGTCGCGGCTGCCGAACAGCGCCTCCGCGAGCGCCTTCGCCAGCTCCGTCTTGCCGACGCCGGTCGGGCCGAGGAACAGGAACCCGCCGATCGGCCGGTCCGGGTCGCCCATCCCGGCGCGGGAGCGCCGGACGGCCCGCGCCACCGCCGCGACCGCGTCCTCCTGGCCGACCACGCGCTCGTGCAGGTGCTCCTCCAGGCGGGTCAGGCGCTCCCGCTCCGCCTCGGTGAGCTGCGTGACCGGCACCCCGCTGATCCGCGACACGACCTCGGCGATGTCCTCGGTGGTGACCTCGGGCACCGTCGCCGGGGCGCCGTCGTCGAGCGCGGCGGCGAGGTCGTCCTCCAGGCGCGCGACCTCGTCGCGCAGCTCGGACGCCTTCTCGTAGTCCTCGTCGGCGACGGCCTGGTCCTTCTCGCGGCGCCGCCGCTCCAGCCGCTCCTCCAGCTCGCGGCGCCCGCCGTCCCGGGTGCCCGCGCGGAGCCGCACGCGGGCGCCCGCCTGGTCGATCAGGTCGATCGCCTTGTCCGGCAGGAACCGGTCGGTGAGGTAGCGGCTCGCGAGGTCGACCGCCGCGACCAGCGCCTCGTCGGTGAACCGCACCTGGTGGTGCGCCTCGTAGCGGTCGCGCAGGCCGCGCAGGATCTCGATGCTGTCGTCGACGCTCGGCTCGGGCACCAGGATCGGCTGGAACCGCCGCTCCAGCGCGGCGTCCTTCTCGATCGTGCGGCGGTACTCGTCGATCGTGGTCGCGCCGACCACGTGCAGCTCGCCGCGGGCCAGCGCCGGCTTCAGCAGGTTGCCCGCGTTGATGCCGCCCTCGGCGCCGCCCGCGCCGACCAGCGTGTGGATCTCGTCGATGAACACGACCAGCTCGTCCGCGTGGTCGCGGATCTCGTCGACGACCTTCTTCAGCCGCTCCTCGAAGTCGCCCCGGTAGCGGGTGCCCGCGATGACGCCGCCGAGGTCGAGCTGGACGAGCCGCTTGCCGTGCAGCGTCCGCGGGACCTCGTCGTCCACGATGCGCTGGGCGAGGCCCTCGGCGATCGCCGTCTTGCCCACGCCGGGGTCGCCGATCAGCACGGGGTTGTTCTTGGTGCGCCGCGACAGCACCTCGACGGTCTGCTCGATCTCCTGCTCCCGGCCGATCACCGGGTCCACGCGCCCCTCCCGGGCGAGCTCGGTCAGGTCGCGGCCGAACTCGTCCAGCGTCGGCGTGCTCGACGGCGGCGGGCCGCCGTTCCCGCCGCCGGGCCCGCTCGGCGGCGGGCCGCCGCCCGCGGCCGACTGGAGCGCGTCCGGCGTGACGTGCGCGGCGTCCAGGATGCGGCCCGCGTTGGAGTCGCGGTCGAGGGCCAGCGCGAACAGCAGGTGCTCGGGGCCGATGTAGGACGAGCCGAGCGCGCGCGACACCTGGTGGGAGTCCAGCAGCGCGCGCTTCGCCGACGGCGTCAGATGGGGCGGGAGGTCGCGCGGCTCCCGCTTGGGGACGGTCGTCGCCAGGTCGTCCTGGATCTTGTCCGGGTCGGCGCCGGCGCGGGCCAGCCACTGCCGCGTCCCCTGCTGCCGGGTCGCCGCCCACAGCAGGTGCTCGGTGTCGAGGTCGGTGCTTCCCCAGCGGGCCGCCTGCGTGGCCGCGTCCCGGACGAGCTCGCGGGCGGGCTCGCTCATCAGCCGCGCGATGCTGATCTGCTCCATCGGACGGCGGTGCGCCCGCGCGCCGAAGAACCGCGCGAGCATCTCCTCGAAGGACTCCCTGCCCTCGGCGCCCTGCCACCCCGATGTCATGTCCGAGATCCCCCCGTGTCGGCATGCCTCCGCGGCCGGCCCGGTGCGGCGCGGCGGCGGATCGCAACGGTCTTGACCTGCCCATCCGCCCGGACCGGAAACGCCTCGGCGGACGTCCAAAATGCCGCGTCTGCCCTGGTAGAGCTGCAAGTCGGTAGCGTGGCGGGATGGCGGACGTCTTCGATGACCTCGACGCGGAGTACCGGAGACTGGACGCGGTCCTGGCGTCCCTGGCGCCGGAGCAGTGGTCCGCGGAGTCCGGGGCGGCCGGCTGGACCGTCGCCGACGTCGTCCTGCACCTCGCGCAGGCCGAGGAGGGGATCGGCGTCCTCGCTCCGGCCGCGGGCGAGGCCGCCGGCGCGGGCGCCGACACGGGCGTCGGCATCGCGGCCGGTGCCTCCGGCGGCGCGGACGGGGTCTTCCTTTCGGCGGCCGACACCATGGACGGCGTCGCCGCGGACATGGTCGCGGCCGAGCGCGGCACGCCGCCCGCGGAGATCCTCGCGCGCTGGCGCGAGGCCGCGTTCGCCACGCCCGGAAGGCTGCGCGCCCAGCCGCCGGGGACGCGCCTGCCCTGGGTGCGGACCTCGCTGTCCCCGCGCACGCTCGCGACGACCCGGCTCGCCGAGCACTGGGCGCACGGCCTGGACATCACCGTCCCGCTGGGCATCGACCACCCCGACACCGCCCGGATCCGCCATATCGCCTGGCTGGGCCACCGCACGTTGCCCTACGCCTTCTCCCTGGACGGGTTGCCGGCCGTCCCGGTCTTCTGCGACCTCACCGGCCCGGACGGGGACCGCTGGACGTTCGGCGACCCGGCCGCCGCGACGCGGATCACCGGTTCGGCGTCCGAGTTCTGCCGCGTGGGCGCCCGCAGGCTCGCCCCGGAGCGGACCGGCCTCGTCGCCGAGGGACCGCAGGCCGCCGACGCGCTGCGCCTCCTCCGCAACTACGCCGCCTGACAGGCGTCGCCAGGGCCTCGCCAGGGCGCCGCCCGGTCCTGCCGTCAGCCGGAGATCGCGCGCATCAGCAGGGGGAACGCCCGGTGCAGCTCCCGCTCCCAGTAGGGCCAGGTGTGCGTGCCCGGGCCGTACAGGTCGGCGGTCAGGTCGAGGTGATGGCGGCGGGCCTTCGCGACGAACGCCGCGTTGGCCTGGCCGAGCGACGCCTCCAGCGCGTCCTGGGGCGTGCCGGGCGCATCGAGCGGGCCGGGCCGGCCGTCGCCCGAGGCGACGAAGAGGCGCACGCCGCGCAGCCTCGGGACGAGGTCGAGGGGGTTGTGGGCGCGCCAGACGGCCGCCTGCTCCACCGGATCGCCGAAGGGCCCGAGGGGGTCGTCGCCGTAGGCGGCGACGAGGTCCATCAGGCCGTCGGCGAAGCCCACGGTGTCGGCGAGGCCGCTGAACGAGGCGGACGCGCGGAACATGCCGGGGTGGCGGGCCGCGTAGGCGAGCGCGCCGAGGCCGCCCATGGACAGCCCGGCGACCGCCCGCCGCGGACCGGCTCCGAGACCGCGCTCGACCAGGGCGCGCAGCTCGGCCAGATGGAACGTCTCCCAGGCGGGCGGGCCGTACCGCCCGCCGTTGTACCAGTCGGTGTACATGCCGTCGGGGCCCGCCTCCGGCATGACGACCATGGCGCGGGAGCGCGCGCTCAGGGCCTCGACGTCGGTGTTCGCCGTCCAGGCCGTCCAACCGGGAATGGCGTCGCAGCATCCGTGCAGGAGGTACAGCACCGGATGGCGGTGGCGCGGCCTGTAGGAGGGCGGGAGCAGGACGCGGGCGTGGCCGTCCCGTCCGAGGGCGGGGGAGGCGATGGTGAGGTCGACCGTCCGGGCGTCGACCCGCTCCGCCTTGGTGATGCGCGCGCCGTCCGGAGCCCGGGGCGATGTGCGCAGAGCGGTGACGGCGACGGCGGCGGGGTCCTGGGCGTGGGCGGGGGGAGCGGCGAGCAGGGTGAGGGTGAGCGCCGAGAGGACGGGCGCGATCGTGAGGAGGCGGTTCACCGGTCTTCTCCCTGGGGGTGGGGGAGCGAGGGCCGCCCGGGGCGGTGGGCGGCCCCCACGGATCAGGCGTTGAAGCACCTGGCGGGGCGGGCGGTGGCGGAGACGCGCCGACTGAGCCGGATGTGATCTGGGTCATATGTTGTGTACGGCAACATATGCACACTCCGAACCGCGTTCAAGACCCATTCCGCAGAGCGGAAACCCCCTCCTCCGGGTGGCGGGCGCGCGACATTGCTGCCACTGGATCTTTGACCAACGTCACGATGGTGTTTATCTTCGTCGTATCGCGCTCCCTGTGATCTGGCTCACTCCCGCACGCTCGCCCCGCCGTGTCCCGGTTCCCTGGTCCGGCGCCGCCTCCTGACACAGCCGTCCCGCTCCCGGAGGTTCGCAGTGGCCCTCTCCTTCCTCGACCAGCGGCACACCGTGGCCCCGCCGGGGTACAACCGCTGGCTCATCCCGCCGGCGGCGCTGGCCGTCCACCTGTGCATCGGCCAGGTGTACGCCACCAGCGTCTACAAGCCCGCGCTCGTCGCGCACTTCGACGTCAGCCTGACCGCGGTCGGCGTCGTGTTCTCGATCGCGATCGTCATGCTCGGCGCGTCCGCGGCCGTCATGGGCACCTGGGTCGACCGGGTCGGGCCGCGGCGGGCGATGTTCACCGCGGCCTGCTTCTGGGCGGCGGGGTTCCTCGTCGGCGCGGTCGGCATCGCCGCCGGGTGGCTCTGGCTCCTCTACCTCGGCTACGGGGTCATCGGCGGGATCGGCCTCGGCATCGGCTACATCTCGCCGGTGTCCACGCTGATCAAGTGGTTCCCGGACCGGCCCGGCCTCGCGACGGGCATGGCGATCATGGGATTCGGCGGCGGCGCGCTGGTCGCCTCGCCGCTGTCGCGGCGGCTGCTGGAGCTCTACGACCCGGACGCCGAGGTCCCGTCCGGCGCGGCGGTCGCCAAGCTGTTCGTGACGCTCGGCGTCGCCTACTTCGCGGTGATGATGCTCGGCGTCTTCAACGTCCGGGTGCCGCCGCCCGGCTGGCGCCCGGCCGGGTTCGCGCCCGCGCCGGAGCGGTCGGGGTCGCTGGTCACGTCCCGCGACGTGTCGGCCGCGTCGGCGCTCGCGACACCGCAGTTCTGGCTGCTCTGGACGGTCCTGCTGTGCAACGTCACCGCCGGGATCGGGATCCTGGAGCAGGCCGGGCCGATGATCAGCGACTTCTTCCGCGGCGACGACGGGAGGACCTCGGTGACGGCGACCGAGGCGGCGGGGTTCGTCGGGCTGCTCTCGATGTTCAACATGGCGGGCCGGTTCGTGTGGTCCTCGACGTCGGACTACGTCGGCCGCAAGCCCGCGTACATGGGCTACCTCGGTATCGGGATGGTCGCCTACGCCCTGCTCGCCTCGGCCGGCGACGCCTCCGTCGCGCTGTTCGTCGCGCTCGCCGCGCTGATCCTCTCGTTCTACGGCGGCGGGTTCGCGACCGTCCCCGCCTACCTGCGCGACCTCTTCGGGACCTACCAGGTCGGCGCCATCCACGGCCGGCTGCTGACCGCCTGGTCGGTGGCGGGCGTCGCCGGCCCGCTCATCGTCAACCGGTTCCTGGACGCCCGGGGCGAGCCGGGCGCGCTCGTGGCCGCCGACTACCGCCCCGCGCTGTTCACGATGGTCGGCGTCCTCGCGGTCGGCTTCGTCGCCAACCTGCTCATCCGCCCGGTCGCCGAACGCCACCACCTCCCGGAGACTGCGTCCCGCGTCCCCAGCCAGGCATCCTGAGCCCCGACCACCGAAAGGCGCACCCATGGCGCACACCGAACCGGCGGGACCCGAACCGGAGGCCGCCGGCTCCGACGTCCCGCGTCTCGTCGTCTCCTGGCTGATCGTGGGCGTCCCGCTCGTCTACGGCGTCGTCGAGACGATCCGGGCCATCCTTCCGCTTTTCGGCGGCTGACCGCCCGCCGGACAGCGGGAGGCGGCCGTATGGTGCAGATCACCCCGGCCTGACATTCCGGTGGCGTGCACTGTACGTTGAGCCGCACCTGTGGCGCGCGAGCCGGAAGGAGTGAGGCGGCATGGCCGACGTCACCATCCCCGTGGGGGACGGGACCCTGCCCGGATACCTCGCGGTGCCGGACGGCGACGGCCCCTGGCCGGGCGTCGTCGTCCTGTTCGAGGCGATGGGCGCCAACGCCGACATGCGCGCCGCGACCGACCGGTTCGCCGAGCACGGCTACCTCGCCGTGCTGCCCGACCTGTACGGCGGGGCGCCGTGGGTGCGGTGCGTGCTGAAGGCGCTGCGCGACATGCGCGCCCAGCGCGGGCCCACCTACGACCACATCGAGGCGACCCGGGCGTGGCTCGCCGGACGTCCCGACTGCACCGGCGCCACGGGCGTGGCGGGTTTCTGCATGGGCGGCGGGTTCGCGCTGGTCGCGGCCGCCCGGTACGGCTTCCAGGCCGCGTCGGCCAACTACGGCATGCTGCCGCGCAGGCCGGAAAAGTCGCTGCGCGGGGCCTGCCCGATCGTCGCGAGCTACGGCGCCGAGGACCGCACCCTGCGCGGGGCCGCGCGCAAGCTCGATCGCGCGCTGACCACCGCCGGGGTGACGCACGACGTCAAGGAGTACCCGGGCACCGGCCACTCCTTCCTCACCGCGTACACGCCGCCCGCCCCGCTCGGGCCCGTCACGCGGATCGCGTTCGGCATCGGCAAGGGACGGGAGAACGCCGCCGACGGCTGGGACCGGATCTTCACGTTCTTCGACGAGCACGTCACCGCGCCGCCGCCGGAGCAGGCGCCGTAGCGGCGGAGCGGGCCCGCGCCGTCAGCGGAGCTGGTCTGCGTTGGCGGCGTGGAGCGCGAGGGAGAACGCGACGGCGCTGTCGACGACCGCGTCCAGGTCGCGGCCGAGCCGCCCGTCCGCCCACTGCTGGGCCAGCTCGGTCATGGCGCCGGTGAACATGGTGGCGGCGATGACGACCGGCAGCGGCGGCCCGTCCGCGCGGCTCATCGCGACGAGGCCGTCCAGCAGCGCCGTCTGCGCGGCCCGGCGCCGCGCCGCGAGGACCTCGTTGCCGCGCGCCTCCACGAACAGGACGCGGCCCCGGCGCGGGTCGTCGCTGATGAACCGCAGCACGGCGCGGATGCCGGCGCGGGTGCGGGCCTCCGGCCCGGCGCCCGCCTCGTCGAGGGCCCTGGCCAGGACCTCGCCGAGCGCGGCGGCCTGCTCGTCGTAGACGGCCGCGAGCAACTCGCCGGTGTCGGCGAAGTTCTCGTAGAAGTAGCGGGTGTGCAGCTCGGCCCCGCGGCACACCGCCCGGACCGTCAGGGCCCCCTCGCCCTCGTCGCCGAACAGCCGGAACGCCGCGCGCACGAGCATGTCGCGCCGCTCGTCCCTGCGCCTGTCGGCGGGAATCCCCGCCCACCGGGTGGAGGCGGCCGTCCGCGCGCTCGTCATGCGAGCACGATACCAAGTCTGGACACGGTCGTACCCAGACGCTTACTCTGGCTACAGCCGTAGCCAGAAGAGGGCGGGAGCGCCGGATGCCATCGAGAGCCAACATCCTCGCGACACGGTTCGAGCGGGCGTTCGACGCCGACATCCGCTCGCGGTTCTTCCGGGGCCTCGACTTCGCGGGCCCGGCGGGCGACCCCGGCTGGTTCGGCCCCGGCAGCGCCGTCTGGTACGTGCACTCCCACCTGCCGACCCTGATCCTCGGCCTGGTCGGCGCCGCCTACATCGAGGGCCTCGACCCCAGCATCAGCTGGATGGGGTACGACCATTCGCGACTCGCCAAGCGCGGGGAGGACGGCGTCCCGACTGGCGAGATCGACCCCGAGGGGGCCGCGGTCCGCCTCGGGCACTCCCTGTCGTTCTTCATCGGCACGGCCTACGGGTCGACCGCGACCGCCGAGCGGCTGGCGCGGACCGTCCGCGCCATGCACCACACGGTGAAGGGCACCCGGCCGGACGGGCTGCCCTACGACGCCGACGACCCCGAGTGGCTGCGCTGGAACTACGCCACCGTGGTCTGGGGCATCGCGACCGCGCACGAGCGCTACCACCGCCGCCCCCTGCGCGGCGACGGCCTGGAGCGCTACTACCGCGAGTTCGTCCGCGTCGGCGAGGCCCTCGGCGGGACGGACCTGCCCGCCACGAAGGCCGAGGTCGCCGACTGCCTGGAGTCCTACCTGCCGCGCCTCGCGCTCACCCCCATCAAGGCGTTCGGGACCGGCCCCAACCTCGAAGGCAACGGCGTCAGGCCGTGGGAGCCGGGCAGCGCCTTCATGGACTGGGCCGCCCGCGACATGCTGCCCGCCTGGGCCCAGAAGCTCGCCCTGTACCGGCGCCCCAACCCGGTCGTGCTCCGGGCGCGCCGCACCGCCCTGTGGGTGGCGCTCAACGCCCTGCACGACGCCACCGGTCCGCTGCCGGAGTTCCGCGAGGCGCGGGCCCGCGTCGCCGGCGGCGCGACGGCGCCGGTCGCCCGCACCGCGCCGGCGGCTCCGGACCCCGTCCTGACCCGCGAGCAGGTCGAGGCCACGGCCTGACCCACGGTCCCTCCAGATGGGCGTTGAACCGTTCGAGGCCACCGGCCGTGGTGAGTGACGAACGAGAAGACGACTCCCCGCAGCGCCCGGCTCCGCGGCGCGCCCGCACGGGCGCCCCGGCCGGTCGTTCCATCTGAGGAGAGTTCCGTGTCCACTCGAATCCGGCCAGGACGGATCCATCGCCGCGCCCTCCGCGTCCTCGGAGGCGCGGCGGCCCTCGCGGTCGTGCCCGGCGTGATCGCCGTGCAGCCCGCGACGGCGTCGCCCTGCTACGGCGACTGCAAGCCGGGCGTCGCCCGCGTCGGCGCGGGCGTGCTGCGCCTCGACGCCCCGGTGGGGCTGAACGACCAGATCACCGTCGCCGGGAGCGGCGGCACCTTCACCATCACCGACCCGGTGGCGACGCTCACCGCGGGCGACGGCTGCACGCTCGTCAACCCGCACCAGGCGCGGTGCACCTCGTCCGACGTCATCACGTACCTGAGGGTGCGCGGGCTGGACGGCGACGACACGATCACCAACGCGACCGGCCTCATCGGCGAGCTCCAGGGCGGCGACGGCAACGACCGCCTCACCGGCGGGACGGCCGCCGACACGCTGGTGGGCGGCTTCGGCGCCGACGTGCTCCAGGGCGGCGGCGGCTCCGACACCGCGTCCTACTCCGACGTGGCGAGCAGGGCGGCGGTGCGGGCCGACCTCGACGGCGCCGCGGGCGACGACGGCGGTCCCGAGGACGGCGCGGCGGGCGCCCGGGACACCATCGCCTCGGACGTCGAGAACCTGGAGGGCACCCTCCAGAGCGACGCCCTGACCGGCAACGCCGGGCCGAACGTCATCTCCTCCGGCAGCGGCGGAGCCGACCGGATCCAGGGCCTCGGCGGCAACGACACCCTGACCGGCACGGGCGGCGGGACGCTGGACGGCGGCGCCGCCACCGACCACTGCACCTCCGACCTGCGGCTGTTCAACTCGCCGCCGGACGCCTTCACCGGCTGCGAGACCACCGAGATCCTGCACTGAGCCGCCCGGCGCCGCACCGGCCGTTCTCGCCTCGGGGGCCGAGAAGGGGCAGCGCACAGCCAAGGGCGTGAGGCGGCCAGGGGCCACCGAGGGGGAAGGGTCCGGCCGGGTACCGCGAACGGTGCCCGGCCGAACCCATGCCTCCAGAACGACGGCCCCCGCGCCTACCGCAAGGTCATCGCGGGCTGAGGCCGAAGCCCCTCGGCGCGGGCCGGGTGGTGTCGCTCGCGAACTCCAGGGAGCGGGTGAAGACCTGCTCCAGTTCGTCGTCCGGGAGGCCGGCCCACAGGTGGTCCGCTCCCGGGACGGCGTGGAACTCGACGGGGGCGCCCGCGTCCCGCAGTGCCGCCGCCAGCCGCTCGCCCTGCCGCACCGGGACGAGGGAGTCCGCGGCGCCGTGCAGGACGAGGAACGGCGGGGCGCCGCCGGTGACGTGCGCGACCGGGCTCGCGTCCCGGGCCCGCGCCGGCGCGTCCGCGAGCGCCGCGCCGATCAGCGCG
>NZ_CAACUY010000216.1 GCF_900659615.1 Actinomadura fibrosa | reverse complement strand
CGTCCCGGCGGACGCGCCGGGCGGCGGCCTCCGCGACGGCGGCGGGCCGGGCCGCCCTGGTCTCGATCAGCTCGGCGTAGCGCGCCGCGAACGTGCCCGTGGTCACGCGGTGGCCCCTTCCTCCGTGCCGGTGCGGTCGGTGCTGGTCTGGTCCGTTCTGGTCTGGTCCGTGCCGGTCTGGTCCGTGCCGGTCTGGTCCGTGGTGGCGCTGCCCGTGGTGGGGCTGCCTGGGCCGTCCGCCGCGAGGAGGCGCTCGACCTCGGCGGCGTCCGGCATCGCGTCCGCGCAGGCGAGCCGGGACGCGACGATCGCCCCGGCGGCGCCCGCGAAGCGGACGGTCCGCTCCAGGTCCCAGCCGCTCAGCAGCCCGTGGCAGACGGCGCCGCCGAACGCGTCCCCGGCGCCGAGCCCGTTGACGACCCGGACGGGCGTGGGCGGGACCTCGACGATCCCGTCGGCGGACGCGGCGAGCGTCCCGCGCGGCCCCTGCTTGACGATGGCGACGGACACGCCCAGGTCGAGCAGGGCGCGGGCCGCCGCGCGCGGCTCCCGCTCGCCGACGGCGACCCCGCACTCCTCCAGGTTGCCGATCGCGACGGTCGCGTGGCCGAGGGCGCGGCGGATCCGGGGCCTGGCCTCGTCCGGCGACTGCCAGAACATGGGCCGCCAGTCCAGGTCGAGGACGGTCGTGCCCGGATGGGCGGCGAGCGCGGCGAGGGTCGAGCCGAGGCTCGGCTCCTGCGACAGGCCGGTGACCGTGGCCCAGAAGATCCGGGCGGACCGGATCGCGTCCAGGTCGAGCTCGTGCTCGTGGATCTCCAGGTCGGGGGCCTTCGGGTAGCGGTAGAAGTAGAGCGGGAAGTCGTCGGGCGGGAAGATCTCGCAGAACGCCAGCGGCGTCGGCAGCCCGGGGACCTCGGTGACGAACCGGGCGTCCACCCCGTACCCGGCGATCGCGCGCCGGACGAACCGGCCGAACGGGTCGGCGCCCGTCCGGGTGATCACGGCCGTGCGGTGCCCGTGGCGGGCGGCCGCGACCGCGACGTTGGTGGGGCTGCCGCCGAGGTACTTGCCGAACGACTCGACGTCCTCCAGCGGCACGCCCGCCTGGAGCGGGTAGACGTCCACGCTCACCCGCCCCATGGTGATCAGGTCGTGGCTCATGCGGCTCCCCTGCCGCCGCGGGGCCCGGCGCCCGGGCCGGGTTCCGCGGTCGGGACGGTGTCGTACCAGCCACCGTAACCCGCCTCGTCCCCGGCGCGGACGGTCCCGGCGCTCATCGGCGGACCTCCTCGATCGCGACGGCGCGCCGCTCGCGGCGGGAGACCTCGCACGCCTCGGCGACGTAGAACGCCTCCAGGCTCTCCTCGGGCGGGCACGGGCTGGGCGCGCGGCCCGCGGCCACCTCGACGAAGGCGCGCAGCTCGGCGGCGTAGGCGTCGGCGAACCGTTCGAGGAAGCCGGTGTGCGGCGGCCCGGCGGGGCGGAACGCTCCACCGGGCGGGTGGAGCGCGCCGTCCGCCGGGTGGAGCGGGGTGCGGTCGTCCAGCCCGGCGACGACGCCGTCCCGGGAGCCGAGGACCTCCAGCCGGACGTCGTAGCCGGCCGCGTTGTAGCGGGCGTTGGACACGACGGCGAGCGTGCCGTCGTCGAGGGTGAGCACCGCCGAGCCGGTGTCGATGTCGCCGGACTCGGCGAAGACGGCCGCGCCCCGGTTCGCCCCGGTCGCGGTCACCTCGACGACCTCCCGCCCGGTGACGAACCGGATCCCGTCGAAGTCGTGGACGGAGCAGTCGCGGAACAGGCCGCCGGAGGTGGGGATGTACTCGTCCGGCGGCGGGACGGGGTCGAGCGTGCACGACCGGACGGTGTGCACCCAGCCGAGCCGCCCGGAGCGCACGGCGTCCCGCGCGGCGAGGTGGCCGGGGTCGAAGCGCCGCTGGAAGCCCACCTGGACGGGGACGCCGGAGCGGGCGACCGCGGCGACCGTTTGGATCGTTCCATCAAGGTCGGACGCGAGGGGCTTCTCCACGAACACCGGGAGCCCGGCCTCCACCGCCCGGACGACGAGGGCGGCGTGGGCGGCGGTCGGCGTGGCGATCACCAGCGCGTCCAGGTCCGCCGCGAACAGGGCGTCGACGCTCCCGGCCGCGCGCACGCCGAGCGCGCGGGCCACCTCCCGCGCGCGGGCGGGATCGGCGTCGGCGAGGACGACCTCCGCGACCTCCGGCAGGCCGCGCAGCGTCGCCGCGTGCCCGGCCCCGATCCGGCCCACTCCCGCCAGCCCGACCCTCATGGTTCCTCCCGGTGGGGCCGCCGTCCTTGCGGCCGAGTCTTATGGAACGCTCCACAACCTGTCAACGGCTTGTCCTGACATTAGGGGTTAAGGACCTGGCCGGGCCGCCACGCTCTTCTCCCCGCCCGGCGGGCCGGGAGCGGCTACGCGTCCCCGCGCGTGCTCCCAAGCGGGCAGGCGGGCAGCGGGCGGGCCGCCGCCATGCATGGGGGCGGCGGCCCGCCCGCGCGTCATCCGGTCAGCCGGACGGCGCTGCTCGCCGTGCCCCCCTTCTTCGCCTCGAACGCGACGGCGAGGTAGCCGCTCGCGCCCGGCACGGTGACGGTCCGCACGCCCGCGCGCCCGATGTCGACCTTCACGGTGCCGAGCACCTTGCCGTCCCACACGTGGACGTGCGCGGTGCCGGGCCCCGTCGCCAGCAGCTTGACGGTCGTCGAACCGCCCGCGGTCTTCGGCCTGCCGACGATGCGCGCCGTGTCGGAGAGCGGCGCGGCGGCGCCCGCGGCCAGCGGGACGCCGGTGCGCACCGCCTGGAGGATCGACTCCGGCGAGTTCACCGAGGCCGCCGCGTCGGTCGGCATGACCGGCGCCGGAGGCGTGGTCGGTATCCCGGACGGCGGGGTGTGGCCGGGCAGGGAGAGCAGGCCCCAGCGGTACGGGTCGCCCTGCACGCCGCCCCAGGTCGACCAGCCGATGCGGGTCTGACCGGTCTTGTCCTGGGTGTCGGAGTCGTAGACGAAGATGTTCAGGCCCATCCGCGCCGGGTCCACGGCGGTCGGCAGGTCCTTGAACGGGATCTTCGTCTCGACGGTGTACCCGGTGTAGGGCTGGGCGACGGTGGCGGCGACCTCCATGCCGGGCGCCGTCTCGGGCCCGCCCTGGTGGGCGTCCGCGTCCCGCTCGAAGCACGGCTTCCCGTCCGACATCCGCGGGAAGATGCCGGTCTTGAACGTGGTGGACGTGTTCTCGGAGTCGCCGCGCGGGTCGATGGCGATCTCGACGGAGTCGGTGCGCCAGTGCCGCTTGCAGTCGTCGGCGCCGAGGATCGTGCCCTGGGCGTCGTCGCGGACCTTGACCAGCACGTAGAGCGCGTCGTCGGTCCAGGTCACCTTGCCGGTGGCCGAGCAGTCGGCGGCGCCGTCGCAGGCCGTCCCCTCCCAGAGGCGGGAGAGGTCGAGCTCGGGCCCGGTGTACTCGCCGGATGACTCCTTGCCGTCCACGGCCGGGGCCGCGGACGCCTTGGGCAGCTGGGCGACCGGCACGAGCTCAAGGCCGCCCTTCTCGACGTCGGTGCCGCCCGCGGAGGTGGTGGTGACGGTCATGTCGTAGTCGCCGCCCGTCCCGCCCTGGTTGGACGTCGGGAGCGAGGCGTCGGTGTTGGTGACGGTGAACGTCGCCGAGCCCTTCGCCCCGGCCGCGAGCGTGTACGGCTTGGACGCCGCGTCCGCCGCGAACCCCTTCGGCAGGTCCAGCTTCACCGTCCCGGACTGCGCGGACGCCGTCGTGTTGGCGAGGTCCACCCGCACCTTGCGCGACTGGCCGGAGCCGAGGGTGAGGACGCGCTTCATCCGGCCGGTGAGCGCGGGGACGCCCACCTTCGCGGCCCAGGCGTCGAAGTCGGCGACGCGCGGCAGCGGCTCCTGCACGCCGGTGACCGGGGGCTGCACCTCCACGGTCGAGACCGTCTGGCCGGACGCCTTGCCCGCGGTGAGGGTGGCCGAGAGCTGGACCCGGCCGGGCGACGCGCCCGCCGGGGGCTGGACCTTGAACGTCGCGGTCCGCTCCTTCGTCCCGAGCCTGCCGAGGTCACCGGAGCCTGTCACGGTCCAACCGGCCGGCACCTTCAGCGCCGCCCTCGCCTGCTGGAGCGTCTTCGGTGAGCTCGCGTGGGCGGTGACCGTGAAGGACCGTCCCGGGGTCACGCCGAACGCGTCGCTCGTCAGGAAGAACCGGCTGCCGAGCGGCAGCCCTCCCTTCGGGGGCGTGAACGCGCCCTCCAGCATCGCGGACGCGTCGGTGTTGCCGAGCGTGAACGGGACCCGGCTGTCCACCTGCGTGAAGTAGTCGCAGCCGATCTTGGACGGGTCGGCCGGCACGTCGGGGAAGCCGCCCCAGCCCTGGCTGACGTAGACGCGCTGCGCCTCCCGCTCGACCTGCGCCCACGTCTTGCCGCCGTTGCGGGCGGACGCCCGGCCGCCCCACACGCCGTACGTGAGGGTCGCCGGACTGGTCGTCGTGACGTTCGCCGCGCACGCGGCCCCGGTCGGCCCGGACCCGCCGCCGGTGTCGAACAGCCGTCCCGGCGCCCAGGTGCTCAGCTTCTCCTTGGTGAGCTGCTCCGGGAAGGCCGACGGGTCGGCGGCGGCGTAGTACGCCTCGGTCGCGAGCCGCGCCGCCTGCTGGTGGTTGCCGTGCTGGCCGGGCAGCGGCGCGGGCTCCATGGTGACGATCACCTTGGGCCGCGTCTCGCGGACGAGCCGGACGACCTTCTCCAGGGTGGCGTCGTGGCCCCAGGTCGCGTCGGTCAGCGGTGCGCTTACCGTGTAGAAGAAGTCGACCTTGTCGAGATAGTGGATGTCGGTGACGCCCGCCTTGCCGACGGCGCGCCGCTCCTCGTTCTCGCGGAGCAGGCCGAGGGGCGGCCCCTCCTCGGTCCCGGCGGCGTTCCCGCCGCCCTCGCCGCGCGTGACCGTGAGGACGCCGGTCCGCGCCTTGTCGAACTCGTTCCACTGGCCGAGCGTGGACAGCGTGCCGGCCTCGTCGTCGGGGTGCGCCCCGACGAACAGCACGTCCAGGCCCCCCTTCCCGGCGGAACCGCCGGCGGAGCCGCCGGACGTGCCGCCGGACGCGCCGGGGCCGGGTGGTGCCGCCTGCGCGGGCGGCGCGGTCAGCGCGATGGACGAGGCCGCGAGCGCGGCCGACAGGACGGCGGGTAGGGCGAGTCTTCGCATGAACTCTCCTGTTCGGTTGTCCCTGCCGCCCGGGGGCGCGGCGGAGCCGGCCCCCGGGCTCCCTACTCCTTGATGGCCCCCGAGAGCATCCCTGCGATGAACTGGCGTTGCAGGAAGACATAGACGATCACGATGGGCGCGGCGATGATCAGCGCGCCCGCCATGAGCAGCGAGTAGTCGGTCTTGTGCGCGCCCTGGAAGAACGACAGGCCGAGCGGCGCGGTGCGCAGCCCCTCGTCCGAGCTGATGATCACCAGCGGGAGCAGGAACTCGTTCCAGGTCCACATGGTGGTCAGCACGATCATGGTGAGGATCGCCGGGCGGCCGACCGGCACGAGGACGCGCCACAGCGTCGTCCAGCTCGACGCGCCGTCGATCCGCGCCGCCTCCAGCAGCGACGGCGGGACGCTGCGGAAGTAGGCGCGCATCCAGAACGTCCCGAACGCCACCGACATCGCGACCTGCGGCATGATCAGGCCGGCGTAGGTGTTGTCGAGCCCCACCGACCGCAGGTCGAAGTAGAGCGGCACGACGACGGTCTCGGTCGGGATCGTGAGCCCGGCGAGGAACAGCAGGAACAGCGCCTGCGCGCCGCGGAACCGCATCGTGCCGAGCGCGTAGCCCGCCATGATCGACAGGACGGTGGCGAGCACGACGGTCACCCCGGTGACGATGACGCTGTTGCGCAGGTACGTCCCGAAGTGCCCCTCGCGCCAGGCCGTCCCGAACGTGGAGAAGTCGACCTGGCCGGGCAGCTTCAGCGCCTGCGCCACCACGCCGATCATCGGGAACACCGCGATCACCGCGAAGACCCCGAGGATCGCGTGGTTGAGGACCCGCTCGCTCCGCGCGCTCACGCGTCCCGCCCTTCCACGAGCCGCCCGATGCCCGCCGTGGCGGCGAACGCCAGCACGGCCAGCGTCACGCCGATGGCGCAGCCGAGGCCGACCTCGCCGGTGTTGAACGTGCGGTTGTAGACCTCGTACGCCGGGGCCTTCGTCGCGTCGCCGGGACCGCCGCCGGTCGCCATGTAGATGAGGTCGAAGTTGCGGATCGCCATGATCGTGGTGAGCGTCAGCGCGACCGCCAGCTCGCGGCGCAGCCCCGGCAGCGTCACCGCCAGAAACTCCCGGACGGGCCCGGCGCCGTCGATCCGCGCCGCCTCGTACAGCTCCCGCGGGATCTTCTGCGCCCCGGCGAGGAACAGCACGAGCGCGAGCCCGATCCCGACCCACGTCCCGACGAGGCCGACGGCGGGCAGCGCGAACGTGAAGTCGCCGAGCCAGCCGCGCCGCCAGTCGGGCAGGCCGAGCGCGTGCAGCCAGCCGAGGACGGTGTTGACCGGGCCGTCCGCCGAGTACACCCACTGCCACGCCACGGCCACCGCGACCATCGCGACGACCTGCGGCAGGAACAGCACGGTGCGGAAGAACGTCAGGCCGCGGATCCGCGTCCGGGAGATCGCGCCGACCAGCACGAACGCGATGCAGCACGGCAGCACCGCGTAGAACGCGACGAGCACCAGCAGGTGGCCGAACGCGCCGCGCAGCACCGGGTCCGACCACGTGGCCGTGTAGTTGGAGAGGCCCGCCCACGTCGCCGTGCCGAGGCCGTCCCAGTGGTACAGGGAGAACTGCGCGCCGCGCACCAGCGGCCACAGCAGGAACGCGCCGTACACCAGCAGGGCGGGCAGGACGTACAGCCAGCCGATCCGGCGCGGCTCCCCGGGCGGCCGGCCCCCCTCCAGGGCCGGCGTCTTGCTCCCGCTCACGTCGTCCGGCTCACTTCTTCTTCTGGAAGGCGGAGTAGTCGTCCTGGGCCTTCTTCATCGCCTGCTGCGGCGTCGTCTTCCCCGCGACGAGCTCCTGGAGCGGCCCGCCGAACGCGTCGGTGAAGGTCGGCGTGGCGTAGTCCAGGTACGGCGTGGTGCCGTCGTTCTTGGACAGCTCCGTCCAGGCCGACGCCACCTCCTTCAGCAGCGGCGCGTCCGGCTGCTTGGACGCGGGCAGCACCGGCAGGCTCCCGGCCTCGACCGCGACGTCCATCGCCTGGGGCGAGGTGATGAAGTTGATGTAGGCCGCCGCGACGTCGGCGTGCTTGGACTTGGACGTGATCGACCACGGCAGGCTCTCCCCGCCCATGGTCGCCGTCGGCGCCCCGGCCTGCGCGGGCGGCGGCAGCATGAAGCCGACCTTGTCCTTCATGCGGTCGTTCAGGTCGGGCGCCCACCAGGTGCCGCCGAACATGAACACGCCCTGGCCCTTCGCGAAGTTGGCGGGGGTGTCGTCCCACTTGATCGAGTTGGCGTCCTTGGTGAAGTAGCCCGCCTTCGCCCAGTCGGCGAGCTTCTGCGCCGCCTGGACGTTCGGCGCGTCCGTCCAGGACCCGCCGCTGCCGAACACCAGCTTGCGGACGGCCTCCTTGCCGGTCTGCCCGTCCTGGAGGACGCCGTAGAGCTGCATCGCGGGCAGCTTCTCGACGTTGCCGAACGCGATCGGCACCTCGCCCTTGCCCTTGGCGGTCGCGAGCGCCTGGTCGAACTCCGCCCAGGTCTTCGGCGGCTGGATGCCGAGCTTCGCCAGCTTCTCCTTGTTGTAGTACAGGCCGACGATCTCACCGTTCAGCGAGACGCCGTACAGCTTGCCGGAGCCGATCAGCTTCCCGTCGTCGGTGACGCTGTTGAGGTCCGTCAGCCCCTTGGGGAAGCGCTTCTTCCACCCGTACACCTGGTCGTAGGAGTCCAGTGGCAGCAGCATGCCCGCCTTGACGTACTGCGCCATGGACGCGTAGCCCTGGTTGGCCTCGACCACGTCCGGCGGGTTGCCGCCCGACAGCGCGAGCCGCAGCGTCTTCTGGAGGTCGGTGAACGACCGCGACACCCGGTTGATCTTGACGTTGGGGTACTTCGCCTGGAACTGGGCGTTCAGCTTCTCGATCTGCTCCTTCAGCCCGCCCTGGACCTCCTGGTCCCAGACGGTGAGCGTCACGTTCCCGGCCTTGGCGACGTCGGTGCTGACGGCCGCGGGCGCCTTGCTCTCCGGCTTGTCGTCCGACGAGCCGGGGGCGCAGGCGGCGGCGAGCGCGGTCACGAGGGCCGCGGCCGCCGCGACCGCACCTCGACTCCTGAGTGTCGGCATCTGCGGCTCCTTTCTGCGTGCGGGGAGGTACTGCGTGGGGTGGGTACTGCGTGGGGGGAGTGTTGCGTGCGGGGATCGTAGACGGTCCGGGTCTAGGTCGAGTGCTGGAGATCGTCCCGCAGCGTGGGCTCGGCGCGGACGACGGTGTCGTCCGCCGAGTCGGGGATGTAGTCGACGACGAACGCGTACTGCTCCAGCACCGGCTCGGGCACCTCGCCGGACTCGCCGAACGCGGCGATCTCGCCCCAGCAGGGCGCGCCGAGCGAGCCGCTCCGGTGCCGGACGGACAGGCCCGCGCACAGGTTGGCGAACTTCAGCCGCTCGGCGAGCGGGAGCCCGGCGAGCGTGCCGAACAGGAAGCCCGCGCCGAACACGTCGCCGGCGCCGGTGGCGTCGAGCGCCTCGACCGGCAGGGCGTCGGTCTCGGCGACCTCGCCGGTGCGGGAGTCGATGGCGACGGCGCCCGCGCCGCCGCGCTTGACCACCACGACCGGGACCCGCTCGGACAGCGCGCGCGCCGCGTCCTCCGGCGAGCCCGTCCGCGTGTAGGCCATGGCCTCCACGGCGTTGGGCAGGAACACGTCCACGTGCTCCAGCCGGTCGAGGACCTCGCTCGACCACGTCTCGGTGGGGTCCCAGCCGAGGTCGGCGAACACCAGCGTCCCGGCGCTCCGCATCTCCCGCGCCCAGACGGGCACGGGGCGCTCGATGTCGATGAAGCAGGCCCGCGCGGACGGCGGCCGCGAGCCGAGCACGTCCTCGGTGGTCGCGTCGCCGTCCGCGCCGTCCGCGCCTCCCGCGCCGAGGTCCGGGAGGGGCTTGGTGTAGGTGACCATGCTCCGGTCGGAGTCGTAGGCCAGCGACACCGTGACGGGCGTCGGCCAGGACGGCACCCGCCGGGACCGGGCGAGGTCGACGCCCTCCTGCTCGGAGAGCGTCCGCCACAGGTAGGAGCCGAAGAGGTCGTCGCCGAACGGGGCGGCGAGGCCGACCCGCAGGCCGAGGCGGCTCATCGCCACCGCGATGTTCGCGATGCCGCCGGGCGCCGAGCCGAGCCCGTCGGTGAACAGCTCCGTGCCGGGCGGCGGCAGGCCAGGCAGGCCGGTGAAGATCATGTCCATGAAGACCTGGCCGCTGAGGAAGACGTCCAGCTCGGGCGCCGCCCCGGCGCCGCCCGCCTCGTGCTCGCGCCGGAGCCGTTCGCCGACCAGCCCGCGCTCGGCGCAGGGGTCGGCCAGCGACGGCTCGGGCGGCCGCCCGGGGGCGGCGGCCCGCGCCTCCGCGCTCTCGGCGGCTTCGGCCTCCAGAGTTTCTGCTGTCATGGCGCCTCCTCGTCGAGGGCCGTCACGAATGACGTGAACGATACTTTGACTGGATGTCAGGACAAATTCTGCAAGGATCGGCGGCCGGTCGGATGTGGCACTGGGATGTCGGGCTCTGGTCGTTCTGGGTCTGGGTCTCGGGGGCTAGAGGACGGCGGTGAGCAGGGACACGGCCGACTCCTGGCGGGCGATGTCCGCCCGGTCGAACGGCCCGGCCCAGCTCAGCCCGTACTGGTCGTGGCCGTCGCGTGCCCGGGTGTAGAGGGACGCGGCCTGCGCCCGTAGGTAGCCCCGGTACGGACGGCCGGGCAGCACCCGGTCGAACGCGGCCAGGTTGCGGGCGAAGATGCCCTTGAACGCGGCCTGGTCGGCGTTGCAGGTGCCGGCCGGCTCGCACGGTTCGGTCAGGATGCCGCCCGGCGACAGCACCGGGCTCGTGGTCACGGCGTCGGCGATGCGGCGGCCGGCGGCGAGGAGGGTCCGGTCGCCGGTCGCCCGGTACAGCTCGGCCAGGCCGCCGAGGACGACGCCCTGGTTGTAGGTCCAGGTCGTCCCGCCGTTGTTGGCGCAGCCGCCGCTCTGCGTGGTCAGGCCGTCGTTGACCAGGTTCTGCCCGTTGACCATGCCGCTGCCCGCGAACCACCGCCACGCCTGCTTGGCGCGGGCGAGGTAGACGCGGTCGCCGGGGACGCGGTTGTGCAGCGACGCCAGCAGCGAGAAGTACAGCTCCACGCTGATGGCGTTCTTGTACGTCTTGCCGGGGATGTCCCACCAGACTCCCCCGCCGCACGTCCCGTCCCAGTACTCGCGGATGTACGCCTCGTCGGTCTTGGCGATGTCGAGGTACCGGCGGTCGCGCGTGACGTCGTACATGCGGACCATGGCGAGCGCCCACCAGCCGGTGTCGTCGGTCGAGTCGGCGCGGAACTCGCCGCCGCCCTCCGGCCACCACGGCAGCGGCTGCCGCTGCTTCTCGATCGTGTTCCGCACCGCGCCCATGTACCGGGCCGAGCGGGTCTTCGCCATGTAGTCGAGCAGGGCTTGCAGCGCGTTCCCCGACTGCCACCAGGGGGACTCGGGCTGCCAGCGCCCCGACTCGGGGTCGTAGAGGCGCATCATCGCGTCCACGGCGGCCGTAGCCCTGGCGCGCGCCGCCGCCGTCCCGCCGATCGCGGACGAGCCAGACGAGCCGGCCGCGCCGGACGGGCCGGAAGGGCCTGCGGCCCGGGCGGGCGGCGCGCCGAGCAGCAGCGCCAGCGCCAGGCCGGCGGCGAGCGAGCGGCCGAGGACGCGGGTCCCGCGCAGCCTTCGGGTCATGTCGTGCGCTCCTGTCGGGGGGTCATGACCGGCCGCCGTTCGCGAAGACGGCCGCCACCTCGGGGATGCGGTCGATGTAGCCGTCGAGCAGGCGCCGGCCGACGGCGGCGGAGTCGACGAGGGGGTGCAGCCCGAACGCCTTGGCGGCGTCGGTCCGCGACCCGGTGAGGGCCGCGGAGATCGTCAGCCGCTCGACCGCCTTGACCTGCTGCATCAGCCCGGTCTGGTGCAGGTCGGGCTGGTCGAGCACGAGGGGGTGGACGCCGTTGGCGTCGACGGTGACGGGCACCTCCACGACCGCGTCCGGCGGCAGCGCCGCGACGGTCGAGCCGTTCCGCACGTTCAGGATCATGGTGGCGCGCTCGTTGCGGCTGATCGCGCCCATCACGCTCAGCGCGACCCCGGCGTACCCCTCGTCCACGGGGTCGATCGCGGTGTGCTCGTCCAGGGCCTGGCCGGTCTCGGCGCCCTTCATCTCCGCCATGTAGCTGGCGCTGCGGGACCGGACCGTCTCCCGCCACAGCTCAAGCGCCGCGCCACCGGACGCCTGGGCGATCCGCTCGTAGAACGCGCTCTGCTGCTTGAGGAGGAACTCCCCGCGGGTCTGCGGCGCGTCCAGGGTGGCGCGGACCGCCTCCCGGTTGAAGTAGTAGTAGTACAGGTACTCGTTGGGGATCACGCCGAGGTCGCGCAGCCACTCGCGGCCGAAGACGACGCCCTCCTCCAGCGAGCCGAGCAGGTCGTCGTCGGCGAGCAGGGCGGGCAGGACGTCCACGCCGTCGTGCAGGATGCGGCGCATCCAGCCGAGGTGGTTGAGCCCGACGTAGTCGAGGCGGACGCGGGCCGGGTCGAGGCCGAGCGCCGCGGCGACCCGCGTGCCGAGCCCGGACGGGGTGTCGCAGATGCCGAGCACCCGGTCGCCGAGCACGCCCTGCATCGCCTCGGTGATCATCCCGGCCGGGTTGGTGAAGTTGATGACGTAGGCGTCCGGGGCGAGGGCCTTGACGCGGTGCGCGATGTCGAGCATCACGGGGATGGTGCGCAGCCCGTACGCCAACCCGCCGGGGCCGGTCGTCTCCTGGCCGAGGACGTCCAGGTCGAGGGCGACCCGCTCGTCGCACACCCGTCCCGCGAGCCCGCCGACGCGGACGGCGGCGAACACGAAGTCGGCGCCCTCCAGCGCCCGGTCCGGGTCGACGGTGGTCGAGACCTTCGGGGCGTCCGGGACGCCGTCCGCGAGGGTCGCGAGCACGGCGGCCATGGCGTCCAGGCGGCCCTCGTCGGAGTCGTGGAGCCACACCTGCTCGATCCGCCGGGAGCCGCGGTCGCGCAGCAGCGCCTGGTACACGTACGGCACCCGGAAACCGCCGCCGCCGAGGATGGCCAGCTTCATGCGATGAGCACCTTCCCGCCCGCCCGCCGGCAGAGCTCGAGAGTCTGGGGATCGGCACCGGCCGTGGTGACCAGCGTGTCGATCTGCGCGAGCGAGCACACGCGCAGCGACCCGGTGCCGGGGAACTTGGCCTCGGACGCGACGAGCGCCACCGTGTCGGCGGACTCCAGCATCGCCTGCTTGATCGGCGTCTCGACCTCCATGTCGTCCACGACATGGCCGTTCGGCCGGACGCCGGTGCAGCTGAGGAACAGCAGGTCGGCGCTCACCTGGCGGAGCGCCGTCTCGGTCAGCGACCCGACGAGCGAGAGGTAGTTGCGCCGCACCACGCCGCCGAGCAGGCACAGCCGGACGGCCTCGTCGTCGCGCAGCTCGTCGAGCACGGCCAGGTTGGCGGTGATGACGGTGACGGGACGGCCCCGCAGCCGCCGCGCGATGAGCCGGGTGCTGGTGCCGATGTCGAGCACGACGACCATGTCGTCCTCGACGAGCGCGGCGGCGCGCTCGGCGACCGCCTCCTTCTCGGCGCTGTCGTGCTCGGCCGACGCCGCGAACGAGATCTCCGGCGCCGCCGCCCGCGGCGACAGCGCCGCTCCCCCGTAGGTGCGGACGAGCTCGCCGTTGCGGTCGAGGAGGTCGAGGTCGCGCCGGATCGTCGACTCGCTCACCTGGAGGGTGGCGGCGAGCTCCCGGACGGACGCCGCCCCCTTCGTGCGCAGCGACGACACGATCTGCGCACGCCTCATGCTCGATGTCACGCAGGGGAACGTAGCACCCGTGCACGACTTCAGTCATTAGTGCGGACGAATTCGCTCGAAGTCCGTCAAGTGTCCATCTGACGTGCGCTTAGTCGGTCAACCCGGTCGCGAAGTCAGTCAGGGCGGTCAAGTTCTGGAGCGTTCCATTACGCCGCTCCGGCCCGCTCGGGCACGCGCCGGCGCCCCCCTGGGGCGCGCGCCCCGACCGTCCTGTCAGATCACGCGGTCAACCAGGCCCGGCGGACCGGGGGTTGCGCGGGACGGTTACTCTACCAAACACTTGTTAGAACAAAAGGAGCGCCGATGGATCTGGAGATCGGGCCGGCGGACGAGGAGTTCCGCGCCGAGGTGCGGGCGTGGCTGCGCGCGCACGTCCCCGCCGAGCCGCTGCCGTCGCTGGAGACCGCGGAGGGCTTCGCCGCGCACCGGGAGTGGGAGCGGACCCTCGGCGCGGCCCGGCTGTCGGCGGTCGCGTGGGACGTCGAGCACGGCGGCCGGGGCGCCTCGCTGCTGCGCTGGCTGATCTTCGAGGAGGAGTACTACGCGGCGGGCGCGCCCGGGCGGGTGAGCCAGAACGGCGTCAACCTGCTGGCGCCGACCCTGCTGAAACACGGCACGCCCGAGCAGCTCCGGCGGATCCTGCCGCCGATGGCCGCCGGGGAGGTGATCTGGGCGCAGGCCTGGTCGGAACCGGGCGCGGGCAGCGACCTCGCCGCGCTGCGCGCGACCGCCACGCGCACCGACGGCGGCTGGCTCCTGGACGGGCAGAAGACCTGGAGCTCCCGCGCCGCCTTCGCCGACCGGGGCTTCGGGCTGTTCCGCTCCGAACCCGGATCCGAGCGGCACCGGGGCCTGACGTACCTGATGTTCCCCCTGGACGCCGAGGGCGTGACCGTCCGCCCCATCGGGCGGCTGGACGGCAAGCCCGCGTTCGCCGAGCTGTTCCTCGACCGCGTCTTCGTGCCCGACGCGGACGTCATCGGCGAGCCGGGCGACGGCTGGCGCGTCGCGATGAGCACCGCGGGCAACGAGCGCGGGCTCACGCTGCGCAGCCCCGGCCGGTTCACCGCCGCGGCCGGGCGGCTCGTGGAGCTGTGGCGCGAGCGCGCCGACCCGTCCGACACGGCCCTGCGCGACCGGGTCGCCGACGCCTGGATCAGGTCGCGGGCGTACCGGCTCAAGGGGTTCGAGACCATCTCCCGCACCGACGACATCGGCGCCGAGTCCAGCCTGAACAAGGTGTTCTGGTCCGAGCTGGACGTGGCGCTGCACGAGACGGCCCTGGACCTGCTCGGCGCGGACGGCGAGCTGGCGTCGGAGTGGCTGGAGGGCTACGTGTTCGCGCTCGCAGGCCCGATCTACGCGGGCACCAACGAGATCCAGCGCAACGTGATCGCCGAGCGGGTGCTCGGCCTGCCGAGGGGGTCGCGGTGAGGTTCGTCCTGTCCGCCGAGCAGCGGATGTTCGCCGGCACCCTGCGCGGGCTGCTGGCCGACGCGGGCACGGTCAAGGCCGCCCGCGCCTGGGCCGCCGGGGACGCCGCGCCCGGCCGCGCCCTGTGGTCGGCGGT
>NZ_CAACUY010000215.1 GCF_900659615.1 Actinomadura fibrosa | reverse complement strand
AGCCGCGCGTCCCGCCGAGGTCGGTGACGATGTCGGCGAGCACCGCGGGTGCCTCCGGCGCCCACGGCGCCCACCGCGGCAGGGCGGGCAGCGCCGCGTCCCGGGCGTCGGGGTCCGCGGACCGGGCGACCCGCAGGACGAGCGCGGCGTACCGGGCGCGGAACGGCTCCTCGACGCGCAGCGGCGGCGTGCCGACCACCTGGCGGGCGAGGTCGCGCGGCCCCCGCGCGGCCTCCTCCAGGATCCGCACCGCCTCGGGCTCGCCGAGCAGCGGGCGGACGGCGGACACGATCGCGGTCCGCACGTCCCGGTGCTGGTCCGGGTCGTCCCAGGCGGCCGCGACGATCCGCACGGCGTC
Organism: Actinomadura fibrosa; assembly: GCF_900659615.1. Taxonomy (GTDB): domain Bacteria; phylum Actinomycetota; class Actinomycetes; order Streptosporangiales; family Streptosporangiaceae; genus Spirillospora; species Spirillospora fibrosa. The sequence continues at coordinate 14,389 of NZ_CAACUY010000215.1, read as the reverse complement.
CGGGACGCGATCGCGCAGCAGGATCCGCAGCGCCTCCTTCCGCGCGGTGATCTTCCCTTCGGCCAGCACCGGGCCCAGCGCGGCCGACAGCGCCGACGGCGGGACGAACCGGGCGGCGCGGCCCGCGGCGTACACGGCGACGTGCGCGTCGTCGGAGGAGGCGCGCTCCAGCAGCTCGGCCAGGACGTCCTGCGGGGACGGCGTCCAGACGAGGGCGGTCAGCGCGATGCGGCGCAGGTAGGGGTCGCCGTCGAGGTAGGCGCGGATGCGTCCGGCGTCCACCCCGGGGATCCGCGCCATGGCGGACACGGCCTCGCCCCGGTCCCGCTCGGGCAGCGACGCGTTCGCGGCGACGCGGTCGAGGAGGTCCAGGTAGGCGGCGCGCTGCCGGGCAGTCCACCGGCGGATCCACGACCGCTCCGCGCGCGGCACGTAGACGACGTCCGGGCGGTGGAACCGTCCGGGCGGCGTGCTCTCGGCCAGGACCAGGTGCAGCAGGTCGGTGCGCTCGCGGGCGATCGCGGAGAGCACCTGGTGGACGGCGACCGCCGACGGGTCCTTCGCGACGACCCGCTCGACCCGCTCCGCGCGCGTCGCCGGGGGAGCGAGCCACAGCGCGATCGCCCGCCGGAGCACGCCGTCGTCGCGGGCGTCCAGCGCGGCCTCCAGGGCGTCCTGCACCCGCGGGACGCCGTGCGCGCGGCGTCCGAGCGCCCCGGCGACCAGCAGCGCGAGGCGGTGGTCGTCGCGGCGGGCGCCCGCGTCCAGGAACGGCGCGAGCGTCTCGGCGAGGCGGTGCTCCTGGCCGCGCCGCAGCAGCCGGTCGAGCCGGCCGAGGGAGAGCGTCCCGGTGTGCCCGACGAGCCGCTCGACCAGCTCCAGCGCGAAGACGAGCAGGTCCGCGTCGTCGCGGACGGCGCCCTGCCGCGCGAACGCGGCGGCGATCCGGCTGAGCGCGTACCGCGTCATCGGCGAGGCGTCGCGGGCGGCCAGCGCGTCGTCGGCGAACCGCGCGACGGCCGCCGCGTGCTCGGTCCGCAGGATGCCCTCGGGGACGTCGGTCAGGGCGTTCAGCACGACCAGCCGGACGGGGTCCTGCTCGTTGCGCAGCCGCCCGAACGACTCCAGCGCCCGCGTGAGGACGTCCGGGTCGCCGCTCCGCGCCGCGCACCGGACCAGCGACGCGTACCCGTTCGCGCGCTCGCCGGCGTCCGGCCTGCGCGTCAGCTCCTCAAGGAACGGCAGCGCCTCGTCGTAGGGGAGGAACGCGGTGATGCTCCGCGTCCGGTCGGGGGACTCCGAGACGGTCCGCAGGGCGAGCATCCGGCGGGCCTCGCGGACCCGCACGGCGCGCGGCAGGACCTCCATGATCGCCTCGCCGAACAGCCGGGCGCCGAGGTCGACGCCCTCCATCGCTGCGTCGAACACGGCCGCGCGGCGGCCCGGCGGGAACGCCTTGAGCAGGTACCGCAGCGCGTTCTCGTCGTCGCGGACGGCGCGGGCGAGCGCGGTGAGATCGGCGAGCCGGGCGTCCCCCAGCCGGGCCAGCCGGTCCCGCACCGAGCGATGGGCGATCAAGGCCGCCAGCCCGGGGCGGTACGACTCGGACAGCACCAGCCGGATCATCCGCTCGGGCTCGGCGCCGAAGAGAATCCCGGCGGATCCGTACAGTTCGTACGGCAGCGGCCCGACCCGGCAGTGGCGCTCCAGCAGGCCCACGACCCGTCCGGGATCGTGGCGCATGGCGGCCGCCACGCCGGACCCGCACCGGTACCACCAGTCCTTCCCCAGGTCCTCCGGCAGCGCGGCGAGCCGCCGCTCCGCGTGATCCAGCATCAGCGCGGGATGTGCGTGCCCGACCGAGGCCCAGTTCGGGACGGCGTGCGCCAGCGCGTCGATCCGCGCCGCCGCGGTCTCCGCGCCGCAGGCGGGCAGCAGCGCCGCCGCCTCCTGGTCGCCCCAGCGCTCCGCGACCGCGTCCACGAGCGCGTCCGCCAGGTCGGCGCGCCGCCACCTGCGGACGGCGTCGTACAGCGCCGCCCGGACGGCCGCCGGGGCGTCGCCCAGCCCCTCCAGATAGGGGCCCGCGCCGACGCCGAACCGCACGCCGTGCCCGATCGCCGCGCAGGCCAGCTCGGCGTCGGGATCCCAAGCGGCGGCGGCCAGGTGAGCGAGCGACGCCTCGTCCCGGACGGCCTGCGCGACGAACAGCGCGAGCGACCGCTCGTAGTGGCCGCCGCGGCCCAGCCCGTCCAGAAGCTCGGCGAGCTCCGGCGTTCCGGCCGCGCGGCGCAGGGCCGCCAGGCGCAGGCACCGCTCCCCGAACGGCAGCGGCTCGATCTCGGTGAGCAGTTCCTCGACGCGCATGGCGCGCCATCCTGCCGGATCGCGGCTCCGGTTTCACCCGGAATACCCGGGCCGATCCGCGGAGTTCGCCGCCCCGTCACCCCTCCGCCGCGGCCCCCTCCCGCGCCGCCGCGCCGGGGACCTCGGGACGGGCCCGGGCGAGCTGCGCGGCGAGCTTGCGGACCCGCGCCTCGTGCTCGTCGTAGCCGACCACCACCGGCGGCTCGTTGTAGGGCATCGTGTCGGACGAGCGGCGCAGCTTCACGTACTGCCCGCACGCGTCGATCGCGTACGGCTCCATGTCGTCCTGGAGCGCGCCGATCACCGTGATGCCGTGCGTCTCGCCGATCTTGCGGAACAGCGCGACGGCCTCCTTGCGGTGCTCCTTGCCGAGGTTGCGGCCGAGCTCGTCCAGCACCAGGCACAGCCGCCCGCCGCCCGAGCTCGCGAGCGCCGCCGCGCACACCAGCTTGACCGCCTTCTCGTCCATCAGCGCGGTGTTCGCCCGCCGGTTGTACGGGACGTACCGCTGCCCGTCCGAGCGCCGCCACTTCGGCGTCACCCGCCAGCGCCACTCCTGCTCCGGGTCGCCCGGCTGCTCCGGCGTGGGGAACTCCAGCGTCGCCCCGTACCCGCCGTACGCCACGTCCAGCTTCTCGAACTCCTCCGACACGCGCTGGAGGCGGGCGCGGATCGCGGCGGTCAGCGCGGTGCGGTGCGCCTCCGCGGCGCCCGCCGCCTCGTCCGCGCCCTTCCGCGCCTTCTCCAGGTCGGCGCGGCGCCCGGCGAGCTGCACCTCGATCTGCCGCCGCTGGTGCCGCTCGTAGTCCTCCTGCTGCCGCAGGTACGCCTCCAGCGACCGGACCAGCCGCGGGAACGTGGCCTGCTCGCGGTCCGCGCGCCGCCCCTCGCCCTCGGCGCGCTCCCGCAGCAGGAACCGCGCCTCCTCCGGCATGTCCTCGTCGGACGGCCCGTCCGGGAACACGCGGCGCAGCGCCTCGGCCAGGTGCTTCTCGGCGTTGTGCCACCACTCGGCGGGCGTCCACGTCGCCTCGTCGTCGTCCAGCGCGGACAGCCACTCGGCGGCGCCCTCGCGGGAACCGCCCCAGTCCTTCTCCAGCGCCTCCAGGCCGAGGGCGGCGCGCCGGTCGGCCAGCTCGGACGCCTTGCGGCGGACCTGGTCGCGCTCCCTCTCGTGCGCCTCCTTCCGGCCGCGCAGCCGGTCGACCTCCAGCGCCCGCGTGTCGGCCTTCGCCTGAAGCCGCCGCAGCGCCTGCTCCGCCGACCCGAGCCGCGGCCCGAGCCGCGACTCGCCGCCCGCCAGCTCCTCCAGCCGCTCGCGCAGCTCCGCCATCCGCTCGCGGACCCCGTCGAGCTCGTCGGCCGCGCGGGCCCCCGCCAGCCGCCGCTGGGCGAGCGCCACATCAGCGGCCGTATCGGACGCCGCGCGCCGCGCCTCCTCCAGCGCGCCCTTCGCGACGTCCAGCGCCGCCCGCGCCGCCTGCACCCGCGCCACCCGGCCGGTCACCGGCTCGGCGAACCCGCCGACGATCACGACGCCCTTCGGGTCGCCGTCCAGCGCCGCGAAGAACCTCGCGAGCGGAAGCCCGCACCGCACCCCCTCGGGATGCCCGTCGAGCACCGCGCCGCCCGGGACGAGGCCGCCGTCCGCCGGAACGAGCTCGCCGTCCGCCGGGACGATCATCGAGCCGGGCAGGCCCCGCAGCGCCTCCACCGCGCCGGCCACGTCGCCGGTGCCGACGACGACGGCCTCCCGGTACGGCCACAGCGCGGCCTCCCAGCGGTCCCGGACGTCCTCGGCCAGCTCGACCGCGTCCAGCAGCCCGACCGCCGCGATCCCCGCCGCCGCGAGCGTCCGGATCTGCGCGGGGGCGCTGCTCTCGCCCGCCTCCGCCTCCGCCAGCGCGCGCTCGGCGCGCTGGACCGCGCCCTTCGCCATCCCGACCTGCTGCTGCGCCTCGTCGCGGCGCGCCTCGGCCTCGGCGAGCCCGGCGCTCGCGGCGGCCACGTCCCGGCCGTCCGCCTCGCGCCGCCGCTCCTCCAGCGCGGCGACCTGCCGCCGCAGCTCCTCCAGCCGGTTGCGGGCGACCGCCTTGTCCGCGCCGAGCTGGTCGGCTTGCCCCTTCAGCTCGGCGAGCGCCGCGCCCGCCTCCGCGACCTGCGCGTCCAGCGCCCCGCCGGTGAGCTGCTCCACCTCCCGCTCCGCCGCCTTCGCCGCGGCGGCCAGCTCCGCGGCCTCGCGGTGCAGGGCCTCCTGCTCGGCGGCGTGCGCGGCGTCGGCCTCCGCCGCGTCCACCAGCAGCCGCGCCTGCCGCGTCCGCCAGTGCCGCAGCGCCGCCGCCACCTCGGCGCGGGCCCGGTCCCGCCGGTCGAACGTCTTCAGCAGCGCCGCCGCCTCGCGCTCCCACTCGGCCAGCCGCTCCCGCGCCTCCGCCGCCTTCGCGCGCTCCCGGTGCTCCTCCGCGCGGGACGTCCGCTCGGCCTCCAGCTCCCGGTCCAGTCCCGTGAGCGCCGCGATCGCGCTGAAGATCCGCTCAGGGCTGATCTCGTTCAGCGGCTGCGACAGCAGGTTCGTCGCGACCTTCGAGCGCACCGACGTCGACAGGAACGACACGCACCGCACCCGCCCGCCGTACAGGACGCGGCCGAGGTCCTTGGCGACCAGGTCGCGGCGCCCGGCGCTGCGCGGCAGGCCCGCCCACAGCCGGTCCGCCAGCGCGACCCGATCGGCCTCCGACGGCGCCGACGCCAGGTACACGCCGCGCCGCCAGCGGATCTCCAGATGCGGCGCGTCCGCGTTGACCCGCAGCCACACCGTGACCGCGGTCTCGCCCCCGCCGAACGCATCCGCCCCGCCCTCGGGTTCCGCGTCGCCGCCGCCCCCGGCCTCGTCCCCGGCCTCGCCCGCGTCGGCGCCGGGGGACGCGGGGTCGGCGGGGTCGGCGTAGTCGAAGACGCCGACGATGTAGCCGTGGTCGGCGCTCGCCCACTGGCTGTCGCCCTGCGCCGCGAGCTCCGCGTTGAACAGCAGCTCCGCCACCGCGCGCGCACCGGACGCGAAGCGCCACTGCTCGTCCCCGAGCAGCGCGGTGATGGCGGCGATGAACGACGACTTGCCCGCGCCGTTGGAGTCCTTCGGCCCCTGCCCCGCCACCACGATCAGCGTGCCCGGCACGGTCGGCACCGGATGCGTGGACAAACGCGAGATGTTCACCGCCTGGACGGCGACGAGCGTCCGGTCGCCCACCACGTTGTCGCTGCCGGCGCCCGCGGGCGCGGGCACCAGCGGTTCGAGGACGGCGGTCATGCGGTCTCCCCCTCATCGCGTTCCCGGCCGCGGCGGCGGGCCCGGATCGCCGCGGCGAGCGGCGAGTCCGGCCCGGCGGCCAGGATCAACTCCTCCTGGAGGCGGCGGCGCGCCGCGCCGGTCAGCCGGTGGAACTGCGGGCCCGGCACGAAGCCGCCCGCGTCGTCCGCGCCCGCCTTCACCTGCGCCACGAGCCCCGCCGTCCGCAGCCGCCGCAGCGCCGCGTCCAGCTCCCCGACCGGCAGCTGGGTGCGGCGGCGCAGCTCGTCCACCGGCGTCGGGTACGGCGACAGCCACGAGTCGTCGGCGAGCAGCCCCGCCGCGCGCGGGATCGCCACCGAGTGGATCAGCACCAGCGCCAGGACGGCCCGCTCCCGCACCGGCGGCACGCACTCCGGGTCGCGGGCCAGCTCGGCGGCGACGTCGTCGCGGAACCCCGAGATCCACCGGGTCTGGTCGGCGCGGATCAGCGTCCGCCCGGTCAGCGCGAGCATCCCCTCGACCGTCCGCCGCAGCGCGGGCTCGCGCAGCGCCGCGAACCGCACCTCCGACACGGGTTCGGCGGCGTGCTCCACCGCCATGTAGGCCGCGACGAGCTCCGCGCGCCGCCGCTCGTCGTAAGGCCGCAGCAGCGGCTCGAACAGCTCACTCATCGCCGCCCTCCGCCCGCTGCGGGGGTTCGGGGAGGCGGCGCAGCAGGTCGCGGAGGGAGGCGAGGGACGGTTCCGCCCACAGCGCCACCCGCGGGCCCGGCCGCACCGTGCCGGACTCCTCGTCCAGCAGCAGCCAGCCGGTGTCGGCGAGGCGGCGCAGCTCCCCGGTCGCCCAGCGGCGCGCGAGGTCGGCGTCGCCGCGGGACATGCCCCCGTACACCTCCAGGACGTCCGCGACCGCGGCGGGCGCGCCGGGCCAGGGCGCGTCGTCCGGGCGGGTCCAGCAGCACCGCAGCGCGGCGGCGAGGACGCGGCGGGCCTGCCCGGACCGGTCCAGCGGCATCGGGGCGGTCTCGTACTCCTCCAGCAGGGCGGGCGTGGCGCCGTCCGGCCACGACGGCAGCAGCCACACCCGCTCTCCGTCGCCCGCGGCGGCCGTCCCCTCCGGAACGGGCTCGGACGCGTCGATCACCGGCACGCCCAACACCCGGACGCGGGCCCGCGCCAGCACCCGCGGATCGACGCCGCCGCTCGCGGCGCCGTCGCCGCCGGTCATGGCGCGGTCCTCTCGAACCAGCCGGGGGTCACCCACGTCGGGGAACCGCCCGGACGGACGTCCAGCGCGTCGGACCAGACGAGCCGGTAGGGCAGCTCCGGGTGCAGGTGCGCCGACGAGAGGTCCGCGAGCAGCCGCCGCGACGCGGCCCAGTCCTCGACGAGGACGTCCTCCACGGCGACGCGGTCGTTCCCGCGCAGCGTCTGCTCGGCGACGGCGCGGAGGCGCTCCACGGCGGCGCCGTCCGAGCCGGTGTCGTCCGACAGGCCCGGGTCGGGCACGGACGGGCGGGGCGGCGCGGGCCGGGGCGGCGTCGCGCGCGGCCCGTCCTCCACGGCGGCCACGACGGCGGACGGCTCGTGCCACGGCGCCGCCGCGTCGAACACGAAGCCCTCCAGCACGGCCGCGAGGTCCTCGCGGGACGCGGTGCGCGCGAACGTGCGCCAGGTCTCGGGCGGCAGCAGCGTCAGGTTGCGGGTCGTGCCCGCCGAGTCCGACAGCCGGGCGGCGGCCCGCCGGGACGCGTCGCCGTAGGCGTAGATCGCGGCGCGCAGGTCGGTGCAGGTCCGGTCGAGCTCCGGCCAGCGGCGCAGGATCGCGCCGTGCAGCCGCTCGGCGCGGATGAGGATCTCCTCGGTGCCCCACAGCTTCGGCGCCTGCTCGCGCAGCTCCTCGATCGTCCCGTTGGTGAGCGTGAGCAGCTCGACGCTCCACAGCCGGAACGCGCGCGCGAGGCCGTCCGCGCCGCCGCGCGCCTGCTCCGCCGTCATGCGCGGGTCGGCCACGTTCAGCTGCTCCAGCGCGAGCAGCCGGTGCATCTCGCTCTGCCCGCCGTCCAGCATCATCCGCCGGACGAACATCAGCCCGACGACGCTCGTGAACGACGCCCGGTAGCGGAGCTGGTTCGGCTTCGGGAACACCTCCCGGACCGCGCCGAGCCCCTTCAGGACGCGCAGCCGGTTCTCGAAGACGTCGGCGGGGTAGCGGCGGCACACGTACCGCATCTGCTCGCGGCTCAGCCCGTCCTCGCCCGCGTCGGCGAACGCGGCGAGCAGCGTCTCGGCGACGTCCACCAGCTCGGGGTCGTCGACGACGGCGCCGCTGTCGCGGGCCAGCGCCGCGAACATCTGCCGGTACACGCCCAGCACGGCCTCGCCGACCAGCACGTCGTCGAGGCTGGCGGCGCCGGGCGCGTTCTCGGAGGTGGGGGACACGGCGCACTACCGTACGGCCCCTCGGCCCCGAGGGTGGAATCGGCGCGAGCAGGCCCGCGGCGTGCCCATGCCGGCGGCTGCGGTCTCCGCGCCCTCAGGGTGTCATGCGCCGTTCAGCAGCGGGATCGCGGGGACGCGCGCCGACACGGCCGTGCCCGCCCCCGGCTCGGACGCGATCTCCAGCGTCCCGGCGACCCGGGCGACGCGGCGGCGCATCGCGGTGAGGCCGTAGCCGCCGTCGCCGCGCGGCCGCACGGAGTCCGGCGCGAACCCGGCGCCGTCGTCGCGCACGTCCAGGGTGACCTGGTCGCCCTCGTACGCCAGGGATAACGCGACGCGGGACGCGCCCGCGTGCTTCGCGACGTTGGCCAGCGCCTCCTGCGTGGTGCGCAGCAGCGTCTCCTCGACCTCGGGATGCATGCTGCGGACGGCGCCGGTCGTGTTGACCTCCACGGGGACGCCGTGCAGGGCCGTCCAGCGGTCGGCGACCCCGGCGAGCGCCTCGGGCAGCCCGGCGTCCTCCAGCTGCTGCGGCCGCAGGGCCCGGACGGACCGCCGCGCCTCGGCCAGGCTCTCGCGGGCCATCTCCTGCGCGAGCTCCACGTGCCGCAGCCAGTCGCGGCCCCGTTCGGGGGCCTGCCGGGCGGCCTGCAACTGGGTGACGACGCCCGCGAGGCCCTGCGCGATCGTGTCGTGGATCTCCCCGGCCATCCGCTGGCGCTCGTCGTGGACGCCCGCCGCGCGCGCCTGGGCGAGGAGCCGCGCGTGCAGGGCGGCGTTCTCCGCCATCGTCTCCTCCAGCCGCGCGTTCGCCTCGGCGAGCTGCTCGATCATCGCGCGGCGCCGCTTCGACTCCTCGTCGCCGCGCCAGGCGAACAGGCAGAACCCGCCCGCCAGTAACGCGTTCACGGCCAGGACCAGCAGGAACACGGGCAGCTTCGCGCCGTGCAGGTTGCCGATCCCGCCGACCTGCGCCGTCGCGGCCAGAGTGGCGGTGCCGAAGACCCCGGGGAGCCGCCAGCGCGGCGCCAGCAGGTCGGCGTGCAGGTACCCGGTGATGACCGCGAACCCGTACAGGGGGCTCAGCGCCACGAGCGCGCCCAGCATGAGCAGCAGCCCGCCGTAGTAGACGCCGGAGAGGTGCCGCCGCACCCCCAGGACGGGATGCAGGCGGACCATCCAGCCGATCCACGCCGCCGTCGCCGCCGTCAGCGCCAGCATCACCGCCGCCTTGGACTCCGACCCGCGGTCGGCCAGCATGGCGGCGGCCGTCGCCAGCCCGAGCGCGACGAACGGGACGTAGCGGAGCGCCACCTTCTCGCGCCGCTCCCACTCGTCGAAGCCGTGCCCGGATTCCTGCACGTCGGGACCGGTCTCGGATTCCTGCACGTCGCCCACCCCCGCGGAAGGTCCGGGCCGCCGGCCCCGTCGCGGCCGCCCTCGCCCCCTCATTATGGCCGCTCGGACGTCCCCGGATCGAGGTCGTCCAGGGACGTCAGGGACCGTCCGAGCGGCCGCGTGCCCGTCGCGGTCAGGCCGGACGCGGGATGGACTTGTGCTCCAGGTAGGCGGTCATGCCCTCGGGGCCGAGCTCGCGTCCCAGCCCGCTGTTCTTGTAGCCGCCGAACGGGGTGTTGGGGTCGAGGGTGTACATGTTGACGCCGCAGCTTCCCGTGCGGATCCGCCGGGCGACCTCCACGCCGTGGGCGACGTCGGACGTCCAGACCGAGCCGCCGAGGCCGTAGTCGCTGTCGTTGGCGATGCGGACGGCGTCCTCCTCGTCGGCGTAGGGGATGAGCACGAGGACGGGGCCGAAGATCTCCTCGCGGGCGATCCGCATGTCGTTGGCGACGTCGCCGAACACGGTCGGCGCGACGTACCAGCCCCGGTCGTGCGGGCGGTTCAGGCCACCGGTGATGATCTTGGCGCCCTCGTCCTGGCCGATGCGGATGTAGTCCTCGACGCGCTCCTGCTGGCGGCGGGCGACCAGCGGGCCGATCTCGCTGCCGTAGTCGGCGGGGTCGCCGACGTTGAGGCCGCCCACCATGGACGCGAGGGCGTCGGCGACCTCGTCGTAGCGGGAGCGGGGGGCGAGGATGCGGGTCTGCGCCGCGCACGCCTCGCCGTTGTTCATCAGCGAGGCCATCTTCAGGCCCTCGACGGTGGCGGCGATGTCCGCGTCGTCCAGCAGGATCGCGGCGGACTTGCCGCCGAGCTCCAGCGTCACCCGCTTGAGCTGCTCGCCGCACACCGCGCCGATCTTGCGTCCGGCGGCCGTCGAGCCGGTGAAGGACACCTTGTCGACGTCGGGGTGCGCGACGAGGTACGCGCCGACCTCGCGGCCCGCCGGGACGATGTTGACCACGCCCTCCGGGATCCCGGCCTCGGTGATCCACTCGGCGAGCAGGTAGCTGTCCAGCGGCGTCTCGGGGGACGGCTTGGCCACCACCGTGCACCCGGCGATCAGGGCCGGGGCGAGCTTCAGCATCAGCGTGAACTGCGGGACGTTCCACGGGACGATCGCCGCGACGACGCCCACCGGCTCCTGGGTGACGGTGACGGGCCCGAGCATGCCGGGCCGCTCCTCCTCCCAGGTGTAGGACGCGGCGAGGTCCACGTAGTACTGGAGCACCATCTGCGGGATCGCGGCCTGCCCGAAGACCGAGAACAGGATCGGCGAGCCCATCTCGGCGGTGACGAGGTCGGCCATCTGCTGCTGCCGCTCGGCGTAGATCGCCGACAGCCGTCCGACGATCTCGGCGCGCTCGGCGGGGGTCATCCGCGGCCAGGGGCCCTCGTCGAAGGCGCGCCGCGCGGCGGCGACGGCGGCGTCGATGTCGGCCTCGGTGCCGTCGGGAACCCGCCCGATGACCTCCTCGGTGTGCGGGGAGATGACGTCGATCGTGCCGGTGCCGGCCGGGGCGGCCCACCCGCCGCCGATGAACAGCCTGTCGTGCTCGCGCATGCTGCCGTGCCTCCTGCCCGGACGGGGCGGTGGTAATCAACCGAATGCTTGCTTGGTCACAGCATCGCATGGCGTCCGGGGGCGTTGGCAAGGGGGATGAGACTGCCGTCTCACTCCTGGCCGTGGAGCGGGTCCCCGCCGGGACCGCGGTCTCAGCCGGTGGCCGGGCCGCCCAGCAGGTGGGCGTTCGGCTCGCGGGCCCGTCCGGCCAGCTCGGGCAGTTCGACCAGCTCGACGCCCGCCGCGGCGAGGACCTCCGCGCCCGTCCCCTCCACGAACAGCGACGGCTCCCGCCAGGCGAACACGACGCGGAGCGCGCCCGACGCGACGATCAGCTTCGCGCACGGGCGGTCGCGGGACGCGCGGTGCCCGCACGGTTCGAGCGAGCTGTACACGGTCGCGCCGCCGAGGCCGCCCGCGAGGCCGCCCGGCGCCTTCTTGAGGGCCGCCTCCTCCGCGTGGTCGTGCGGGTCGTCCTCGCGGGAGTGGCCCCGGGCGATCTCCCGGCCGTCCGCGCCGACGATGACGGCGCCCACCGAGAAGGCCGTCCGGGACGGCGGGCACAGCTTCGCCAGGTCGCAGGCCAGGGCCAGCCAGCGCACGTCGTCCGGTACCGCCGCGCCGTCCGCCGGGTCAGCCACGGCCGGTTCCGGGCAGGAAGCGCATCAGCGCGAGGTTGCCGATGCGGGTGAGCTCCTCCAGCCGCATCGGATGCTCCGGCGACTGCGGGAACACCCCCGGGCCGACGAAGCGCGGCGCGGACGGGTCGCCGATGAAGAAGGGCGCCACGACGAGCTGCAACTCGTCCACCACCCCGGACGTCAGGAACAGGGTGTGGATGCCGCCGCCGCCCTCCACCATCAGCCGCCGGACGCCGCGGGCCGCGAGGTCGCCGAGGACGGTCTCCAGGTAGAGCGGGTCGCCCGCGTCGATCACCTCGGCGCGGCCGTCCAGCCGCACGGCGAGGTCGCCCGCCGTGCTCGTCGGCGCGTACACGAGCTTCGGCGCCTCGCCGGTGGTGAAGAACCGCGCATCGGGGTCCAGGTCGCCGCTCCACGTCAGCGTCACCTTCGTCAGGTCGGGCGGCAGCCCCCGCGCCGCCCGCTGCTCGCGCCGCGACGGCGAGCGGACCAGCAGCTTCGGGTCGTCGGCGCGGACGGTCCCGGCGCCGACGAGGATCGCGTCGCAGCCCGCGCGGACCGCGTCGACCCGGTCGAAGTCCGCCGGGCTGGACAGCCGCAGCCGCTCCGGCGTCGCGTCGTCGATGTAGCCGTCGACGGACATCGCGCAGCTCAGCAGCACGTAGGGACGCTCGCTCACGCGGCAAGCCTAGAGCGTGCCCGCGGCGCGCCGACGACCGGTCGGCGGCCGGCCGGCGGATGGCCGGCGGGTGGCCGCGGCGGGCCGGTGCGGCGCCCGGGACCGGACGCGCGGCACGGAACATTAGAGATCGTTTGGGGTCGCCCGGCGTTTCTGCGCGGGATGTGTCGGAGGGGGTGCCTATGGTTGCTGCGACATGCGATTCCTCCACACCTCCGACTGGCACCTCGGCCGATCGTTCCACCGCGAGGACCTCCTCGCCGCCCAGGCGGCGTTCGTCGACCACCTAGTCGAGACGGTCCGGGCCGAGAAGGTCGACTGCGTGCTGGTCTCCGGCGACGTCTACGACCGGGCGCTCCCGGCCGTCGACGCGGTCCGGCTGTGCAACGAGGCGCTGGAGAGGCTGTCCGGGCTGACCCGGGTCGTCCTGATCGCGGGCAACCACGACTCCGCGCGCCGCCTCGGGTTCGGGTCGGCGCTGATGGACGCCGCCGGGGTGCACGTCCGCACCGACTTCGCCAAGGTGGGGGAGCCCGTCGTCATCGGCGACGCCGCCGTGTACGGCATCCCGTACCTGGAGCCGGAGCTCGTCCGGCACTCGTGGGAGCTCGACGAGCGCAGCCACGCCGCGACGCTCGCGGAGGCGATGCGGCGGGTCCGCGACGACGCCGCCCGCCGCCCCGGCCTGCGGTCGGTCGTGCTGGCGCACGCGTTCGTCACCGGCGGCGAGGCCAGCGAGAGCGAGCGCGACATCTCGGTCGGCGGCTCGTCCACCGTGCCCGCGTCGGTGTTCGAGGGCGTGGACTACGCCGCGCTCGGCCACCTGCACGGCGCGTGGTCCGTGACCGGCGGGCCCGGCCGGGTCCGCTACTCCGGCTCGCCGCTGGCCTACTCGTTCTCCGAGGAGCGGCACGTCAAGGGCTCGTGGCTGGTCGACCTGCGCGACGACGGCCTCGCGGCCGAGTTCGTCGAGGCGCCGGTCCCGCGCCGCGTCGCCCGGATCCGCGGCCGCCTCGACGACCTGCTCACCGACCCCGGCAAGGCGAAGTACGAGGACCGCTGGCTCCAGATCACGATCACCGACCCGCGCCGTCCGTCCAACGCGATGGAGCGGGTGCGCCGCCGGTTCCCGCACGCGCTGGTCCTCGGGTTCGAGCCCGAGGGCGCCGAGGCGGGCGCCGCCCGCACTTGGTCGGAGCGGGTCCGCGAGCGGTCCGAGCTCGACATCGCGGGCGACTTCGTGGCCGAGGTGACCGACGGTCCCGCGTCCGCGGCCGAGCGCGCCCTGCTGCACGAGGCGTTCGAGGCGTGCCGCCGCAAGGAGGCGGCCGTATGACGCGCCGGAGGGTGCGGGCGGGGAGCCGCCGGTGAGGCTGCACCGGCTGGAGCTGACCGCGTTCGGGCCGTTCTCCGCGACCGAGGAGATCGACTTCGACGCGCTGTCCGACGCCGGGCTGTTCCTCATCCAGGGACGGACGGGCGCGGGCAAGACCAGCGTGCTCGACGCGGTCTGCTTCGCCCTGTACGGGCAGGTCCCCGGCGCGCGGAACGCGGTCAAGGGCCTGCGCAGCGACCACGCGCCGCCGACGCTGGCGCCGCGCGTGGTGCTGGAGACGACCGTCCGCGGCCGCCGGCTGCGCATCACCCGGTCCCCGGCGTGGGAGCGGCCGAAGCTGCGCGGCTCCGGCACGACCGTCGAGCACGCGAAGGTCGTCCTGGAGGAGCACGAGCGCGGCGAGTGGGTCGGGCTGACGACTCGGCTGGACGAGGCGGGCGACCTCGTGTCCCGGCTGCTCGGCATGAACGCGACGCAGTTCTGCCAGGTGGCGCTGCTGCCGCAGGGCGAGTTCGCCGGGTTCCTGCGCGCCGGCGCGGACGAGCGCCGCAAGGTCCTGGAGCGGCTGTTCGCCACCGAGGTGTTCACGCAGGTCGAGAAGTGGCTCGCCGAGCGCCGCGCCGCCACCGGGCGCGCCGCGGCCGAGCCCGCCGCCGCCGCGGCCTCGCTCG
>NZ_CAACUY010000214.1 GCF_900659615.1 Actinomadura fibrosa | reverse complement strand
CGGCGGCCTCGGACGACTCGCCCGGCAGGCCGGCGGACGCGGCGCGGGCTCGGGCGCGGGCGGTGGGCGGGCTGGAGACGGTCACGCGGCGCTCGTCAGCCACGGCGGCCTCCGGGCGCCTCGCCCGCGTCCGGCCCGCCGTGGTGGAACCTGCGGACCAGCAGGTCGCGGACCTCGCGGGTGTGGCGGCGGCTCACCGGGAGCAGCTCGTCGCCGATCTGCACGGCCGCGCGTCCGCCGTCGAAGCGCAGCTCGGTGATGTGCGCGGACGCGACCAGGGTGCTGCGGTGGATGCGGATGAAGCCCGCCGCCTCCCACCGCTTGGTGAGGGCGGACAGCGGCATGCGGACGAGGTAGCCGCCCTCGGCGGTGTGCAGCCGGACGTAGTCGCCCTGCGCCTCGACGTGCGTGACGGCCCGGCGGGACACCAGCCGGGTGCGCCCGCCGAGCTCGACCGGGATCATCTCGTCGTCGGCGTCCCGGTCCGGGCCGGGCGTGCCCGGCGGCCCGGCCCGGCGCGCGGCGTCGTGCACCCGCCGGACCGCCTCCGCGAGCCGCTCGGGCCGGACGGGCTTCAGCAGGTAGTCCAGCGCGCCGAGCTCGTAGGCGGTGACGGCGCAGTCGTCGTGCGCGGTGACGAAGACGACGTGCGGCGGCGCGGCGAACCCGGTCAGCAGGCGGGTGAAGTCGAGGCCGTCCAGCCCGGGCATGCGGATGTCGAGGAACACCGCGTCGAGCCGGTCGCCCTCGACGACCATCCGGCTGAGGTCGCGCAGCGCGGCGGAGGCGTCGCCCGCGGCCGAGACCTGCCCGATCCGCGGGTCCCTGCGAAGGAGGAACGTCAGCTCCTCCAGGGCGGGGCGTTCATCGTCGACGGCCAGGACGCGCAGCATAGGGGGCACTTTGCCGCGATTACCGTCTGTCCGCAATCGGTTTCGAGATGTGAGTACCGTGTCGTGGGCGGCACGTCAGTCCGGAAACACACCCGGCCGGTACTTCGGGACGCGCAGTTTCACCTTCGTCCCGGCGCCCAGCGCGGTCTCCACCGTCAGCCCGTACTCGTCGCCGTAGACCTGCCGCATGCGCTCGTCCACGTTGGCGAGCCCGATCCCCGCGCACCCCCTGTCGCGCCGCCCGCGCGCCGCCACGCTGCCCCAGCCCGTCGGCCCCGGGCGCCCGAGCGGCGCGGAGAGGATCTCCTGGAGCCGCTCGGGGTCCATGCCGACCCCGTCGTCCTCGACGCTGATCGCCGCCTCGGCGCCGGAGTCGCGGGCGACGATCGAGATGTGGAAGGCCTCGCGCGCGCCCTCCATGCCGTGCCGGATCGCGTTCTCGACGAGCGGCTGGAGGGCGAGGAACGGCACCGCGACGGGCAGCACCTCCGGCGCCACCTCCACGCTGAACTGGAGCCGCTCCCCGAACCTGGCCCGTTCCAGCAGCAGGTAGCGGTCGATGGAGCGCAGCTCGTCGGCGAGGGTCGTGAAGTCGCGCGGGTTGCGGAAGGAGTAGCGGGCGAAGTCGGCGAAGTCGAGCAGCAGCTCCCGGGCCCGCCCGGGATCGGTGCGCACGAACGAGGCGATCGTGGTCAGCGAGTTGTAGACGAAGTGCGGGGAGATCTGGGCGCGCAGCGCCCGCATTTCGGCCTCCGCGAGCCGGATGCGCACCGAGTCCAGTTCGGCGAGCTCCAGCTGCCCGGTGACCCAGCGGGCCGCCTCTCCGACGGCCCGCACCCGCGCGGCGGACGGTCCCGGCCAGTAGGCGGCGAGCGCCCCCTCGACGCGGCCCTCGACGGTGAGGGGCGCGACCATCGCGACCCGGACCCGGCACCGGGGGTCGGCGCACGGCAGCCGGTCCTGCGCGATCACCCGCGGCCGTCCGGAGGCGAGCACCGGCAGGGCGTGCTCGACGGCCTCCGCGATGTGCGCGCCGCCGCCGAGACCGTCCCAGGCGAGGAGCCGCCCCGCCGCCGAGCCGCCCACGTCCGCCGCGTCCACCCGCCCGGAGGCGTCCGTCCATTCCGACGCGCCCGACGCCCGCGAAGGACCAGGAGGACCACCGTCGGCCCCACCTGCTCCGTCCGCGCCGTGTAGGGCGCCTGGGTCACCTCCACCGGAATCGACGCCGCAGGGGTCGCCCTCCGCCTGAGGCGCCCACAGGCCGATGAGGGCGACGGCCTCGGCGCCGAGCAGCGCCCGGAGGTGCCGCGCCGCCTTCTGCGCCGACTCCGGGCCGAGCCCGGCGCGCAGCGGCGGCGAGGCCCGCGTGATCGTGTGCAGGGCCGCGAACGCGGCCTCCCCGGCCGGACCGCCGGACCGGCTCCGCAGGGACGCCGACCGCCGGCGCAGGACGCAGGCGCCCGCGGCGGTCCCGGCGGCGGCACCGGCCGCGGCGCACGCGGCGACGTCGACGACGGACGGTAGATCCATGACAACGTACGGTAACGTCTACCTACCGGCCGGACCTGCCGGTTCACTGATTACAGGTGGACAGAGTCGGGATCTCCGCGCGGAACTAGAGCGGCGGCGACTCCCCCTCGTCCTCCTGGTAGGAGTAGCGCTGCTCGCGCCACGGGTCGGCGACGTTGTGGTAGCCGCGCTCCTCCCAGAAGCCGCGGCGGTCCCTCACGAGGTACTCGACGCCGCGCACCCACTTCACGCTCTTCCACGCGTACAGGTGCGGGACGACGATGCGGATCGGGAAGCCGTGGTCGGGGCTGAGGCGCTCCCCGTCACGGTGGGTGGCGAACATGGTCCCGTCGGCGAGGAAGTCCTCCATCCGGATGTTGGCGCTGTAGCCGTACTCGGCCCAGACCATCACGTGCGTGACGTCCGGCGCGGGCGGCGCCAGCTCCACGATCGACGCGCCGGAGACGCCGCGCCACTCGTTGTCGGGGATCGTGAACTTGGTGACGCAGTGGAAGTCGGCGACGGCCGTGGTCTTGGGGAGCCCGTCGAACTCGTCCCACGTCCAGCGGTACTGGCCGCCCGTCGCCGTGGCGCCGAACACGCGGAAGTCCCAGTCCTTGGGACGGAACTTGGGGACGGGGCCGTAGTGGAGGACCGGCCAGCCCCGGGGGACGTACTGGCCGGGCGGGAGGTCCCGCGGCTGCGGTTCGCTCTGTTCGGATGGGGACATGACGCGGCCATCCTGCCATCCGGCGTGACCTGAGCCATATTCGGCCCCTGCGGCCGGTCCGCCCCGCGAGATCGGCTAGGGTGGGCACGTGCGCAGCGTTGTGTATTTCTTTTGGTACGGCCAGCCCGGGCGGCTGGTCTGCCGAGCGTTGCGCTGACAGACCACCACGACGAAAGCCCCGGGCCCGCTGGCCCGGGGCTTTCGTCGTTCCAGGGGAACTTTTCGCGGGGCCCGCCGGGCGCCGTGCCACGAGGAGAGGCAGCACACCATGGTCGTCGTCATGGCCCCGGGGGCCACCGAAGCGGATATCAAGGCCGTCGTCTCACTGGTCGAGACGGCGGGCGGCGACGCCTTCGTCAGCCGCGGCGTGGAACGGACCATCGTCGGGCTGGTCGGCGACGTCCAGCAGTTCGGCTCGCTGAACCTGCGCGGCATGCGCGGCGTCAGCGACGTGATCCGCATCTCGGCGCCCTACAAGCTGGTGAGCCGCGAGAACCACGGCGAGCGCTCGGTCGTGCGGGTCGGCGGCGTCCCCATCGGCCCCGGCACGATGACGCTGATCGCGGGCCCGTGCGCGGTGGAGAGCCCCGAGCAGACGCTCCAGGCGGCGCTGATGGCGCGGGCGGCCGGGGCGACGCTGCTGCGCGGCGGCGCGTTCAAGCCGCGGACCTCCCCGTACGCCTTCCAGGGCCTCGGCGAGGCGGGCCTGCGCATCCTCGCGGACGTGCGGGCCGAGACGGGCATGCCGATCGTCACCGAGGTCGTGGACGCCGGCGACGTCGAGCTCGTCGCCTCCTACGCCGACATGCTCCAGATCGGCACCCGCAACGCGCAGAACTTCGCGCTGCTCCAGGCGGCGGGCGAGGCCGGCAGGCCGGTGATGCTGAAGCGCGGCATGAACGGCACGATCGAGGAGTGGCTGATGGCCGCCGAGTACGTCGCGCAGCGCGGCAACCTCGACATCGTGCTGTGCGAGCGCGGCATCCGCACCTTCGAGCGGGCCACCCGCAACACCCTCGACATCTCCGCGGTCCCGGTGGCGCAGCGCCTCTCCCACCTGCCGGTGATCGTGGACCCGTCGCACTCGGGCGGCAGCCGCGACCTCGTCCTGCCGCTGACCCGCGCCGCGATCGCGGTCGGCGCGGACGGCGTGATCATCGACGTGCACCCGCACCCGGAGACCGCGCTGTGCGACGGCCCGCAGGCGCTCGTGGACGGCGACCTGCGCGAGCTGGCCAAGGTCGTCCGCGACCTGCCGCCCCTGGTGAACCGCACCCTGACCGAGGCCCCGACCCCGATCCCGGACGGCGTCCCCGCGTAGCACCAGTACAGCCGTTATTGTCTTGGACATGACGTACTGGACGACGAATCTTGGGCCGCCGCGCTCCTGACGGGGCGCGGCAGACCGTTTCCTGAGATCCGCTGAGGCCCGGCGCGAGGACGCGCCCGGTCTTCGTTCTCCTGCGCCCCGAATCCGGACTCTCTCTCCCGATTCGAGTACAGGAGCACCTTCGTGTCCGTACGCACGCTCAAGCATGACTCCTCCGGCGGCGCCTCCGGGGCCGTCTCGCCCCGGGGGCTGCCCGGCGGCGCCGACATCCTCGTGGCCGCGTCCCTGTGGGGGACGACCGGGACCGTCCGCACCTTCGCGGACGGCGCCTCGAACCTCTCCATCGCCGCGGTCCGCATCGTCATCGGCGGGCTGCTGCTGTTCGGGTTCGCCGCGCTCGACCGCCGGGGCGGCGGGCGCGGCGCGGGCCTGCGGCGCCTGCTGTCCCGCGGCGGCGCGCGGTTCGGCGCGTGGCCGCTGATCGGGCTCGGCGCGGTGGCGATCACCGTCTACCAGACGGCGTTCTTCGCCGCCGCCGCGCGGACCGGCGTGGCCGCCGGGACCGTCGTGACGATCGGCAGCGCGCCCGCGTTCACGGGCCTGGTCGGGCTCGTGACGCGGCGGGCGGGGCTCGGCCGCCGCTGGCTGCTCGCGACCGCCGGGGCCGTCGCGGGCTGCGCCCTGCTGGTCGGCGGCGGGCACGACGCGGGGATCGAGCCGGCCGGCATCGCGCTGGCGCTGCTGTCCGGCCTGGCGTACGCGGTGTACGCGACGGTCGCGTCCGTCCTGATCACCCGCGGGGAGGACGACCGCGCGGTCGCCGGGGCGCTGTTCGGGACCGCGGCGGTCCCGCTGCTGCCCGTGCTGCTCGCGGGGCCCACCGGGTGGCTGCTCGGCGGGACGGGGGCGCTGACCGCGCTCTACCTGGGCGCGGTGACGACCGGCGGCGGCTACCTGCTCTTCGCGCGCGGCCTGCGGACGACCCCGGCCGCGACCGCGACGACGCTGACGCTCGCCGAGCCCGCCGTGGCGGCGGTGCTGGGAACGCTCGTGCTGGACGAGCGGCTGGGCGCTCCGGCGCTCGCCGGGCTCGCCCTGCTGGCGGCGAGCCTGGTCGTGCTGGTGGTGCCGGCCCGGCGGCCGGACAGACGGCGGGACGGACGTCCGGGCGGTAACAAATTGGTCTGAACCACTCGCCAGGATCGACCCCGGCGAGGATGATGTCCGGCATGACAACGGGCGATGGGGACGCCGCCGGACGGCTCTTCCCCGAGGACCTGGACGGCGTCGATCCGGTCGCCGCGGTGATGCTGGCGGACGCCTGCCGCTCCATCGCCGCGTATCCGGAGCTGGTGGTGGTCGGCGCGCTCTTCACGGCGGCCGAGCGGGTCCGCGGGGGCTGGCAGGTCGTCTGCCCGTGCGACCCGCTCCCCCAGGGCGCCCGCGAGCTGCTCGCCGACCACCTGGACGGGCTGGCCTCGGCCGCGCCGGGCGACGATCCCGGTCGCGGGGAGCTGCGGGACGCCGCGACGAGGCTGCGGACGGGGCCCGCCGACGCGCTGGCGGCGGCGGGCCGGCGCTTTCGCATCGTGCGGATCGAGCAGCTCGTCCGGACGGGCCCGGACGGTCCGGAGCCGCCCCGTCCCACCGACGTCGATCCGGCGCCGAGCGACACCCGGGTCTTCCCGGCCCGCCCGTACGACCTGCTGCCGGACGAGCGGGGCGCGTCCGACCTGACGACGGCCGAGCTGCTGTGCCAGGTGCTGGACGCCGCCGCCGCGACGGGGAACGAGCCGTCCGGCGCGTTCCTGACCCCGCTGGCGGTCGCGCCCGCGTTCACGGTGGCGGAGCGGGCGGAGGGGCGCTGGCGCCCGGTCGGGCGGCTGCACGACACCCCGCGCCAGGCCCGCGAGTCGCTGGTGACCTACTTCCGGCACGTGGTGCCCGCGATCGAGCAGCCGGGGCCGGAGACCGCCGCGGAGTACGCCGAGGCGGCCGACCTGATGGCCGACGGGACCCGCCGCAACGGGATCGCGGTCGCCGGGCGGCGGTTCCGGATCGTCCGGATCGAGCGGATCACGCTGATGGGGCCGGACGGTCCCGAGCCGCCGCGCCCGACGGACTTCGACGCCCGCTGAGCGACCGCGCCGAGGCGCGCGCCCCCCGGACGCGCGCCGGGCGGGCGGGCGCGGTCAGGCGGACGCGGGGTCGCCGTAGACGGGCCGGTGCTCCTGGACCGAGTCGGCGAGCTGGTCGGCCAGCTCCCCCACGTCCAGGCGCTTCTCGATCTGCCGCAGGTCGTCGATCTTGGCCTTGGTCTCGGCGCGCCGCGGGGCCAGCATCGTGCAGCAGTCCTCGTCGGGCAGCTCGGAGATCGACAGCGTCCGGATCCGGCGCGCCTGGTCCATGATCTCGATCTTGTCCATGCCGACGAGGGGCCGCAGGATCGGCAGCTCGACCGCGTCGTCCAGCGCGGTGATGTTCGTGAGGGTCTGGCTGCTGACCTGGCCGAGCGCGTCGCCGGTGATCAGCGCGCCGCCGCGCAGCCGGCGGGCGAGGACCTCCCCGGTGCGCAGCATCAGCCGCCGCTGGGCGATCACCGCGAGCCGGTCGGCGCCGGACGACTTGATCTGCTGCTGGGCCTTGCCGAACGGGACGACGAACAGCCGCGAGCCGCCCTGGAACTTGTCCAGCTCGCGGACCAGCGCGTACGCCTTGTAGATCGACTCCGGGCCGGTGAACGGCATGCCGGAGAAGTGCAGGTAGTCGACCCGCAGGCCGCGGCGCATCATCCGGTACGCGGCGACGGGCGAGTCGATGCCGCCGGACATGAGCACGAGGGCGCGGCCGCTCATCCCGACGGGCAGGCCGCCCTGGCCGGGGAGGCCGCCGGAGAACACGAAGACCTCGTCGCGGTCGACCTCGATCGACAGCGTGACGTCGGGGTTCTTGAGCCGGACGGGCAGCCCGTACCGGTCGGCGACCTTCGCGCCGATGTGCCGGTCGAGCTCGGTGGAGGTCATCGGGAACCGCTTGTCACGGCGCTTGGAGCGGACCGCGAACGAGCCGGTGCGGCCGTCCATCAGCTCCAGCGCGGCGCGCTCGACGCTCGCGAGGTCCTTGCCGACGCGCCAGGCGCGGTGCGCCCACACGATGCCCATGACGTCGGTGATCCGGGCGGCGACCTTCTCCATGGTGGCGAGGTCGGCGTCCTGCTTGCGGACGATGAACACGCCGTGCCGCCGGATCACGTCCACCCGGGCGATGGGGCGGACGGCGAGGCGGACGTTGTCGGCGAGGCGCCGCTCGAACAGCTCGCGGTTCTTGCCCTTCAGGACCACCTCGCCCAGCTTCAGGAGCACGCACGGCTCGCCGTCGACCGGCGACTGCTCCCGGACGTCCGCGGGCGCGGTGTCGAGCGTGGTCATGCGGGGTCCTCCTGGCGGGAAAGGGTGAAGGGGAAACATCTAAGTGTGGCCCAGGAAGGCCAACACCGCGACCCGACTTTCCTGTTCCCGCCAGGCGGACCCGTCCGGGCGGACGGCCCGGGCGGACGGCCGGAGGTCAGCCGAAGAAGACCTCGGACTCGGCGTAGCGCTCCAGCGGGACGGTCTTGAGCTCCTTGGTGGCCTCGTCGAGCCCCACGCGGACGATGTCGGTGCCCTGGAGGGCGACCATCTTGCCGTAGTCGCCGTCGCGGACGGCGTCGATCGCCTGGAGGCCGAAGCGGGTGGCGAGGACCCGGTCGAACGCGGTGGGCGTGCCGCCGCGCTGGATGTGCCCGAGCACGGTGGCGCGGGCCTCTTTGCCGGTCCGCTTCTCGATCTCGTCGGCGAGCCGCGGCCCGATGCCGCCGAGCCGGACGTGGCCGAACGCGTCGCGCTCGCCGGTCTGGAGCTCCATCTGCCCGTCGATCGGGTGCGCGCCCTCGGACACGACGATGATCGGCGCGTAGCGGGTCTTGAACCGGCTCTCGACGTACTCGACGACCTTGTCGATGTCGAAGGGGCGCTCGGGGATCAGGATGACGTTGGCGCCGGCGGCCATGCCGACGTGCAGCGCGATCCAGCCCGCGTGCCGCCCCATGACCTCGCAGATCAGCGCGCGGTGGTGGCTCTCGGCGGTGGTGTGCAGCCGGTCGACGGCCTCCATGCCGATGTTCACGGCGGTGTCGAAGCCGAAGGTGTAGTCGGTGGCGTTCAGGTCGTTGTCGATGGTCTTCGGGACCCCGACGACGTTGACGCCGCTGGCGTACAGCTCGCGGGCGACGCCGAGGGTGTCCTCGCCGCCGATGGCGATCAGCGCGTCCACGCCGAGGCCCGCCAGATTGTCCTTGATCCGCTCGACGCCGCCCTCGACCTTGACGGGGTTCGTCCGGGACGACCCGAGGATGGTGCCGCCGCGCGGGAGGATCCCGCGCACGGCCTGGACGTCGAGGGCGATCGTGTCGCCTTCGAGGGGGCCGCGCCATCCGGCCCGGAAGCCCACGAACTCATAGCCGAAGACCTGGACGCCCTTGCGCACGACCGCGCGGATCACCGCGTTCAGTCCCGGGCAGTCACCGCCGCCGGTCAGCACTCCGACGCGCATGCCGTCTCCCTGTCCCGCCACCGGGCTCCCCTCTCCAGTCACACGGCCAGACTAGTGGCCCGCGCACGGCCACCGGGGGCATTCGCCGGGTGTCCCGGCGTGCCGCCATTGGTCTAGACCATAGCCGCTCCGGCGGGTCCTCGGCCCCCTCCGGCGCGGCGCGCCGCGGGTCTCGCGCACGCGATGCCGCGGGTCAGTCGTCGAGGCCCTGCTCGATGGCGTAGCGGACGAGCTCGACCCGGTTGTGGAGCTGGAGCTTGCCGAGGGTGTTCTGCACGTGGTTCTGCACCGTCCGGTGGGACAGGACGAGCCGCTGCGCGATCTGCTTGTACGTCAGCCCCTTGGCGACCAGCCGCAGGACCTCGGTCTCGCGCTCGGTCAGCCGGGGCGCGTCGCCGTCCTCCCGGGCGGGGGCGGCGGCGAGGCGCCGGTACTCGCCGAGGACGAGCCCGGCGAGGCCGGGGGTGAAGACGGCGTCGCCCGCCCCGGTCCGCACGACCGCGTCGAGGAACTCCTCCCGGGCGGCGGACTTCAGCAGGTAGCCGGTGGCGCCCGCCTTCACGGCCTCCAGGACGTCCTGCTGCTCGCCGCTGGCCGACAGCACCAGGACCCGGACGGGCGGGTCCGCCGCGGCGAGGTGCCGCGTCACCTCGACCCCGGTGATGTCGGGGAGCTGGAGGTCGACGACGGCCACCTGCGGCCGCGCCGCCGCGGCGATGCGCAGCGCCGCGCGCCCCTCCCCGGCGGTGGCGACCACCTCGTGGCCCGCCTCGGCCAGGTCCCGCGCGACCGCCTCGCGCCACATCGGGTGGTCGTCCACGACCATGATCCTGAGGCTTCCGGGGGCCGCGTCGTCGCTCACGCACCACACCCTAGGCCCTGATCGCGGCCCTGGCCCGCCGGGCTCCGCGATCAGGGGGTTCCGCGCCCCGGGGCCGCGGGGACGGTCATCTCGATCTCGGTGCCCTCGCCGGGCGCGGAGACGATCTCGACGGTGCCGCCGAGGTCGCGGATCCGGCCGCGGATCGACTGGGCGACGCCGAGCCGCCCGTCCGCCGCGGCCCGGTCGAGGCGGTCCGGCGCCATGCCGGGCCCGTCGTCGCGGACGCTGACGGTGACCGCGCCGGCGCCGTCGTCCTCCAGCAGCACCCAGGCGCGCGCGCCGGCGCCGCAGTGCCGCCGGACGTTGTCCAGCGCCGCCGCCACCGCCGCGGCGACCTCCCGGGCGGCGTTCTCGGGCAGCGGGACGGCGGTCGCCGGGGTCGAGACGGTGACGGACGTGGACGCGAGGCCGGTCAGCAGCGGCCGGAGGTCGGTCTCCCTGGCCGTCCCGCCGCGGGGCGCGTCCGGGTGCGCGGGCGCGGCCGGGGCCGTCCCGATCAGGGAGCGCAGCGCCGCCTCCTGCTCTCCCGCCAGGCGCCCCAGCTCGGCCGCCTCGCCGCCCAGCTCGCCGCCGCGCCGCTGCACCATCGCGAGCACCTGGAGGACCGAGTCGTGGATGCGGCGGGCCAGCCGCTCCCGCTCCCGGGTGGCCGCCTCCAGCTCCACCGCGCGCGCCAGCCGCGCCTCCGCGTCCAGCGCCAGCCTGACCACGTGGCCGACGACGAGCCCGGCGAGGAACAGCAGGACGATCCCGTTGAGCGTCGTGCCGCCCATCCCGCCGACCGTCCGGGCGAGCACGTGCACCAGGACGTTGGCGGCCGCGAGGACCGCCGCCGCCGCGACGCCGAGCCGCCGCCCGCCCGCCACGGCGCACGCCAGCACGGACGCCGCGACCCACGACACCGGCAGCGTCGGGCGCCCGTGCGCGATGTGGGCGTGCGTCTCCACCCACGCCGTCGCGAGGATGCAGCCCGCGGCGACGGCGACGTCCGCGGCGAGCAGCGCGCGGGTCCGGCGGCGCGGGTCGCGGTAGGCGAGCACGGAGCACGCCGTCCAGGCGGCCATGACCGCGAGCACCGCCCAGCCGGCCGCCGGACGGGCGTAGCCGCCCGCGTTGCCGGCGATCAGCACCGCCGCGTAACCGAGCGCGAGCACGCGGTAGACCGCGACGGCGCGCCACAGGGCGCTCTCCAGGCCCAGGCCGTCCTGGGCGTACTCGTCAGCCGCCGTCGCTCAGCCCACCGTCGTCCGCGTCGTCCTCGTCGTCGTCCCGGACGGGGCGGACGGTCTTGCCGGCCAGCTCGGCCTTGACCTCCGCGGAGTACCGGTCGACGTACTCCTGCCCGGACAGCTTCCTGATCGCCTGCATGATCTCGTCGGTGATCTCGCGGAGCACCCCGTGCTCGTCCTCGCGCCCGTAGTAGCGGGAGAAGTCGAGCGGCTCGCCGAACCGGACGCCGGGCCGGATCCCGAGCCGCGGCAGGGGCTTGCCGGGCGGCATCAGCTCGAAGGTGTTGATCATCGCCATGGGGATCACCGGGACGCGCGACTTCAGCGCCAGCCGCGCGACCCCGGTCTTGCCGCGGTACAGCCGGTTGTCGGGCGCCCGGGTGCCCTCCGGGTAGATGCCGAGCAGCTTGCCCTCGCCGAGGATCCGCAGCCCGGTCTGGAGGGCGGCCTCCGCCGCGGTGCCGCCGGTGCGGTCGACCGGCACCACCCCGACGCCGGTGAAGAAGCCCTTGCTGATCAGCCCCTTGATCCCCTTGCCGGTGAAGTACTCGCCCTTGCCGATGAAGTAGATCGGCCGCATCAGCGGCAGCGGCCCGAAGAAGTGGTCGGCGAACGACAGGTGGTTGCTCACGAGGAGCGCCGGGCCCCGCTTGGGGACGTTCCGCATGCCCTGGTTCCGCGGCCACCACAGGAGGTACAGGATGGGCGAGAGGACGATCCTGAGCAGGATCCAGAACCAGAGCATGCGGACACCTTCCTCTACCGCGTGTTGCCTGCGGCGCGCTTCCGAGTCCCGTCCGAGGGGGAATGATGGGACATCTTCGCATCATGCGGGGTGCCTGCCCACACCGCTGCCCCGGTCCGGCCCGCGGCCGCGGCGCGCCCGCGGCCGGATGAACGTAGGCTCTGAACGGAAATCTCAATCGGGTGTGCCCGGGGGGCTTGTCCCCGGCGGCGCAGCGAATACCGTGGGACACACGTTTCGGGGTGTCCGGGAGTGCCGCCGCGTACCGCCGGTACCACCGGGCGCACAGGTCCGGGCACACGCGCCCGGGCGCATACGTCAATGGGGGAGCGGAGGCCGTCATGCCGGTGCTGTCGGTCACGCCGGAGTCGTCGAAGGAGCCGGCCCCGTGAATCGCCGTGGCAATGGACTGTCAGCGGAGACCTACGCCCCACTCGTCGACCTGGCCCCGCATCTCGCCGACGCGATGCTGACGGCGCTCGGGGAGGCGGGGGTGGCGGCCTACGCGGCCTCGCCGTCCGATCTGACCGACCTGTCCGACCTCGCCGGGGAGTCCTCGGGCGGCGACGTGCTCGACCGGCTGTACGTGGACGTCGACATGAAGCTGGCCGCCGAGGGGATCCTGCGCGCGCACCTGACCCGGCTCCGCGACGCGTCCGCCCGCGGCTCCGACGCCGAGCGGCCCGAGACCGACCTCGCCGACCCCTCCTCCCCCGACCCGCAGCGCCCCCGCGACGAGGCCGCGTCCCGTTCCGGCTCCGACGACCCGGCCGCCGGCGGTGGCGAGCGCGACGAGGACGCCATCTGGGCCGAGATCGTCGCCGGGTTCGACACGACGCCGGACGGCGACGAGGTGCCCTGGCCCGACCAGGAGAACATCACCGAGGCCCCCGCGCCGCCGCGCGAGGGCGACGACCGCACCGGGCGGCTGCCGCGCGCCCGGGTGGTGCGGGCCGCCGACACCCCCGAGTTCCCCCCGGACGACGATGACGAGGGCCACTACGTCCCGCCGCCGCCCCCGCCGCTGCCGAGCGCCGACCCGCTCACCAAGGGCGCCTGGCTCGCGCTGATCGGCGGCCCCGTCTACCTGCTGATCACCGTCATCCTGGACTGGGAGGTCCCCGGCTGGGCCGCGTTCCTCGCGGTCGCCGCGTTCATCGGCGGGTTCGTGACGCTGGTGCTGCGGATGGGCGACGAGCCCCGCGACCCCGACGACGGCGCCGTCGTCTGACCCGCCCCCCTGGTTCCGCTTGCCCAGGGTTCACGGGACGCGGAGGTCGGCCATCACCGGGCGGTGGTCGGTGGCCAGCACGTAGTCGGCGGTCGGCGCGGTCCCCTCCCCCGGCACACCGCAGCCGACCACCTCGACGGCCCGGTCGGCGAACACCCCGTCGATGCGGCGGCGCGGGTCCCGCGCGGAGAACGTCCGCTCCTCCCCCGCGGGCGCCACGGCGTGGCAGTCCTGGAAGCGGCTCGCGAGCAGTTCCCACGACGGGCCGTCCGGCTCCTCATTGATGTCCCCCGTCAGGACGACCGGCGCCCCGTACCGGTCCCGGGCCCGGTCGAGCAGCCCGAGGACCTCCCTCGTGTGCCGCAGGCGCGGTTCAGGCGCCAGATCGAGGTGGGTGCTGGCGGCGATGACGCGCCGCCGCCCGTCCCCCTCGCCGATCTCCAGGACGGCGATCGCGAGGCCCCGGCGGTGCAGCCCCGGCACCGGGGTGAGCAGGTGGAACTCCCGGGCCGCGCGGCGGACGCCCGGCGCCGCGAGCACGCCGAGCCCGCACGCCCGCCGCCCCGCCGCGACGTCCATCCCGCAGTCCCGCGCCAGGCGGCGGCGCTGCCCGCGCCAGCCCCAGAACCGCGGCACCTCCTGGAGGCACGCCGCGTCCGGCCCGATCGCGCGGACGACGCGGGCGACGGCGGCGGGATCGTCCCGCAGCGACCGGACGTTGTAGCTGAGCACGCGCATCGACGTCACACCCGCCCCCTACCCGGTGATCGCGGCCTAGACCACGGCGTCCTCGCGGGGGCGGACGCGGGCGAGGTCCGCGGCGCCGACGATGCCCGCGGCAGAGCCCAGTTCGGCGATGCGGATGTCGGCGAGCGGGCGGTGGCCGCGGCCGGTCAGCGCGTCCTCGAACGACGCCCGGATCGGGTCGAGCAGCAGGTCGCCGGCGTCCGACAGCCCGCCGCCGATGATGAACGCGCCCGGGTCGAGGATCGCGCTGAGGTCGGCGAGGCCTTGCCCGGCCCAGTGCGCGACCGTCCGGAAGCACTCCAGCGCCGCCTTGTCGCCCTCGCGCGCCGCCTGCGTGACCTCGGGGCCGCTGATCCCCTCGGGACGGCCGTCGCCGAGCTCCAGCAGCCGCCCCGCCATCGCCGGGGCGACCCGGGCGAGGTCGCGGGCCTCGTGCACGAGCGCGTTGCCGCTGGCGTACTGCTCCCAGCAGCCGCGGTTGCCGCAGCCGCAGCGCCGCCCGTCCGGGACGACCCGGAAGTGGCCCATCTCGGCGCCGATGCCGAACTGGCCGCGGTACAGCTGGCCGTTGATGATGATGCCGCCGCCGATGCCGGTGCCGAGGGCCACGAGGACGATGAAGTCCTCGCCGCGCCCGGCGCCGTACTTCGCCTCGCCCCAGGCGGTGGCGTTGCCGTCGTTCTCGACCACGACGGGGAGCCCGACGCGGCTCTCGACCTTTTCCTTGATCGGCTCGTCCCGCCAGGCCAGGTTCGGGGCGAACAGCACGGTGGAGCGCGTCTCGTCGACGAAGCCCGCGGTGCCGAGACCGACCGCCGAGACCTCCTCGAACTTGCCCTTGAGCAGGTCGACGACCTCGGCGATGACCTCCGCGGTCTCCTTGGGGTTGGTCGAGGGAGTCGGCCTGCGGACCTTCTCCAGGATCGTTCCCCGGTCGTCGACGACCCCCGCGGCCACCTTCGTGCCGCCCACATCCACGCCGATGGTCAGGGCCATGTAACGCTTCCTCCTCATCACGGCGCCCCGGCTGGAGCCCGTACCGCACTACCCTCTGTCAGTGGGGCCGCCGCCGGTGGCGGCGGACCAGGCGTCGCCCGGCTCGGGGGGAGCCTGCGGCCCGGCGTCCGGCCGCCCGTCGCGCGGCGGACGCGCCGACCGCTCGGACGTACCC
>NZ_CAACUY010000213.1 GCF_900659615.1 Actinomadura fibrosa | reverse complement strand
GTCCCGACCCTGTCGGCGGCGCAGCGGCGGGCCGTGTCCGCCGCGCCCGCCCGCGACCTGGCCGTCTCCGGCGTCCGCGTGACGGGCGGGGGCCCGGTCGCCGCGTGGTTCGGCGGGCCGGCGGAGCGGACGGTGACGTTCACGCTCCGCAACACGGGCGCGGCGCCCGTGACCGATCCGCCGCTCACCCTCGCCGCCGGGCGCGGCGCCGAGCCGACCGGCGTGCTGGACGCCCCGGAGATCGGGACGCTCGCGCCCGGGCAGCGGCGCACCTACAGCGTCCGCGCGCGGCTGCCGGGACCGGCGTTCGGCCGGTACACGGTCGTGGGCGAGCTGACCGGGGTGGACCGGCCCGCGCGGTTCACCGCGCGCACCTCGTCCTACCCGTGGGCGCTGCCCGCCCTGATCCTGCTCGCGGTGCCCCTCGCCGTGGCCGTCGAGCTGCGCCGTCCCCGCGGCAGGGCGGCGGGGACGCCGGCCGGTCCGCCGCGCGCCGCGACGATGAACGAGATCGTCGCCGTCAACATCGGCCAGTGGCGGCGCGTCCGCGACCTGTCGAGGGCGGCGCTGGCCGAGGCCCTGACGCCGCTCACCGGGACGGCGTGGAGCGGCGCCGACGTCGAGCGGGCGGAGGTCCTCGCGCCGCCCCGCCGCTTCGACGCCGACGAGCTGCTGGCCTTCAGCCGCGCGCTGGACGTCCCGCTGCCGGCGCTGCTGCTCCCTCCGGCAGGGTACGAGGTAGCACTCCCGGGACATATCGCCACTACAGGGACGTGAGGAGAGCCATGGAGCAGCCGCCTTTCACCGCCGGAGTCGTCGCCGCGATCACCCGGCACATGAACGAGGACCACGCCGAGGACACGGTGTTCATCGTCCGCGCGCTGGGCGGGCGGCCGGACGCCGCGACCGCGGCCATGACCGGGATGGACGCCGACGGCGCCGACTTCACCGCCGAGGTGGACGGGCGGCCGGTCGCCGTCCGCATCCCTTGGAGCCGGCGGCTGACCGAGCGCGCCGAGGTCCGCGCCGAAGTGGTGCGCATGTACGACGAGGCCCGCGCGGCGCTGGGCCTCCCCGCCCGCGGCGCCTGAAACGAATCCCCGACCCCCAGGAGGGACGCACAGTGGTCGAAGAGCATCCGGAACCGGCGCGGGAGCGATTCTCGGCGCGCCTCAGGTCCGCCACGCGGACCGATCACGGCGACGCCGAGAGTTCGGCGTACATGACGGCCCTCGTGGAAGGGCGGCTGAGCCGCGACCAGTACGCGCTCCTGGTCGAGCAGATGTACTTCGTCTACGACGTGCTGGAGGAGGCGGCCGACCATCTGCGCGCCGACGCGACGGCGAGCGCCTTCGACCTCCCCGGATTCCGCCGCATGGACGGCCTGCGCGCGGACCTGGCGTTCTTCTATGGGCCCGGCTGGAGCGGCGACCTCCGCGAGGACGAGGCGACCCGCCGCTACTGCGACCGCCTGCGCGAGGTGTGCTTCGACTGGCCCGGAGGCTTCGTCGCCCACCACTACACCCGCTACCTGGGCGACCTGTCGGGAGGCCAGTACATCGGCAGGCGGCTGAAGGGCGCCTACGACCTCGTCGACGGCGACGGGCTCCGCTTCTACCAGTTCGAGGGCCGGCCGAAGGCACTGAAGGACCGCTACCGCGCACTCCTGGACGCCGCGCCCTGGGACGAGGCCGAACGCGCGCGGATCATCGCCGAGGTGAAGACCGCCTACCGCCTGAACCGGGAGCTGATCGCCTCGCTGGGCCGCCGCCTCTCCATCGAGCCCGCGGCCTGATCCCGCGGCCTGAACCGCCGCCATCGGACGCGGGCGGTGCCGGCGGGCGGTCGGGCGAACCGGGGCGCGGAGCGGGCGGTGCGGTGCGACGATGGGGCGATGATCTCGCCGTCCGCCGCGTCCGGACCGTCCCGGGCGCGGCGGTGGGCGCCCGCGGTCCTCGTGCTCGCGCTGCTCGCGCAGATGGCGCTGGCGATGCTCACGGCGGCCAGGGAGCAGAGCCCCACGATCGACGAGCCGATCTACGTGGGCGCGGCGCTGGTCTACCTGCGCGAGCACAGCCTGCGGTACAACCCCGAGCATCCGCCGCTGGGCAAGCTGGTCATCGGCGCGGGGGCGGCGCTCGCGCGCCCGAGGCTCGATCCCGGGTTCACCGGCGTCCAGGACGATCTCGGGCGGCACGTCCTGTACGAGTCGGGCAACGACGCGCAGCGGCTGCTGCTCGCGGCGCGGATCCCGGTGATCGTGCTGACGCTGCTGTTCGGGCTGGTCGTGTTCGCGTTCGCCCGGGACCTGACCGGCACGCCGGGCGGCCTCGTGGCGCTCGGCCTGTACGCGTTCTCGCCGGACGTCATCGCGCACGGGTCCCTCGCCACGCTGGACGTGCCGGCGGCCGGGTTCGCGCTGACCTCGGCGTGGCTGGCGTGGCGGGCGCGCCGGGCCCCGCTGCCGTGGATCCCGCTCGCCGGGGCGGCCCTCGGCGCGGCCGTGGCCACGAAGATGAGCGCGCTCGCGGCCGTCCCCGTGGTGGCGGTGCTCGTGGCGCTGTCGTGCCGGGCGCACGAGCCGCCGCGCAGGACGCTCCGGTTCGTGGCCGGCACCGTGGCCGTGGCCGTGCTGACGGTGTGGCTCACCTACCTCGCCGTCGATCCGCGGCTGCGCTGGACGACTCCGGGCGGCGTGCCGTCCACCGGCGGGCTGCGCGGCCTCCTGGTCGGGCTGGCGCCGTTCCCGCGGCCCTTCCACGACGGGATGCGGCTCCAGTTCATGTTCGAGCGCGAGACGTGGGACGGCTTCCTGTTCGGGCGGCACTACCGCGGCTCGCTCTGGTACTACCTGCCCGCCGCGCTGCTGGTGAAGACGCCGCTCGGGATGCTCGCGCTGTGGGCGGCGGGCGCCGCGGCGATGGCGGCCGTGCCTCGGCTGCGGCCCGCCGCGCCGTACGTGCTCGTCCCCCCTGCCGTGCTGCTCGCGGCGGCGATGACCGGGTCCCGCGACCTCGGCGTCCGGTACGCCTTGTTCGTTCCGATGTTCCTGGCGGTGGCCGCGGCGGGGGCGACGGCCTTCCGGTGGCGGTGGGCTCCCGGCGCGGCGGCGGTGCTCGTGGCGGCCGTCGCGGTCAGCTCGCTGCGGGCCTTTCCCTATTACCTGCCCTACTCGAACGAGGCGTTCGGCGGCCCGTCCAAGACGCATCTGCGGCTCCACGACTCCAACGTGGACTGGGGGCAGGATCTCGAACGGCTCGCCCACCACCTCCGGGCCGAGTATCCGGGCGAGCCGGCCTGGCTCGCCTACAAGGGCAGCGGCGTCCCGTCCTACTACGGCATCCGGGCGCAGGACGCACTGGCTGCCCCGGCCGACCGGGTCCACGGCCTGCTGGTGGTGTCCGACAGCTGGGTCGCCAAGGCCGACCCGCGGGTGCTGGCCCTGGTGAAGGGCCTCGAACCGGTCGACGAGGTCGGCCACTCCATCTCGATCTACCGGCGGCCGTAGCGCGCCTGGCCGCGATCCTGGACCCGGCGCGGGCGGGCTGCGAAGCTGCCGGACGTGGTCGTCGTGAGCGCTCTCGCACTGATCGCGCTCGCGGTGTGGGCGTACCTGGCCGTCGGCCACGGCGGGTTCTGGCGCACGGCCGACCGGCTCCGCCGGGGCGCGGACCCGCGCGCGTGGCCGGACGTCGCGGCCGTCGTACCCGCCCGCGACGAGGCGGCGATCCTCCCGGAGACGCTGCCCACCCTCCTCGCCCAGGAGTACCCGGGCCGCTTCGAGGTGATCCTCGTCGACGACGACAGCACCGATGGCACCTCCGAAGTGGCCGGGCGGCTCGCCGCGGAGGCGGAAGCGGACGCGGGCGAGGCGGGCCGGGCGACATTTCGGGCCGTCCGGGTGACGGGCCGGGAGGACGGGTGGGCGGGGAAGGTCCGGGCGATGGCGGAAGGGGTGCGGGCGGCGGGCGAGGTCGAGTTCCTGCTGTTCACCGACGCCGACATCGCCTACCGACCGGGCACGGTGACGCGGCTCGTCCGCGCCGCCACCCCCGCCGCGAACGCCACCGCCCCCGCCGCCGCCACCACCGGCGAGGACGGGCTGGACCTCGTCTCCCGGATGGCCATGCTGAGCACGCGCACCCGGTGGGAGCGGGCGCTCGTCCCGGCGTTCGTCTACTTCTTCGCGCAGCTCTACCCGTTCCGGCGCGTCGGCGAGGACGGGGCGCGCACGGCCGCCGCGGCGGGCGGGTGCATGCTGGTCCGGCGGTCGGCGCTGGCGCGGGCCGGGGGGCTCGCCGCGATCCGCGGCGCGCTGATCGACGACGTGGCGCTCGGGCGGCTGGTCAAGCGCGGCGGCGGGCGGTGCCGGCTGGACCTCGGCCGCGAGGTGGCGAGCGTGCGCCCCTATCCGCGGCTGGCCGATCTCTGGGCGATGGTCGCGCGGAGCGCCTACCACCAACTCCGTTACTCACCGGTACTGCTAGCCGGTACAGTGCTCGGACTGCTGCTGGTGTACGTGGTACCTCCTGTGGCGGCGGTGGTGGGAGTGACGGAACTCATGCTGAGCGGCGGCGCGCGCGCCGCGACGGCCGCGGCCGCGGGCGGCACGGCTTGGACGATCATGGCGGCCACATACGCCCCCACGCTGCGCCTGTACCGGCTGTCGCCGCTGCGAGCCCCGCTCCTGCCGCTGGTCGCGCTCCTCTACACGGGCATGACGGTCGACTCCGCCCGGCGGCACCGCGCGGGCCGCGGCGGCGCCTGGAAGGGACGTACGGTCACCGGGCGCTGACCCCGCGTCAATTTCTTTGCCGCATGACAACGAAAGCGGTGCCCGGCGATAGCCTGCCGAGCGACTAACTTCCCTACATGACGGGATATGGATGGGAGCACACGGCATGAGCGACGAGCATCGGCGGGCGCACATCGCGGATCTGGTGCGTTCCCGGCGCGACACGGTGCTCGACCGGTGGGTGGAGCTCGTCGCGCAGGGTGTGCGCGGCCGGATCACCGCGGGCGAGCTGCGGACCGAGCTGGCGGAGCTGTACGGCCTGGTCGAGCGGGCCCTCGCCGAGCCCGGCGGCACGGCCGGCGGGGAGCTGCGGGCGGCGCTCGGCGAGATCTCCCGCAGCCGGGCCCGGCAGGGCTTCAGCCCCACCGAGACGGCGATCAGCGTGTTCGCGCTGAAGCAGGCCGTCCACGAGCAGGTCGAGGCGTCCGGCGACACGGACGCCTACGGGGGGTTCATCGCGTTCTCCTCGTTCGTGGACGATCTCGGCCTGACGACGTTCGAGGCGTACGCGGCGGCGCGCGAGCAGGTCATCGCCGACCAGGCCGAGCAGCTCATGGAGCTGTCGACGCCCGTGGTGAAGCTGTGGGAGGGCATCCTCGCCGTGCCGCTGGTCGGCACCCTGGACTCCGCCCGGACCCAGGTGGTGATGGAGACGCTGCTCCAGACGCTCGTCGAGACGGGCTCGCAGTTCGCGGTGATCGACATCACCGGGGTGCCCGCCGTGGACACCGAGGTCGCCCAGCACCTGCTGAAGACGGTCATGGCGGCCCGGCTGATGGGCACCGACTGCGTGATCTCCGGCATCCGGCCGCAGATCGCCCAGACGATCGTGACGCTCGGCATCGAGTTCGGCGACATCGCCACGAAGGCCACGCTCGCGGACGCGCTGACGTACGCGCTGGAGCGCAGCGGGGTCCGCATCGTCGGCGGGGCGGAGGGCTGATGGAGCGCGTCCCGATCCTGAAGATCGGCGAGGTCCTGCTCGTGTCGATCCAGATCGACCTCCAGGACCAGACGGTGCTGGCGCTCCAGGAGGACCTGGCCGACCGGATCGTCCGGACCGGCGCCCGCGGCGTGATCATCGACATCACCGCGGTCGACATCGTCGACTCCTTCATCGGCCGCATGTTCGCGACCATCGCCTCGATGTCGCGGCTGATGGACGCCGAGACCGTCGTCGTCGGGATGCGCCCGGCGGTGGCGATCACGCTGGTCGAGCTCGGGCTCTCGCTCGGCGGCGTCCGCACGGCGCTGAACCTGGAGATGGGCATGCGGCTGCTCGGCGCGGGCGTGCCCGGCGCGGGCGGCGCGCCCGCGCGCGCGAACGGCTCGGGCGGGGGTGCCGGCGGGCGTTCCGGCGCGGCGGGTCCCCGGTGACGACTCCGCCCGGCGACGAGATGGCCATCGCCTCGAACGACGACGTCGTCCGGGTCCGGCAGGTGGTACGGGCCGCCGCGGCGGCGGCGGGCCTGTCCCTGGTCGACCAGACCAAGATCGTCACGGCGGCCAGCGAGCTGGCGCGCAACACGTTCATCTACGGCGGCGGCGGATCCGTGCGGGTGGAGCGGGCCGTGAGCGAGCGCGGGCGCGCGGGCGTCCGCATCGTCTTCACCGACGAGGGACCGGGCATACCCGACGTCGACCAGGCGCTCACCGAGGGCTGGACGAGCGGCAGCGGCCTCGGCCTCGGGCTGTCCGGGGCCCGCCGGCTGTCGGACGAGTTCACCTTGGAGACCCAGGTCGGGAAGGGGACCACGGTGACGGTGACGAAATGGACCCGCTGACGGGGCCCGGCTGGACGAGCAGCCCGCCCGTCGGCGACGCGCTGTGGATCCGGGTGGAGGAGGAGAGCGCGGCCGCCGGCGTCCGGCGCCGCGTCACCGCGCTCGCCGAGCGGCTGGGGTTCGCCGGGGAGCGGCTCGGGCAGGTGCGGCTCGCGGCGACCGAGGCTGCCACGAACCTCGCCAAGCACGCCCGGCAGGGAGAGATGCTGGTGCGGATCGTCCGGGAGGGCGAGGCCGCGGCGCTGGAGTTCGTCTGCGTGGACCGCGGCCCCGGCATCGCCGACGTCGCCGGGTCGCGGCTGAACGGCTTCTCGACCAGCGGGACGCTCGGGATCGGGCTCGGCTCGATCGAGCGGCTCGCCGACCGCAGCGGCCTGCACTCGCTCCCTGGTGCGGGGACCGTCCTGTTCGCGCGGTTCGTTCGGGCGGACGACGCGTCCGCCGCGGACGGGCCGCCGTTCGCCGGGCTGACCCGGCCGATCGACGGCGAGGACGAGTGCGGTGACGCCTACGCCGCCCACGTGGCCGACGGGACGGTCTACGCGATGCTCTGCGACGGCCTCGGGCACGGCCCGCTCGCGGCGCGGGCGGCGCAGGAGGCGGTCCGGGCCGTGCGCGACGCGGTGCTGCCGGCCCGGCCCGCGGAGCTGCTGGAGCGCGTCCACCGGCGGCTCGGGCCGACGCGGGGCGGGGCGGTCGCCGTCGCGGCCGTGGACCCGGCGGCGGGGACGGTGCGGTTCGCGGGGCTCGGCAACATCGCGGGCTGGATCGTCGGCGGCGGGCGCCGGCAGGGCATGATCTCGGTTCCGGGGATCGCCGGGACGCACGCCAAGCGGTTCCGGGAGGACGTCTACCCCCTGCCCCCGGGCGGGGTCGTGGTGCTGCACTCCGACGGCCTCACCGACCGGTGGGACGCCGCCGAGCGGCCGGGCCTGTTCCAGCGGCCGCCGCTGCTCATCGCGTCGGTCCTTCTGCGCGACGCCGGGATCCGGCATGACGACCGGTCCGTGCTCGCGGTGACGACGTCCGGAGGGAGCTGACCGCATGCCCGACGACCGCGCGCCCGGCCGCCCGTCCGGCGGCTCCTCCGGCGGCTCTCCCGAGCACCCGTCCGATGAGCTGCTGCGCGTCGACATCGCGGACGAGGCGGGCGTCTTCACCGTCCGCCAGGCGGGACGGCGGGTCGCGGCGGCCGTCGGCCTCGACCAGCAGGACCAGGTCCGCGTCGGCACGGCGCTCAGCGAGATCGGCCGGGAGCTGTACTCCTACGCGGGTTCGGTGGCCGCCGTGTTCCGCGTGGACCGCGAGGGGCGCCCGGCGCTGGTCGTGGAGCTGTCCTTCGGGCCGCGGGACGGCGCCACCCGCGCGCTGGAGGGCTTCGAGGCGGCGACGCGCCTGATGGACAAAGCCGAGGAGGAGGGCGACGGCGACGCCTTCACGGTCCGGCTGCGCAAGCACCTGCCGCCGAACGCCCCGCCGGTGGACGCCCGGGAGCTGGCGGACCTGCGCGCCCGGCTCGCGCGCCTCCGGCCCCTCCCGGCGCTGGAGGAGCTGCACGCCAGGAACTCCGAGCTGATCGAGGCGCTGGAGGACGTCCGGCGGCAGCGGGAGGGGCTGCGCGCCCTCAACGCCGAGCTGGAGGAGACCAACCGCGGCGTGATGGCGCTCTACAACGAGCTGTCGCAGGAGCTGGAGGAGACCAACCGGGGCGTGGTCGCGCTGTACGCCGAGCTGGAGGAGAAGTCCGACCAGCTCCGCGAGGCGGGCGAGGCGAAGAACCGGTTCTGGGCGAACATCAGCCACGAGCTGCGCACCCCGGTGAACGGGATCATCGGCCTGACCCGGCTGCTGCTCGATCCCGCCGCCGACCCCCTGACCGGCGAGCAGCGCCACCAGATCTCCCTGATCGGCGACACCGGCGACACGCTGCTGTCCCTCGTCAACGAGCTGCTGGACATGGCCAAGGCGGAGCAGGGGAGGCTGGAGCCCCGGCTCGCCCCCGTGGACGTCCCGGCGCTGCTGAGGGAGCTCGCGGCGCTGCTCCGCCCGATGGCCGAGCAGGCGGGCCTGACCCTCCACGTGGACTCCGCCGACGCCCCGCCCCGGCTGGTCGGCGACGGGGTGATGCTGAGCCGCATCCTGCGGAACCTGCTGGGGAACGCTGTGAAGTTCACCACCGAGGGGGAGGTGCGGCTGACCGTCCGGTCGACGCCGCAGTACATGGAGTTCGTCGTGTCGGACACCGGTGTCGGGATCCCGCCCGCCGACCGGGAGCGGGTCTTCGAGGAGTTCTACCAGGTCCCGGGCACGCGGACGGGCGGCACGGGGCTCGGCCTGCCCTACGCCCGGCGGCTCGCCCGCGCGCTCGGCGGGGACCTCCTGCTGGACAGCGTCCTCGGCGAGGGCACCACGGTGACGCTGCGGCTGCCGCCCTACCAGAGCATGACCGGAGGGGAACTGGGCCACGTGCTCATCGTGGACGACGATGAGACCGCCCGCCGGAGCCTGCGCGCGCTGGTCGGCGGCGCCGCCGAGCGGATCAGCGAGGCCGCCGACGGCCGGTCCGCGCTGGCGGGTGCCGCGTCGGACCCGCCCGACCTCGTCCTGCTCGACCTGCGGATGCCCGGCGGCGACGGCCGCGAGGTGCTGGCGGGCCTGCCGCCCGCGGTGCCGGTGGTCCTCGTCACCTCGGCGGACGTGTCGGCGGAGGCGGAACTGGAGCGCGCCGACGCGCTGCTGGGCAAGGACCGGCTCGGCCCGGAGACGCTGGCCGACGCCGTCGGGAGAGCCGTGGCCCGCAGGGCCCGGGAGGTGCGATGACGGGCACGGAGGCCTGCACGACGCTGGTGGTCGACGACAACGACACCAAGCGGTACATCATCGGGAGCTGGCTGCGCCGGGCCGGGCACACGGTCGTGGAGGCCGCGTCCGGCGCGGAGACCTGGGAGCGGCTCGCCGACCACGACGTCGACCTGGTGGTCCTGGACGTCAAGCTGCCCGACATGAGCGGGACCGAGGTCTGCGAGCAGATCAAGGCCGCGCCGGCGACCGAGTCGCTGCCCGTCATCCACATCTCCGCGTCGGCGGTGGACGTCGCCGACCGCACCCGCGGGCTCCGCCGCGGCGCCGACGCGTACATGACCGACCCGATCGACCCGGGCGAGTTCATCGCCACGGTCGAGGCGGTGCTGCGCTACTACCAGGCGCGGCGGCGCGCCGAGCGGATCGCCGCGCGGCTGGCCGCGTTCACGAACACGTCCCTGGCCATCAACGCGGCCGAGACCTTCGACGAGCTCGCCGCGGTCGCCGCCGCCGGCGCCCTCGACGTCTTCCAGGTGCCCGCCGCGGTGTTCATCTCGCCGCCGGACGGCCGCACCAGGCGGACCGTCGACCTCGGCCACGGCGCCTGGCACCGCGACTGCCCGCCGGACCTGTTCGACCGGCTGACCGCGCTGACCGGGCTGCGGGACGGCACCGGCACCGCGATCGCCGCCGTGCCCGCGGCCGACTGGCGGGACCTGCTGCCCGACACCGCCGCGGAGGGCGACGTCGTCCTGATGACGTCGCGGATCAAGCGGGGCCGCCCGCCGATCGGCGTCGCGATCGAGGCGCGCGGGGCGACGCACGAGGACGAGACCAACCTGCTGCGCCAGCTCGGCCAGACCCTCGCCCTCGCGATGGAGGCGCTGCGGTCCTACACCGAGGAGCACCTGATCTCGCTGACGCTCCAGCGCAGCCTGCTCCCCGCGACCCATCCGTCGGTCCCGGGCTGGACGTTCGCGGTCCGCTACGAGCCGGCCAGCGACCAGGCCGAGGTCGGCGGCGACTTCTACGAGGTGCTCGACCGCGGCGACCACGTCCTCGTGGCCATCGGCGACGTCCAGGGCCACTCGCTGCACGCGGCGACGGTGATGGCGGAGATCCGGCACGCGCTGCGCGCCTTCGCCGACGAGGGCCACGACGCCGTCACGATCCTCCGGCTGCTGAACGGCGTGATGCAGCGCTACCACGACGACCAGACGGCCACGATGTGCCTGATGACGCTGGACCCGGTCACCGGCGCCCTCCAGGTCGCCAGTGCCGGGCACCTGGCGCCGCTCTACCTGTCCGGCGGCACGGCCCGGTACGGCTCGGGCGGCGGCGTGCTGCTCGGCTTTCCCGTGGAGAAGGTGGCGATCGAGGAGGCCGTGGTGCCGCCGGGCGGCACCGTCGTGCTGATGACCGACGGGCTCATCGAGGACCGCGACATCCCGCTGGCCGACAACCTGGAACGGCTGCGCGCGGTGGCCGTCGAGGTCGGCGGCGAGGCGGACGGCGATCCGGAGCGGTTCAGCGACCGGGTGATCGCCGAGTTCGGCCACCGCGAGGACGACGTCGCGCTGATCGTCCTGCGCCGCGACGTCTGACCGCGCCGGGACGACCGGCCGAGCGGGGACGTCTGACCGCGCCCGGACGACCGGACGCGCAGAGACGACCGGCCGCGCAGAGACGCCCGGCCGCGCAGGCACGACCGGTCGCGCCACGATGGCCGATCGGGCCGGAGCGGCCGGGCGTCAGGGGGGCGGCGGGTCTCCGGCGGCCTCCCCGGGTGGGCGGAGGCCGCCCTGTGTCACGCCGTCGGCCAGCAGCCGCGCCAGCTCCTCGCCGAGCGCCGTCCCGTCGCGGAGCGCGGCCTCCAGCTCCCGCGTCCGGCGGAAGACCTCGCCGAGGCGCCGCTGCTCGTCCAGCGGGGGGCGGGGCACCCGGGCGCGGCGGGGGTCGACGCGGCCGCCGGTGGTGGCGCCCGCCGCGGACCGCGAGTTGGCGGTGCTGCCCAGGACGCCCGCGAGGTAGTGCGGGTCGAGCACGTCCGGGTCGGCGCGGAGCAGCCAGAGATGCGGGCCGAGGAGCGCGCCGTCCTCGGTCACGACGCGGGCGGCGAAGCGGCGGGCGGCCGCGGTGACGACGACGTCCCCGGCGCGGAGCCGGATCCAGGGTTCGCCGGCGTCCGCGGCGGCCACCCGCCCGGACGGGGCGCGGCCCTCGGCGACGTCGTCGGCGGTGAGGAGCGGATGGCCGTCCAGGACGGGGTCGGGCTCCCGCCCGGCCGGGCCTGACCGGACGGTCACCGCGCCGATGCGGGCGAGCTCCGCGACGGTGGTCACCGGCAGCTCGCGGGGACGCGGGTCGGGCTCGGCCGCCGGCACCAGCCCGTCCAGCCGCTCGACCAGCGCGGCGAGGCGGTCGCGGGTCCGCATGTACGCGGCGGCGGTGTGGGCGCCGCCGGAGGCCGCGACGTGCCGTCCCGGGGCGAGGTCGACCTCGTCGTCGAGCAGGTCGATCAGCGGGACCGCGCGGGCGGCGCCGGGTTCGTCGAGGTCCGGCGCCTGCTCGAAGGCCCGCCACAGCCGGACGACGTCCGCCGCGCCGGCGCCCTCGACCATCAGGATCCCGGACGGGGGCGCGCCGCCGGCGGGCCGCCGCAGCAGCCACAGGTGGTGGGTGTCGGAGAGCGCGGCGACGGCTCGCAGCGCGCCGCGCCGCAGGAGCTGGGCGCGGATGCGGCGGCCCGACCGGCGGCCCGCGGCGGCGGGCGGCATGAGCACCGCGGCGAGCCCGCCGGGCGCCAGGTGGGCGAGGGCGTGCTGGACCCAGGCCAGCTCCGGCTCCATCCGGGGCGGCAGGCCGTACTCCCACCGCGGGTCGGCGGTCAGCTCCTCGTAGCCCCAGTGCCGGTCGTGGAACGGCGGGTCGCACAGGACGGCGTCGACGGCGTCCCCGGTGAACGCGTCGTGCCGCAGCGCGTCACCGGAACGGACGTCCGCGCCGGACGTGCGGAACGCGAGCCGCGCCCGCGCGATCCCGGCCAGCCCGGGGTCGCGTTCCTGGCCGAGCAGGCGCCGGGGCGGCCCGTCCTCCCGGACGGCCTCCATGAGCAGGTTCCCCGGCCCGCAGGCGGGATCGAGGACGGACCGGGCGCCCGGATCG
Organism: Actinomadura fibrosa; assembly: GCF_900659615.1. GTDB lineage: Bacteria > Actinomycetota > Actinomycetes > Streptosporangiales > Streptosporangiaceae > Spirillospora > Spirillospora fibrosa. The sequence continues at coordinate 2,550 of NZ_CAACUY010000213.1, read as the reverse complement.
AGCAGGTCGGCCATCAGGGCGGCGACGGGCGGCGGGGTGGTGTCCGTGCGGCGGGAGTGCGCCTCCAGGTGGCGGCCGGCGAGGAAGGCGAAGGCGTCCTCGGCGCCCCGGTCGGCGGCGAGCTCGGCGACGGCGCGCAGGGCCGCGTCCCACGGGGTGGCGGCGGTGGCGGGCGGCGCGGCGGTACCGGCGGCGAGGCGCTGGAGGAACGCCCCGATCTCGCCGAGGGCGGCGCTCGCGGAGTCGTCGCCGGCGGCGGCGCGCACGCGCTGCCACGCCTCCTCGTCGAGCGGCACCTCGCGCAGCTTGTCCTGGTCCCGGAGCCACGCGGTGATCTCGGCGAGCGAGAAGACGGGGCTGGCGGCCGTGCCGCCCACGGGACGCGGGAAGTCGGGGTGGCGGCGGCGCCAGTTGCTCACCGCGGCGCGGCCGACGCCCGCGAGCCGGGCGATGTCGGCCGCGGTCACCGTCCCGTCCCCGTGCGGGTTCTCCGGCACCGTCGGCTCTCCTCTCACCCGTTCGCCTGTGAATCTAGTACACGGGCAGTCGAAGGATCAGGGCTTCTAAGTCGGGCGGGGCAGTCATCGGGCGGGGACGGCAGAGTCATGTGACTGATTCACAAGTCCCTCCCGAAGAGTCAGGCTGGGCGCAAGCTCAGTCAACCTCCCCGTAAGGAGACGATCATGGGGTTCAGCACGTCCGCCGACGGCACGAGGATCTTCTACAAGGACTGGGGCAGTGGGCGCCCCGTGGTGTTCAGCCACGGCTGGCCGCTGAACGCGGACGCCTGGGACGAGCAGCTCACGCTGCTCGCCGACAACGGCTTCCGCGCGATCGCGCACGACCGGCGCGGCCACGGCCGCTCCGACCAGCCGTGGAACGGCAACGACATGGACACCTACGCCGACGACCTGGCGACGCTGCTGGAGACCCTCGACGTGCGCGACGCCGTGCTGGTGGGCCACTCCACCGGCGGCGGCGAGGTCGCCCGCTACATCGGCCGGCACGGCAGCGGGCGGGTCGCGGGCGCGGTGCTGCTCGGCGCCGTACCGCCGATCATGGCGAAGACCGACGCGAACCCGGACGGGCTGCCGATCGAGGTGTTCGACGGCATCCGCGCGGGCGTGGCCGCGGACCGCTCGCAGTTCTACAAGGACCTCGCCGAGTCCTTCTACGGCTTCAACCGGGAGGGCGCCGCCCGCTCGCAGGGCGCCGTCGACGCGTTCTGGCTGTGGAGCATGCAGGTGGGGCTCAAGGCCGCCTACGACTGCGTCAAGCAGTTCTCCGAGACCGACTTCACCGAGGACCTGAAGCGCATCGACGTGCCGACCCTGGTCGCGCACGGCGAGGACGACCAGATCGTCCCGATCGGGAACGCCGCGCTGAAGACCGCGAAGATCGTCAAGGACGCGACCCTGAAGACCTACCCGGGCGGCTCGCACGGCCTGACCGGCGACTTCCGGAAGGCGTTCGAGGCCGATCTGCTCGCCTTCGTCAAGAACCTGTAGCCGTCAGGAACCTGTGGCGGCAGCGGGCTCGCCGCGCTCGGCAGCGGAACCACCGCGCGCGTCCGCGGGCTCGCCGCGCTCGGGGCCGGGCCCGCCGCGCTCGGGAGCCGCGGCGGGCCCGCCGCGTTCGGGAGCGGGCCCGCCGAGCACGTCCCTGAGCTGCGTGCGGGACGTGATGCCGAGCTTGGGGAACACCCGGTAGAGGTGCGCGCCGACCGTCCGGTGGGAGAGGTAGAGCTGCTGGGCGATCTCCCGGTTGGACAGCCCCTCGGCCGCCATCCGGGCGATCTGAAGCTCCTGCGGGGTGAGGTCCGCCCACGTCGTGGGGGTGCGCGGGGCGCTGGCCTCGCCCGAGGCGCGCAGCTCGCGGCGGGCCCGCTCGGCCCACGGGCCGGTGCCGAGCGCGTCGAACGCCTCGCGGGCGGCGCGCAGCGGCGTCCGCGACTCGGCGATGCGGCGCTGCCGCCGCAGCCACGCGCCGTGCGCGAGCAGCAGCCGGGCCCGCTCCATCGGCCACCGCGCCAGATCGGCGTCCAGGGCGGCCTGGAAGAGCCCGCCGGCGTCGGCGTCGTCCGCGAGGAGGGCCCGCGCGTACCGCAGGCCGATGTGCAGCAGCGGGGACGGGGTGAGGGCGGCGTCCGCCTCCAGCTCCGCGACGGCCGCGCACGCCGCGCCGGGCGTTCCGGCGCCGGCCGCGGCCTCCGCGAGGTCGCCGACGGCCCAGGAGCGGACGTGCGGGTGGTACGCGGCGTCCTGCGGGTCGAAGATCCGGCCGAGGTGGGCGAGGGCGTCGGCGTAGCGCCCGGCGCCGAGCGCCGCCGTCCCGCGGGCGATCTGCACGAGGGCGAGGCCGGACGCGTTGGCCATCGGCAGCAGCACCTTCTCGGCCATGGCGGCGAGGTCCTCCGCGCGGTCCTCCTCGCCGCGCAGGGCGGCGAGCGTCGCCGCGGCGCAGTAGGGACCACAGGCCCTCGGTGGCGTTGAGTTCGGGTGCGTAGGTCGGCAGTTGGACGACCGTCGGCCAGTCGCGGCGGGCGATGAA
>NZ_CAACUY010000212.1 GCF_900659615.1 Actinomadura fibrosa | reverse complement strand
CGGGACGTGCGCGTCCTGGCCGCCGCGCTCGTCCGCCCCATGGCCGCGCGGCTCGCCGACCCGTCCGGCCGCGCGTTCCTCCAGATCTGGGCGGACGTGCTGAACCGCCCCGACCCCCTCGGCCCGGTGCCCGTGCCGGACGACCCGTCCGACAGCCTGTGCCGCTGGCGCGACCTGGTCGGGCCGCTCCTGGAGGAGGACGCGGCCCGCCTGCACCGCCGGTTCACCGCCATCCTGTACGCCGCGATCGAGCTGGCCCGCCGCGCCCGCTCCGGCCCCCGCACCGACGACCGCCTGTTCACCAGCTACCTGATCGACGTGGTGGCCGCCATCCTCGGCGCCCCGGTCTCGCCCGAGACCCGCCGCCTGGCCGACGAACGCGACGCCGCCCGCCGCTGACCTCCGAGGTCGCATTCGTCCAAGACGAGACGTCGCCCTCCCTCGCATAGTGGGCACACGACCCGTGAGGAGGGAGACGACATGACGAGCGACATCAAGCGGACCTTCTACCCGATCGTGAACTACAGCGATCCGGTCAAGGCCATGGAGTGGCTGGAGAAGGCCTTCGGGTTCGTCCCGCACCACGTCTACAAGGACGACGAAGGCCGTGTCGTCCACGGCGAGATGCGCTACGACACCGGCGTCCTCATGTTCGGCAACGGCGAGCCGGGCACGTCGGCCGTGTACGTCGCCGTGGACGACCCCGACGCCCACCACGACCGCGCCAAGGCGGCGGGCGCCGAGATCTTCCGCGAGCTCGCCGACCAGGACTACGGCTCCCGCGACTACGCGGCCCGCGACCCCGAAGGCAACGAGTGGTACTTCGGCACCTACCGCTCCTGACCGCTTGAGGCCGCCCATCCTGCCCAGGTGCATGATGGGCGGCTGCGTTTGTCGGTGGCGGCCGGGAGGATCGGGGCGTCCACAGCGAAGGAGGCCCCCATGGCGCCGACGAATCAGCAGGTGCTCGACCATCCATTCCTCAAGGGCCTGTACGGCGACCCGTACTTCCCCGATCACGTCGTCGACAAGGGGAAGGCGATCCTGCTGAGGTTGTGCGAGCGGATCGAGAGCGAGCGGCCTTCGGACGTGGCCGCCCTCTACGTGCTCACGCGGGCGGCCACCGAGGAGTTCAACGACCTGGAGGCGGACTTCCACGAGGCCGGGAGCGAGATCGAGACGGTCGCGCGCGAGGAGATCGCCGAGGACTTCTGGTTCGTGGCGTCCGCCTACGGGTTCCCCGACGCGGACGCCGAGGAGCTCATCGCCACCCGGGACTGGTAGCGCGGGCCGGCTCAGGGCTCGTCGTCGGCGCCGGTGGCCCATTTCTTCAGCGCGGCGCGGCTCTTGAACTTGGCGACGTTCTTGTCGAGCGGCTCGGACGTGTGCTGGTGGAAGAGCCACGCGTCGTCGATGAGCGGTTCGCCTGCCTTGCGGTAGTCGGCGATCCACAGGCCGTCACCGCAGTCGTGCGTGGTGCCGGGGTCGGTCCACAGGCTCCGGTTGCAGTAGAGGATCACGCGGTGGTCGGGGCGCAGTTCCTTGACCGTGCGGAGGAAGAGGTCCTTCTGGGCGCTGCTGGCGCGCCTTCCCTTGGGGTCCCTCTCCCAGTCCACCGCGAGGATGTCGCCGTCGCGGGCTCCGCAGTGCTTGACGAAGTACTTGGCCTGGGCCTTGATCCGGGCGGGCCGCAGCGGTCTGCCGCCCAGGAGGAAGTGGTAGAAGCCCACGACGCAGCCGGCTTCGCGGGCGCGTGCAGTCTGGTCGGCGCGGCGGGGGTTGATGTAGCCGCGGCCCTCGGTGGCCTTGACGAAGACGAAGGCCAGGCCGTCGACGTCGAAGGACGAGTCGTAGGAGGAGACGTCGACACCGTGCAGCATGGGTTCCTCTTCGTCGGATACGTGCTCGCAGCTAGTGGATTTCCCGTGGTGGCGCGGTGATTCGTCGCCGAGGGTGATGGCTCGGTTGCCTCGGGTCCTTCTGGATGCGACATGTAGGGAAGTGCCTACGCTTGACAGGTAGGAGATCTCCTACCTATTTTCGTCCCATGCGAACGACTCGGGTGGACATGGCTGATGGCCGGGGCGGTGCGGGCTGAGATGGCGGCGGACACCTTCGCGGCGCTGGCCAGCCCCGTCCGGCGGGACCTGACCGCTCTGCTGCTCGACGGGCCGAGGTCGGTCGGCGAGCTCGCCGCGCACTTCGAGATGAGCCGGCCGAGCGTCTCCGAGCACCTCAAGGTGCTCAGGGACGCGGGGCTGGTCAGCGAGCGGCGGGACGGGCGGCGCCGCGTCTACCGGCTGGAGCCCGAGCCGCTCCGCGAGCTGTCGGAGTGGCTCACGCCCTACGAGCGGTTCTGGCGCGGCAGGCTCTCCGCCCTCCGCGACCTGCTGGACGAGGAGGACTCGTGACCACCGAAGGGAAGACCATGGCGACGATCGAGGTGGAGGAGTTCCTGCCGCATCCGCCCGTGAAGGTGTGGCGGGCGCTCACGGACGCGGACCTGCTGGCGCGCTGGCTGATGCCGAACGACTTCCGGCCCGTCGTGGGCCACCGGTTCACGTTCGTCACCACGCCGATTCCCCACGTGGACTTCGACGGGATCGTCCAGTGCGAGGTCCTGAAGATCGACGAGGGCCGGCTGCTGCGCATCGGCTGGAGCGGCGGCGGGCTCGACACGACCCTCACCTGGCGGCTGGCGGCCGAGGGGCGCGGAACACGGCTGTTCGTCGAGCACGCCGGGTTCGACCTGGACGATCCCGCGCAGGCCTACGCGTTCCGCGGCATGGGCGGCGGGTGGCGCTCGCGCGTCATCCGGTCGCTGCTGGAGACGCTCGCCGAGCTCGACTGACCGGCCTGGGCCGGGCTCCCCGGCGGAGCCCGGCCGGGCGGCGGCTCAGCGGAGCCCGGCGAACAGGTCGTCCTCGTGGTCGGGGGCCTCGACCCGGCTGGAGACGCGGGTGAAGTGCTCCTGGGAGAACACCATGAACTGCACTTCTTCGGGGAGGCGCAGGAGGAAGATGTTCTCGCCCTGGCTGGCGTGCGCCTCCAGCGCCTTGCGCTTGCGCTCGACGTAGGGGGAGACGTCCACGGTGCTGGTGACCAGCTCGTCCGGGGTGCCGAAGTCGTCCGGCGGCTCGAAGCCGAGCTCGATGCCGGCCTCCCGGGTGTACTCGAACATCTGCTTGAGCCCTGAGCGGGGAACGGCGGTGTAGTAGAGCTTGTCGGGGATGCCGGTGCGCTCGGCGGCGGCGACGGCGATGCGGTGGGCCTGGATGTGGTCGGGGTGCCCGTAGCCGCCGTTCTCGTCGTAGGTGACGACGACCTGCGGGCGGTACTTCTCCATGAGGGCGGCGAGCCGCGCGACGGCGTCGTCGAAGGGGACGTTCGCGAACGCCTCCGGGTCGTCGTTGGTGGCCCAGCCGTCCATGCCGGAGTCGCGGTAGCCGAGCAGCTCCACGTCGCCGATCGCGAGGTGCCCGGCGGACTCGCGCAGCTCGGCGAGCCGGCGCTCGGCCACCCCGGCGGCGTCGTGCCCCGGTTCGCCCGGCTTCACCCCGCCCGCGTCGTCGCCCTGCTCGCCGTTGGTGCAGGTGACCAGGACGGTGCGGATCCCCTCGGCGTCGTAGCGCGCGAAGAGCCCGCCGGTGCTGATGACCTCGTCGTCCGGATGGGCGTGTACGGCCATCAGGGTGAGTTCGTGCTCCATCGCGCAGGTCTCCTCAGGGAACGCTGAACCGGGCGTGACCCACTCTACGGTCGGGGTCCGACGGTTCCGCGAGTGAAGCGGATCACTCCCCGGGCGGCGCGGACGGCTCCGCCGCACGCTCCTGCTGGGCGGCGCGTGCCCGGCTTCGGGCGCAGAACCAGCCGATGACCAGCGCGGCGGCGATCGCGGGGATGAACATGACGGTCATGTGGCCGGCGCCGTCGCGGTCGAACCACATGAGCACGACGACGGAGGCGAGGAAGGCGAGCGTGAGGATCTCGGCGAACGGGGAGCCGGGAAGCCGGAAGGACGGCCGGGCCAGGCGGCCCTGCCGGGTCCGGCGGACGAAGAGCAGGTGCGAGATCATGATCACCGTCCAGCTGCCGAGGATGCCGATCGCCGCGAAGTTCAGGACGATCTCGAAGGCGTCCTTCGGGACCCAGGCGTTCAGCGCGACGCCGAGCACGCAGACGCAGGTGGTGAGCAGGATGCCGCCATAGGGGACCTGCGAGCGGCTCATGGCCGTCGTGAACCTCGGCGCCGAGCCGGCGGCGCCGAGGGAGCGCAGGATCCGCCCGGTGGAGTAGAGCCCGGAGTTCAGGCTCGACAGCGCCGCGGTCAGCACGATCAGGTTCATCACGTCGCCCGCGGCGGGGACGCCCAGCCTGGACAGGACGGTGACGAACGGGCTCTGGCCCTCCTCGTAGGCGTTCCAGGGCAGCAGCATGGACAGCAGCAGGACGGAGCCGACGTAGAAGACGAGGATCCGCCAGACGATCGAGTTGATCGCCCTGGGCATGACCTTCTCGGGGTCCGCGGTCTCGCCCGCGGCCACGCCGACCAGCTCGGTGGAGGCGTAGGCGAACACCACGCCCTGGATCACCACCAGCATCGGCAGGACGCCCTCGGGGAACACGCCGCCGTGATCGAAGATCATCGAGGGTCCGGGACGCTGCCCGCCGACCTCGTGCCCGGTGACCAGCAGGAAGATGCCCACGAGAAGGAACACGACCAGGGCGCCGACCTTGACGATGGAGAACCAGAACTCCATCTCGCCGAAGATCCGCACGGAGATGAGGTTGGTGGCGACCACGACCGCGAGCGCGATCAGCGCGAGCGTCCACTGCGGGATGTCGGTGAACGCGGACCAGTAGTGGAGGTAGAGCGCGATCGCGGTGATGTCGACGATGCCGGTGGTCGACCAGTTCAGGAAGTGCATCCAGCCGGCCACGAAGGCGCCCTTCTCGCCCATGAACTCGCGGGAGTAGGACACGAACGAGCCGGAGGACGGGCGGTACAGGACGAGCTCGCCCAGCGCCCGCACGACCAGGAACGCGAAGAACCCGCACACCGCGTAGGCGATCGCGAGGGACGGGCCCGCGCTCGCCAGCCGCCCGCCCGCGCCGAGGAACAGCCCGGTCCCGATCGCGCCGCCGATGGCGATCATGTTGACGTGCCGGGTCTTCAGCGACTTGCGGTAGCCCGCGTCGCCGGCGTCGACGGGCGCCGTCCCGGCGGATCGCGCCGTCCGGAGGTCGTGCTCGCTCACGCCGGGTGACCGCCTTTCCACGGGGTGTCTCGATCCGGGGCCCGGTGCAGTTTGGGGCAAGGATCCAAACGTGTCAAAACGCTGCCCCGAATACCGGGCGGCTAACGTGCCCGGAACCGGCTTGGAGCGATCGTGGGCGTGCCGACCTGGGCGAACGCGTTCATGATCTTGGGGGTGCCTGCGCGGTCCGGCGCGCATGCCGTACCGTCCGGGGTATGGGCTCGCCGCTGGTTCTGCTCGACGTCGACGGTGTCCTCAACCCGTTCGAGCGGCCGCACCGCGGCTACCGGAGGCATCGGTGCGCGCCCGGCGGCGTCATGTTCGACCTGTGGCTGAACGACGCGCACGGGCCGTCCCTGCTCGCTCTGGCGGACGGCGCCGGCGCCGAGCTGGCCTGGGCCAGCTACTGGTGCGACCACGCCAACGAGTGGATCGCGCCGCGGATCGGGCTGCCGGAGCTGCCGTTCGTGCCGATCCCGCGGTTCCCCGGCGTCGAGGAGGGCGGGACGCTCGGCTCCTGGAAGGCCCGGCACGTCGCCGCCTGGACGGAGGGCAGGCCGTTCGTCTGGTTCGAGGACGAGCCCGACGCCACCGACTGCATCGCGGCGGAACGGGACGTCGGCGACCACCTCCTCGTGGCCGTCGACCCGATCGCCGGGCTGACCGACGCGCACCTGGAGACGGCGGCGGCCTGGCTGGACGGCCTCTCCCTCTGAGACCGGCTCCCCGTCGGCCGGGCACCGGCTTGACACGAGTTTGACGCGGACCCGGCGGGATCCCGCGCGGTGGGGGTCGCCGCGGGATCCCGCCGGGGGCCGGGGACGGCTCAGCAGGTGCCGAGCAGCGAGGAGAGCGCGGACTTCTCCGCCGCGTCGACGGTCAGGGAGTACCGGTACTTCACGTCGATCCACGACCGGGCGTACATGCAGCGGAACGAGGCCAGCGGCGGCGTCCACTCGGCCGGGTCCTTGTCGCCCTTGGCCTGGTTGACGTTGTCGGTGACCGCCCAGAGCTGCGAGCTGGACAGGTCGTTGGCGAACGCCTGGCGGCGCGACGTCGTCCAGGACGAGGCGCCCGAGCGCCAGGCCTCGGCGAGCGGGACCATGTGGTCGATGTCGACGTCGGACGCCTGGGTCCAGGTCGCGCCGTCGTAGGGGCTGTACCAGGTCCCCGACACGGCGGCGCAGGACGAGTCGGTCTGCACGTTGGTGCCGTCGCGTTTGAGGACGACCTCGCGGGTATTGCACGTCCCGGACTGGGTGATCCAGTGCGGGAACTTGTCCCGGCTGTAGCCGGTGGAGGATCCCTCGGCCGCGACCGTGAGGGCGGCGAGGTGCTGGGCCGCGGTGCTCGCCGCGGGCGGCGGCGGGGGAGCGGCCCCGGCGGTGGGCGCGAGCAGCGCGGTCGCGGTGGCGGCGGCGGCGAGAGCGGTGGCGACGAGCCCCGTGCGTCTCACGGGTTCTCCTTTGCGTGGGGAGCAGGGGCCGCCAGTCTCGGTTAGTTGGATAAACCGGATATGTCTATTCGGTTAGCCAAGATCACGATCAGGTCACGACTCGCCGGGGGAAGGGATCGCATTCGTCCAAGACGGCTCTCCCGGCGGCTCCGTAGCGTCCTCGGCGAGGAACGAAGGGAGCCGACGATGACGGAGTCGCGGACGAGATCACCGCTGCTGGGCATGGCCTTCGGCTACATGCCGGCGCAGATCGTCCACATGGCCGCCGAGCTGGGGCTGGCCGACGCCCTGGAGGACGGGCCCCGGTCGAGCGGGGAGCTGGCGGAGGAGGTCGGCGCGCACGCGCCGGCGCTGCTGCGGCTGCTGCGCGCGCTCACCGCCCTCGGCGCCGTGGAGCAGCGGGGGCCGGACCTGTTCGCGCTGACCGAGGAGGGCGCCCGCCTGCGCACCGGCGCGCCGGACTCGATCCGCGCGCTGGTCGGGCTGTTCTGCTCGCCGGACGTGTGGCGGTCGTGGGGCGACATGGCCGAGACGCTGCGCACGGGCGAGAGCGCCTGGCGGCGGGTGACCGGGATGACGTCGTTCGAGTACTTCGCGAAGAACGAGGAGCTGTCGGCCACCTTCAACGCGGCGATGGCCGAGCACACCCGCGCCGTCGCTCCGGGGATCATCGCGGCGCACGACTTCGAGCGCTACGGCACGGTCGCCGACCTCGGCGGCGGTGACGGGACGCTGCTCGCCGCCATCCTGCGCGCCGTGCCCGGCCTGCGCGGCGTCCTGTACGACCTGCCCGCCGGGCTGGCCGCCGCGCCGGCGACCCTGGGGGACGTCGCCGACCGCTGCGATGTCGTCCCCGGCGACTTCTTCGCGTCCGTGCCGGAGGGCGCCGACGCCTACCTGCTCAAGAGCGTCCTGCACGACTGGGACGACGGGAAGGCCGCGGAGATCCTCCGGACGGCCCGCAGAGCGATGCGGCCCGACGCGCGCCTGCTCGTCCTGGAGCAAGTCGTCCCCGAAATGTTCACGCCGGACGCCCGCGGGGTCGTGATGAACGACCTCAACATGCTGGTGTGCACCGGGGGCCGGGAGCGGACCGCCGAGGAGTTCCGCTCGCTGCTCGGGTCCGCGGGCTTCGAGGTCGTCGAGAGCACCGGCCCCGTAGCGCCGTCCGGATACCACGTCATCGAGGCGCGGCCCATGCCCTAGCGCCCTTTGTCAGGGCCCGCTTACATCTCCCGGGCGCGCACGTGCAGGATGGACAGCGCCGTAAGCAGCCCTGACGAAGGAGACGCCATGAGCCCTCTCGCCGGTCGCACCGCCCTGGTGACGGGAGGAAGCCGCGGGATCGGCCGCGCCATCGCGCTGGCCCTCGCCGCCGACGGCGCCCGGGTCGCCATCGCCTACCGCCGCGACGAGGAGGCGGCGCGGAAGACCGTCGCCGGCATCGAGGCGGCGGGCGGCGGCTCCGGGGCGGCGTTCCAGGCGTCCGTGGACGACCTCGACGAGTGCCGCCGCCTGGCCGCGCGCGTGGAGGACGAGTTCGGCGCGCTCGACATCCTCGTGCACAACGCCGGGATCGCCAGCCGCGGCAACTCCGTCGCGGACACCGACCCCGCTGAGCTCGGCCGCGTCCTCGCCGTGCACGCCCTCGGCCCGCACCACCTCAGCCAGGCGCTGATCCCGCTGATGCGGCGGGCAGAGCGCAGCGACATGGTGTTCGTGTCCAGCGTGGTCACCGACACGATGATGGCGTACGGCGCGCCGTACTCGATGGGCAAGGCGGCGATGGAGGCGCTGGCGCTGACGCTCGCGAAGGAGGAGCGCCGCCACGGCATGCACGTCAACATCGTCGCGCCCGGCGTGGTGGACACCGACATGGGACGGCGGCTCGTCCGCGCCGCGATGGGCCTGGACGACATCCGCCAGGCCGACGCGGCATCGCCCTACGGGCACGTGTGCACCCCCGAGGAGGTCGCCGACGTCGTGCGGTTCCTCGTCTCGGACGGCGCGTCCTACGTCACCGGGCAGCGCATCGTCATCGACGGCGGCACGTTCTAGGGGCTCCGCCTCAGTGGCGGGTCCAGTCGGGCTGGACGAAGTCGGCGACCCTGGCGGCCCGTCCGAGCAGCACCACCTCGCGGAACTGCCACAGCATCGCGCCGGTCGGGGCGTGGACGGCCCAGTCCGGGCCGAGGCGCATCTGCAGGAGGCTGCCGCCGTCGGCCTGCGGCACCCACCGCGGCGTGTCGTCGGCGGCCAGCCTCCGCAGGCTCACATGGTGGACGGAGTGGACCTCGTCCGGGCTCGGCAGCAGCGGGCCCGGGTCCGCCAGCACGGCCACGACCGGCGTGATCGCGAAGCCGGACGCGGCGGGGAAGTCGTCGAGCGGCCCGAGCACGTCGGCGGGCCCGGCGGACAGGCCGATCTCCTCGTGCAGCTCCCGCAGCGCGGCCGCCTGCGCGGTCTCGCCCTCCTCCAGCCGCCCGCCGGGCAGGCCCCACTGGCCCGCGTTCCGGCCGCGGTAGGCGCGCTTGATCAGGATCACCGAGGGGACGCCCTCGTGCTCGACCGCGCACAGCACGACGCCGGCACGGCGCAGCCCGGGCGCGTCCGGGACGGCGACGCGCTCGAACGAGGCCAGCCGCGCGGCCGCGACCTCCCGGAAGGCCGCGAGGTCGTCGAGGGGGGCCGGGCTCGGCAGGGGGTCCGTCATGCGTCGATACTGCCAGGGCCCGCTTCGCGCGCGTACCGCGCGGGGGGCGTGCCGACCGCGGCGGTGAAGTCGCGGGTGAAGTGCGCCTGGTCGGCGTAGCCGAGCTCGACCGCCAGCTCCGCCCAGTCGACGCCGGTCCCGGTGGCGGCGCGCCCGGCCGCCTCCAGCATCCGGAACCGCCGGATCACCCACTTCGGGCCGATGCCGACGTACTCGTGGAACAGCCGCTGGAGGCTCCGCTTCCCCATCCCGGTGTCCTCGGCGAGGTCGTCCACGCGGAGCAGGGCGGGCCGCGCGGCGATCCGCTCCACGATCTCCGCGGCGCGCACGGCGGACGCGTCCGGCTCCGGGCACGCGCCGGCCAGGAACGCCTCCAGCCGCTTGAGCGCCTCCGCCGCGTCCGCGGCCGCGAACACGTCCTCGGCGAGCGCGCGTCCCGCCGCGCCGAACACCTCGCCGACGCCGGCGAAGCGGCCCGTGATCGCGGCGACCGGCGCGCCCAGGAACGGCCGGAAGCCGCCCGGCCGGAACGCCGCCCCGACCACGCGCCCCTCGTCGAAGATCTCCTCGGTGAACTCGTCCTTCACCACGCCCACGATCCGCGCCCGGGTCGTCCCGCCCGTCAGGTAGGACGTGAAGGTCATGTGGACGGACGGGCGGGTCAGCACCCGCTGCCGGTGCGGCGGACGCCCGCGCAGGTCCCAGTGCAGCACCCAGAAGAAGTCCACGAACGGGGCCAGTTCCGGCGGCGGCGCCGTCCGCTCCACCTGGAACAGCTCCAGGCCCGTGTGCGGGCGCAGGATCCCTTGCATCCGCTCGGTGAGGGGGTCGCCCATCACCCCAGGTTAGGGCGTGTCGCGTTTCTTCAAGACCGCACGCCTGGGCCGCCCTACGGTGGAGGGCATGTTCGAACGGATGAGCGAAGAAGTGATGATAGAGATCCGCGAGCAGCTGCTTCCCGCCACGGAGGCCGCGGTACGGATCGTCCAGCGGATACCGGCCGACCGTCTGGACGCGCCCACGCCGTGCCCGGGCTGGGACGTGCGCGACGTCGTCAACCACCTGATCTTCTGGAACGGGCGAGGCGAGACCGCGGCGCGCCGGGAGCCGGTCACCGGACCGGGCGAGGACCACGACTTCACCGCCGAGCCCGGCTGGGACGCCCGGTTCGCCGACCAGGCCCGCAGGACCGCCAAGGCCTGGAGTGACCCCGCCGCCTGGGAGGGCAACACGAGCCTGAGCGGGAACAAGGAGGGGATGCCCGCCGACTTCATCGGCGGCATCGTCTTCGGCGAACTCGTCCTGCACGGCTGGGACATCGCCGTCTCCACCGGCCTCGACCCCGCCCTCCCTCCGGACATCGTCGAGGCCGCCTGGAAGCAGCTCGTCCCCACGGCGGAGGTCAGCCGCCAGTACGGCGCCCTGGGCCCCGAGGTCCCCGTCCCCGAAGACGCTCCGTTCCTCGACCGCCTGCTCGGTCTCGCGGGCCGTGACCCACGCTTCAATGGCAGAACTCCCGACGTCAGGTCGTGAGCTTGTAGCTCAGTACGCGTCGACCGGAGACGCTGCGATCGCGTGCGAAGCCAAGTTCGAGCGGAGCGAGAACTTGATCGCGCAGTGAGCCGCCAGGCGAGCCGGAGCGATGCAGCGATCGCCGCAGCGCCCGTTGAAGGAAGGCGCGCCAGCGCCTGACGCCGAGGGCACTGCAATAGGCTAGGCGCATGTCTTCCTCGTCTTCGATTCGCGTACGTTTCGCCCCGTCTCCAACCGGCATGTTCCATGTCGGCGGCGCCCGCTCGGCGCTGTTCAACTGGGTGATGGCCGCCCAGTCCGGCGGGACGCTCGTGCTGCGGATCGAGGACACCGACGCCTCCCGCAACAGCCCGGAGTGGACCGAGGGCATCATCCGCGCCCTCGCCTGGCTCGGCATGGACGGCGAGCAGTACGAGGGGCCTTACTTCCAGTCGGCCAACGCCGACAAGCACGCCGAGGCCGCCCGGACGCTGCGCGACCGCGGCCGCGCCTACTACTGCGACTGCACCCGCGAGGCCGTGGTCGCGCGCACCGGCGACCAGCACAAGGGCTACGACGGGTTCTGCCGCGACCGGGGCCTCGACGCCGGGCCCGGCCGGGCGCTGCGGTTCCGGACGCCCGACGAGGGCCACACCACCGTCGTGGACCTGCTGCGCGGCAAGCCCGTCTTCGAGAACGCCGTCCTGGAGGACTTCGTCATCGCCCGCGCCGACGGCTCGGTGACGTTCCTGCTGGCCAACGCGGTCGACGACATGAGCCAGGGCATCACGCACGTCGTCCGCGGCGAGGAGCACCTGTCCAACGCGCCCAAGCAGCAGCTGCTGTGGGAGGCGCTCGGCGGCGAGCCGCCGGTGTGGGCGCACGTGCCGGTCATCGTGAACGAGAAGCGCCAGAAGCTGTCCAAGCGCCGCGACAAGGTCGCGCTGGAGGACTACCGCGCCGAGGGCTACCTCGCCGAGGCGATGCGCAACTACCTGATGCTGCTCGGCTGGGCCCCGTCCGGCGACCGCGAGATCGTCCCCTGGGACGTGATCGTCGACGAGTTCCGGATCGAGGACGTCAACAGCTCGCCCGCGTTCTTCGACGTCAAGAAGCTCCGCGCGATCAACGGCGAGTACATCCGGGCGCTCACCCCGGAGAAGTTCATCGCCGAGTGCCTGCCCTTCCTCCAGGACGCCCCCTTCGACGTGGACGTGGCCGTGTTCGCCGAGCTGGCGCCGCTGGCGCAGACCCGGGTGGCGCTGCTGTCGGAGATCGTCCAGATGATCGACTTCGTGTTCCTGGACGAGCCGCCGGCGGACGAGCAGTCGTGGGGCAAGGCCATGAAGGAGCCCGCCGCCGCGATCCTCGCGGACGCCGAGGAGGCCTACCGCGACGCGCCCTGGAACGCCGGGGAGCTGAAGGAGCGGCTGGAGCGGATCGGCACCGCGCACGGCCTCAAGCTCGGCAAGACGCAGGCGCCCGTCCGGGTCGCCGTCACCGGCCGCACGGTGGGGCTGCCCCTGTTCGAGTCCCTGGAGATCCTCGGCCGCGACCGGACCCTCACCCGCATCGCCGCCGCCCGCGCCCGGCTGGCCGCCGCCTCCTCCTGAGGCCCTGCGCGACGGTCAGCGGAACATGATCGCCCCGGGGTAGTGCCCGGACGCGCAGGCGAAGCGCATCCGGCCCGGCCCCGGGGCGCCGAGGTCGACCCGGGTCTCCCCGTCCACCGGCAGGATCACGTCCTTGCCGAGGGACGGGATCGTGAACGCTCTGGTGTGGCCGCGCGTGCCCCGCGTCCGCAGCACGAGGACGGTGCGGCGCCCCGCGCGCGCGGCGACCACCGCGGGCCGGTACCCCTGGTCGAGGGCCCACAGGGTGACGACCTGGGTGCCGGACGGGTCCGTCCGGACGAAGCGCGCCGAGTCCGCCGCGGCGGTGCCGCCGCCCGCGGGCAGCCAGCCGCCCAGCCGCAGCCCCGACAGCATCGTCCAGCCCGCCGCCGCGAGCAGCGCGACGGCGAGGAGCACCGTCAGCCGGCCGCGCAGCAGCGCGAGCGAGCGGCCGAGGGTCAGGCCGACCAGGCCGAACAGCGGGGCCGTCCCGAGCACGAACCCGGTCATCACCGCGGCGCCGCCGAGCGCCGACCGGGAGGTGACCGCGAGCAGTTCGGCGGTGAGCGTCAGCCCGCACGGCAGCAGCACGGTCGCCGCGCCGAGCACCGCCGCCCTCCGCACGCCCCGGCCGCGGACCGCCGGCCCGGAGGCGTCCGGCGCCGCCCCGCATCCTGAGCCGTGGCCGTGGCCGTGGCCGCGGCGCAGGACGCGGCGCACCGGGCCGAAGCCGAGGAGATCGAGGGCGAAGAGGACGAGGAGCAGCGCGGCCGCGGCGAGCAGAATGCCCCGCGCCTGCGGGCCCAGCCGGACCGCTCCGCCCGCCAGCCCGAGCAGCGCGCCGAGGGCGGCGTGCGTCACGAGCTTCGCGGCCAGGAACCCCAGGACGGGCCGTCCGGCCCCCTCGCGCGCGGACGGCCCGGATCCGGGGCGCCCGGGTGCCGGCCCGGGCCCGGCGGGCGGCGGTCCGGACCCGGTGGGGTGCCTCCCGGCGACCGCGCCCGTGAGCAGCCCGAGCTGGACCGCGGCGCACGTCGTGCCTCCCGCCAGCAGGCCCGTCCCGGCGCCGGTGACGAAGAGCGCGGCGACGTCCATGGGCACCTCCGCCGCGAGACCCTCCCCATCCCCGCTCACCGCGAAGCGTAACCGGGTGGCTACCGTTGGGTGTCCCGGGAGTGCGTAGGGCATGCTCCCCGGGCGGCCGGAGACGAGGAACGCGTTGGTCGTCGAGCACTCGCGCGTGCGGCGCCAGAGCCGGTCAGGACGCGGAGCCCGGGCCGGAGGCGGAGCTCGGTCAGGACGCGGAGGCGTCGCTTTCGATCAGCTCGCGCAGTTCGGCCAGGCGCCGGTCGAGCTCCGCGAACTCCTCGCGCAGCTCCTCCCGGAGGTCGGCGGGCACGCGCTTGGAGACGGACTCCGCCTGCTCCTCCACGGCGGCCAGCCGCTCACGGACCGCCCGCCCCGGCTCCCGCTCCGGCTCCCACTCCGGCGGATCGCGCCGGTCATGCGGTGGGAGGCCCTCCTCCGGCCCCTCCTCGGCTCCACCGCCGGCCGCGCGCACCTGGAGGAGCGCCGCCTGCTCGCGGAGCAGAGCCGCCTGCTCCCGCAGCAGCGTCGTCTGGTCGCGGAGCTGCTTGTTCTTGTTGTGCAGCTCCACGAACACCGAGACCTTCGCGCGCAGCACCCACGGGTCGAACGGCTTGGAGATGAAGTCGACCGCGCCCGCCGCGTAGCCGCGGAACGCGTAGTCGGGATCGCTGTTCACCGCCGTCAGGAAGATGATCGGCAGGTCGCGGGTCTTCTTGCGGCGCTTGATGTCGCGGGCGGTCTCGAAACCGTCCATCCCGGGCATGACGACGTCCAGCAGGATGACCGCGTACTCGTCGGTGAGCAGCGCTTTCAGCGCGTCCTCACCCGACCGGGCCCGGACCAGGTCCTGATCGAGCGAGCTGAGGATCGCCTCCAGCGCGATCAGGTTCTCCTCGCGGTCGTCCACGAGCAGGATCTTGGCCTTGTCGTCCACGCGTCGTCTCTCTCCGCTTCCGGCCGGGCCCGCCGCCGCCGGCCGGAGCCCGCGGCGGCGCTACTGCCCGGATGTCGTGCCCCCCGTCCTCACCGGACGATGGAAGGTTGCAGCCAGCGCCGCATGACGTCAAGGAGATGGTCCACGTCGACGGGCTTCGGCACATAGTCCGACGCGCCCGACTCCAGGCTCTTCTCCCGGTCGCCCTTCATCACCTTCGCGGTGATCACGATGATGGGCAGCTCGGCGAACTGCGGCATCTCCCTGATCGCCGCGGTGGTGGCGTACCCGTCCAGGCCCGGCATCATCACGTCCATCAGCACCACCGCCACGTCCGGGTTGCGGTGCAGGACGTCGATCCCGGCCTGCCCGTCCTCGGCGTACAGGACCTCCATTCCGTAGCCCTCCAGGACGCTGGTGAGCGCGAACACGTTGCGGACGTCGGCAAGACCCGCACCGCGGTGGAGGCCGCGCACCGCGCCGCGGACCGGTTCCCCGACGGAACGTGGATGGTGGAGCTGTCCGAGCTGCGCGATCCG
>NZ_CAACUY010000211.1 GCF_900659615.1 Actinomadura fibrosa | reverse complement strand
AGCTCGCGCGGACGGCCGCCGCCGCTGCCGCCGCCCCCGCCGCCGGGGACGGTCTGGTCGTCACCCTGGACGACGCGCCCCGCGACGGCGCCGCTGGCCGGGACGCCGACGCGGGCCGGATCTACGACCAGGACCTCCAGGACGCGGTGAACGGGCTGTGGGCGGCGGGCGCCAGCGCCATCGGCGTCAACGGGCAGCGGATCACGCCGACCACCGCGATCCGGACGGCGGGCGAGGCGATCCTCGTCGACTACCGCCCGCTGCGCGGCCCGTACGAGGTGACGGCCCTCGGCGACCCCGGCCGCCTCCAGGGCGCCTTCACGGCGTCGGCCGCCGGGGAGCGGCTCCGGCGGCTGGCGGAGCGCTACGGGATCCGCTACGGCGTCCACCGCGCGGACGGGGTCCGGCTCCCCGCCGCGGCCGGGCTCCGGGTACGGTACGCCCGGCCGGGGGACGCAGCCGGGCAGTGAGAACGGATCGTGGGGGCCGGACGTGGAGATCGTGCATGAGGGCCTGCGGGCGACGACAAGCCGAGCATCGGTAGGGCGGCGCCGGGCGTCGTCCGGGCGGCGCCGGGCGCCCGCGAGGGCGCCTCGGAGGCCGGCCCGGGCGAGCGGGGCGGGGGCGACGCGGGGATGATCGCGCTGATCGGCCTCGCGATCGGGCTGGCGCTCGGCCTCCTGCTGGAGCCGACGGTGCCGCTCTGGCTCCAGCCGTACCTGCCGATCGCGATCGTGGCGGCGCTCGACGCCCTGGTCGGCGGGGGCCGGGCCCGGCTGGAGGGCATCTTCGACGAGAAGGTCTTCGTCGTCTCCTTCGTCGGCAACGCCGTCATCGCCGCGCTGATCGTCTTCCTCGGCGACCAGCTCGGCGTCGGGTCGCAGCTGTCCACCGGGGTGGTGGTCGTGCTCGGGATCCGGATCTTCTCCAACGCGGCGGCCATCCGGCGGAAGCTGTTCGGCGCGTGAGCGGGCCCGGCCAGACCCCCGAGGCCCCCGGCGACACCACCGGCGAGAGCAGCAGCGCGTCCGCCGTCCCGGATCACGCCGAGGCGCCGCGGGGCGTGGCCGGACTGCTGGACGTGCTGCGGCCCCGCGCGACGTGGGGGCAGCTCGCGGGCGGCCTGCTCTGCCTGGTGCTGGGGTTCGCCGTGGTGGCGCAGGTCCAGTCCACCAAGCGCGACACCACGTTCGCCACCGCCCGCCAGGACGAGCTGGTCGGCATCCTGTCCGATCTGGGCCAGCGGTCCGAGCGGCTGCGCGGAGACCTCCGCGACCTTGAGGAGACCAAGGCCGGCCTCCAGCAGGACGCCGAGGGCGAGGCGGCGCTGAAGGAGGCGCGCGAGCGGGCGACCGCCTACGGCCTCCTGGCGGGCACCCTCCCGGCCGAGGGACCGGGCATCGAGCTGCTGATCGGCGACCCGAAGGGCGGCGTGCGGGCGTCCCATCTCCTCGACGCCCTCCAGGAACTCCGGGACGCGGGCGCCGAGGTGATTCAGATCAACGAGGTCCGCGCCGGCGTCGACACCTACTTCCTCGACGAGCGGGGCGGCGTGCTCGTGAACGGGCGGCTCCTGCGCCCCCCGTACCGGTTCCTCGCCATCGGAGACCCGCACACGATGACGACGGCGCTCGGCATCCCGGGCGGCGTCGCCAAGACCCTGGAGGGGGCCGGAGCCACCGTCTCGATCACCCCGCGCGCGAGGATCGCCGTCCGCGCGGTACGGTCTCCGTAGAGGGAACGGGGAAATCGGAGGGGAAACGGGGGGAGCGGTAAACCGGAGGCCCGGCTCGGGCGTCGTGATCGCCCGCCGTCAGCGCGGCGGCGTAGACCTGCGATCATCGGCGAAGGTAGTTTGGGGCCGTCGGGCGCACCGCTCCGGTTGACCCCTCGGGCAGTACCCGCGTAAGTTGCGGCGACCGTCGTGTGAGCGGGCGGTGCGTTGGACCGTGGTCGGGGGCGGGTCCCCGGCGTGGGTTGGTTGATGGATGCGCGTGGCGCGCGCGGCTCCCGCGGCAGCGGGAACGTCCGCGGCGGCACGCCGATGGTAGGAGGCCGAGCCGATCGATGCCGAGCGTCTACTGCACGCAGTGCGGTCACGCCAACCCGGATGATGCCCGCTTCTGCTCGAACTGCGGCACTCCGCTCACCCGGAGTTCGCCCTCGCCCCTGCCTCCCCGCGAGTCGCCGGGCGAGTCCACTTCGACGATCTCCATCGGCGGGTTCGAGGCCCTGGACGGCGACCAGGGCGCCGAGGAGCCGGTCGGCCCCGACCAGGTCGCCGTGGAGGCGCTGCCGCCGGGCACGGCCCTGCTCGTGGTGAAGCGCGGCCCGAACGCGGGCAGCCGCTTCCTGCTCGACAAGGAGCGCACCTCGGCGGGCCGCCACCCCGAGAGCGACATCTTCCTGGACGACGTCACCGTGTCCCGGCGGCACGCCGAGTTCGCGCGCCAGGGCGCCACGTTCTCCGTCCGCGACGTGGGCAGCCTGAACGGCACCTACGTCAACCGCCAGCGCATCGACCAGGCCGGGCTGTCGGGCGGGGACGAGGTCCAGATCGGCAAGTTCCGGCTGGTGTTCCTGACCAACCCGCAGCACGGCTGACGGAGACCGGGCGCCCGGGGGCGGGCGCGGAGGGGAGCGCGGGGTCGCGGCGACGATGGGAGGGGCCATGAACGCGCAGCCAGCCCGGTCCCTGATGACGATCGGGGACGTCATCGGGCTGCTCAGGCCCGACTTCCCGGACATCACGATCTCCAAGATCAGGTTCCTGGAGTCCGAGGGCCTGGTCGAACCGCAGCGCAGCCCCTCGGGCTACCGCAAGTTCGGGGCCGCCGACGTGGAGCGGCTCCGGTACGTCCTGACCGCGCAGCGCGACCACTACATGCCGCTGCGCGTCATCAGGCAGCACCTGGAGGCCCGGGACCGCGGCGAGGCCGTCCCGCCGCTCGGCGCCCGCCGCGGCGGCTCCGGCTCCGGCCCGGGATCCGGCGCCAGCGTCGGCGCGGAGTCCGCGCAGCGCCGCCCCCGCACGCTCGTGGCGGCCGACACGACGGCCGAGGAGCCCGCGGTCCGGCTGACCCGCCGCCAGCTCCTCGACGGCGCGGGCATCGGCGAGGACCTCCTCGCCCGGCTGGAGGAGTACGGCCTCGTCCGCAGGACCGGCGCCCACTACCGGGGCGAGGCCCTCGCCGTCGCGCGGGCCGCCGCGGCGCTCGGCGAGTACGGGTTCGAGGTCCGGCACCTGCGCGCGGTGAAGGCCGCCGCCGACCGGCAGGCCGGGCTGATCGAGCAGATGGTCGCGCCCCAGCTCCGCCGCCGCAGCCCCGACGCCCACGAGCAGGCCGCCGAGACGGCCCGCGAGATCGCCGCCCTGTCGGTGCGGCTCCACGCGGCCCTCGTCTCCGCGGGCCTCCGCGAAAGCCTCGACCCCTGATCATGGGAGTCCCGGAGGTATTTGCCGCACCGGGGCGCCGCGCGCCGTCCGAGCCTGGGTGTACGTTGGCTACAGGGTTCGGTCAGGAAATCGGTCCGGTGCACGTGGTGATCGGGACAGCGAGAGCCAGCAGGGAGCCGCAGTGAAGCAGATGGAGGTCGTCGGCGTCCGGGTCGAGATGCCCTCCAATCAGCCGATCGTCCTGTTGAAGGAGTCGGAGGGCGATCGCTACCTGCCCATCTGGATCGGGGCGGTCGAGGCGACCGCGATCGCCTTCGCCCAGCAGGGGGTGCTGCCGGCCCGCCCGCTCACCCACGACCTGTTCCGCGACGTCCTGGACGCGCTGAGCGTGCAGCTCCGCACCGTGAACATCACCGCCCTGCGCGAGGGCATCTTCTTCGCCGACCTGATCTTCTCCAACGGCGTGGAGGTGAGCGCCCGGCCGTCGGACTCGATCGCCCTGGCGCTGCGCACCGGCGCCACGATCTTCGCGAGCGAGGACGTGCTGGAGGAGGCCGGGGTCGCGATCCCGGACGAGCAGGAGGACGAGGTCGAGAAGTTCCGCGAGTTCCTCGACACCATCTCCCCGGAGGACTTCGGCCGCGCCGGCTGAGCGCCTCTGGGCCGGGAACCCGGCCGGGACGCCCGTTCGAGGACCCGTCTCAGGGCTCGTTCGAGGCTCCGATCGAGCACGTCGGCTGAAATATCTCGGCGGCCCCGCGCGGCGCAGTCTCCGCTCCATCCGTCTCTTCTGTCCCTGGGGTAAGGCACCTCGAACCCCGCCGCCACCGGGCCTTTCGCGGTCCCGCCGGCCCGCCCGGAGCTTTAGTGGCATATGTCACGGCACCCCGGATGGTCCCGCGGACCCGCCACCGGTCGCGCATTGCCCTGGACCTGGCCGTTTCCGAGGGGCGACGATCGGGGTAGGAGTGCGATGGCGGCGAAGGTGCGCAGTTTGCCCACGTGAAGCCGGTTCATCCGGGCATGCGACGCGCCGACGGTGAACGTTGACCGCGCCCTGACCGGCACCTACCGTGCTGGTGGAACACCCGTGGTGTAATTCGCCAAACCCCCTTGACGAAGCGCCACGGGCTGATAGAAGCCGGAGGTCCGCGTGGCGGTGAGCAGCGGCGAGGGCAAGGCGACCCCCGAGAGGCACATGGCGTCCCGGCGTGCCGGAGAGCAGGGCCTGCTCTTCGACACCCAGGTGTCGGCGCCGCCCGAGGACGTCGGCTACCGCGGCCCGACGGCGTGCGCCGCGGCGGGGATCACCTACCGGCAGCTGGATTACTGGGCGCGCACCGCGCTGGTGGAGCCGAGCGTCCGCGCGGCCCACGGCTCGGGCAGCCAGCGCCTCTACAGCTTCCGCGACATCCTCGTCCTCAAGGTGGTCAAGCGGCTCCTCGACACCGGGGTGTCGCTCCAGCAGATCCGCACGGCGGTGACGCACCTGCGCGACCGCGGCGTGCGCGACCTGGCGCAGATCACCCTGATGAGCGACGGCGTCAGCGTGTACGAGTGCACGTCCGCCGACGAGGTCGTCGACCTGCTCCAGGGCGGGCAGGGCGTGTTCGGCATCGCGCTGGGCCGGGTGTGGCAGGAGGTGGAGGGGAGCCTGGCGGAGCTCCCCGGGGAACGCGCCGCCACCGACGCCGACCCCGCCGAGCACCCGCACGACGAGCTCGCCAACCGCCGCCGCGCGCGGCGCACCGGCTGACCCTCCGGGGTCCGCCTAGATCGCCTCTTTGCGCTGGAGGTAGGCGAACGCCGCCCATCCCGGCAGCACCGGCAGCCACAGGGTCAGCAGCCGGTACAGCAGCACCGCGGACGTCGCCGTCTCCGCCGTCAGCCCCGAGATCGTCAGCGCCAGCGTCAGCGCGCCCTCGACCGCGCCCAGGCCGCCGGGCGTCGGGGCCGCGTTGCCCAGGGCGTTCGCGGTCAGGTACACCACCACGACCGACGTCCACGGCAGCGAGCCGCCGAACGCGCGGATCGAGGCGTCCAGGCAGACCACGAACGCCAGGGTCAGCAGCAGCGTGCCGCCGAGCCCCGTGGCGAGCTTCCGCGGCGACTGGAGGACGTCCACCAGCCGCGGCACCACGCCGGAGAACAGGCTCCCGATCCGCGCCGTGACGATGCGGCGGACCTTCGGGATCGTCAGCGCGATCCCCGCGACCAGGCCGAGGACGAGGACCGC
The DNA here is from genome assembly GCF_900659615.1 of Actinomadura fibrosa. GTDB lineage: Bacteria > Actinomycetota > Actinomycetes > Streptosporangiales > Streptosporangiaceae > Spirillospora > Spirillospora fibrosa. The sequence goes on along the minus strand of NZ_CAACUY010000211.1, from coordinate 9,835 downwards.
GATCACGATCGTGCGGGACGGCGCGAGGTCCCGGGTGGCGTTCGCGCTCGACCCGCTCAGGAACCCGAACAGGACCAGCAGCAGGATGTGGACGGCCATCCCGACGAGCTGGGACGCGCCGACGCTCGCGACCGCCGGGCCCGGCCGCACCCCGGAGCGCTGGAGGTAGCGGGTGTTGATCGCCACGCCGCCGACCGCGGCGGGCGCCACGAGCTTCACGAACGACGCCGCGACCTGGGCGAGGAACGTCCGCCACAGCGGCAGCCGCTCCGGGACGAACCCCATCAGCATGAACGCGGCGGCGAGGTAGGTGAGCGCCGCCGCGCCGAGCGCGACCGCGACCCACCACCAGGTCGCGGTGGACACCAGGTGCGCGATGTCCAGGCTCGCGACCTGCGGGATCACGATGTAGGCGGCGACCGACAGGGCCACGATGCTGAAGATCGTGCGGGGCCGGAAGCGCTCCAGCCGGACCGGCGCGGCCTCGGTCTCGGGCTTCAGCCGGACGATCTGCTCGCGGATCCGGGTGAGCAGGTCCTTCTGGTGGCGCAGCTCCGCGCGGGTCGCCCGCGACAGCGCCACCCGCTGCAACAGCGGGACGGCGGCGGCGAGGGCCTCCTCGCCGAGCACCTCCGCGGCGGTGCGGACGGCGCGCTCGGGCCCCGCCCGCAGCGCCAGCGTGGTGAGCAGCTGCGCCAGGTCCAGCCGCAGCGCGAGGTCGCCCGCGGCGGTCTCGCCGGAGCGCAGGTCGGTCACGTAGGCGCGGCCGTCGCCGTCCCCGACGACGACCACGCCGTCCTCCAGCCGGCGGTGCGCGAGCCGCCCGGCCTGGAGCCGCCGGAACTGCCGCCACACGTCCGTCAGCAGGTCGTCGGTGACCTCGGCGGCCGGGACGTCGCCGAGCCGGCGGCCCGGCACGTGCTCGTAGGCGAGCAGGGCCGCCTCGGTGCCGACCTCCGCCGTCCCCAGCAGCCGCGGGGTCCGGGCGCCCGCCGCGTCCACGGCGTACGCCATCAGCGACTCCTGCTCCAGCGAGCGCCGCAGCGACCGCAGCGCCTCGCCGGTGGCCGGGCCCCGCAGCCGCAGCAGCCGCCAGATCCGGTAGAGGAGCCCGGCGGTCTGCTGGTCGCGGTCCAGGACGCGGACCTCAAGGTCCCACTCGCCCCGTGCCCGCTCCGGCTCGCCGTCCCGGGCGGGACGCCGCGCGGGCTCCGCGTCCTCGCAGGCGGGGGAGGGGGCCAGCACGACGCCGTACCGGCGCGCCTCCCGGGCCCCGCCGCCCGCCGCGGCGTCGCCGAGGTGGACGGCGCGCACCGGGCGCAGCCCGAGCCGCTCCAGCGTCGCGACGACCGCGGCGCCGGACGGCCGCGGGTTCGGCGTGCCGACCGCGTACAGGGTGCCGTAGCCGATGGCGCGGCCGAGCAGGTACGTCGCGCCGAGCGCCGCCACCGAGGCGTACGCGGCGGTGAGCCCGGTCAGCGCCGCCAGCCCGATCATCGTCCAGGTCGCCGCCTGCCACCGGGCCCGCCCCGCCATCCCCACCGCGGTGACGAAGGCGATCACCGGCGCGATGTCGGTGTGCACCGGCGCGGTCGAGGTGCCGCCCCAGATCAGCGAGTCCAGGACGCCGCCGGGCGCGGACGGCACCACGAGGTCGTCCAGCCCGATCGTCACCAGGAACGCGATCGCCGCCGCCAGCAGGGCGATCGCGACGCGCGTCCCGTCCTTGTGGAACAGCCGCTCCACGGCGAACGCCACCGGGACGGCGAGGACGCCGAAGCTGGATGCCAGCGTGGCGAGCGTCAGCAGCAGCCGCGGCGCGTGGGCGGTGCCCTCCGCGATGTCGGTCTGGAGGCCGTGCGTGGTCTGCTGGGCGATCGACACCAGCAGCATTACCGCGGCCAGCAGCGCGCAGCAGACCGCGAACTTGATCCCGTCGGAGGAGCGGCGGATGCGGTCGGGCCGCGGCGGCTCGTCCACGGGCACGCCCGGGGGCGCGCCCTGCCCGGGGCGCGCCGTCCCGGTCTCGCCGGAGGTGCGCGTCACGCCGTATCGCCGCCCTGACCGTCCGCCATCGTGATCAGCGTCCCAGAACCGGCGACGCGGCGTCGAACCGGACGCCGCCTCCCGGCCGTCCGCGTCCACCGCCCGCCGAGCCTTCCCGCCGTCCCGCGGACCGTCCCGGATCCGTGGGCCGCCCTCATCCTACTGGTCGGTACACGGGCCGTGACGCTGGTCACCCGGCTCGCGCGCCGGGCCCCCGCGACGATCGTTTACGCGATCGTTGGGTAGGGTTTGACCGGACATGCCGTCGACCCTGGGCGGGAGAGTCCTCGCGCAAGCCGGCGCGGGGCGCCGAAGGGGCAACATCCCCGGAACCTCTCAGGCAAAAGGACCGCCCGGGCGAGGCACCTCTGGAAAGCAGGCGCCCTCCGGGGGAGGGCGGCTCACCGAAGGGGAAACCCCGCGCCGCGGGTGAAGCTCTCAGGTGCCGATGACAGAGGGGGAGACGGCCGCCGGCCCGCGCCGGCGGCGGCCCTGAGCGACCGCAGCAGCCAGGAGGCACTCCCCATGACCGCCCAGTTCTTCGCCCCGGTGGCCTCGCCGCAGCACCCCCGGTCCGCGTTCGCCGACCGGCACATCGGCCCGTCCTCCGACGAGCAGGCCAGGATGCTCGCCGCCATCGGCTACTCCGGCGCCGAGGCGCTCATCGACGACGCGGTCCCGGCCGGGATCCGCACCGCCCGGCCCCTCGGCCTGCCGCCCGCGCTGAGCGAGACCGCCGCGCTGGCCCGGCTGCGCGAGCTGGCCGCCCGCAACACCGTCCTCACCTCCATGATCGGCCTCGGCTACGCCGGGACGATCACCCCGCCGGTGATCCTGCGGAACGTCATGGAGAACCCGGGCTGGTACACGGCCTACACCCCGTACCAGCCGGAGATCTCGCAGGGCCGGCTGGAGGCGCTGCTCAACTTCCAGACCGTCGTCGCCGACCTCACCGGGCTGCCCGTCGCCAACGCCTCCATGCTGGACGAGGGCACCGCCGCCGCCGAGGCCATGGCCCTCGCCCACCGCGCGTCCCGCCGCAAGGAGCCCGGCACCTTCCTCGTCGACGCCGACGCGCTCCCGCAGACCATCGAGGTCGTCCGGACCCGCGCGATCCCCCTCGGCATCGAGGTCGTCACCGCCGACCTGTCCGCCGGGCTGCCCGACGGCGACTTCTTCGGCGTGCTCCTCCAGTACCCGGGCGCGTCCGGCGCCGTCCGCGACCTGGAGCCGGTCGCCGCGCAGGCCCGCGAGCGCGGCGCCAAGGTCGTCGTCGCCGCCGACCTGCTCGCCCTGACCCTGCTGCGCCCGCCGGGGGAGTGCGGCGCCGACATCGCCGTGGGCTCCGCGCAGCGCTTCGGCGTCCCGTACGGCTTCGGCGGCCCGCACGCCGGCTACATGGCCGTCGCCGAGGGCATCCAGCGGCAGCTCCCCGGACGGCTCGTCGGCGTGTCCGTCGACGCCGACGGCGCGCCCGCCTACCGGCTCGCGCTCCAGACCCGCGAGCAGCACATCCGCCGCGAGAAGGCCACCAGCAACATCTGCACCGCGCAGGTGCTGCTCGCCGTGATGGCGAGCATGTACGCCGTCTACCACGGCCCCGAGGGCCTCGCCGCGATCGCCCAGCGGGCGCACCGGCGGGCCGCCGAGATCGCCGCGGGGCTGCGCCGCGGCGGCGTCGAGGTCGTCCACGGCTCGTTCTTCGACACCGTCCTCGCCCGCGTGCCCGGCCGGGCCGCCGAGGTCGTCGCCGCCGCCCGCGAGCGCGGCATCAACCTGCGCCCGTCCGGCCCGGACGAGGTCGCCGTCGCCTGCGACGAGCGGACGCTGCCCGAGCACGTCACCGCCGTCCTGGAGTCCTTCGGCGTGCCCACGGAGGTCACCGGCGCCGAGGAGGCGTTCCCGGAGGCGCTCCGCCGCGAGAGCCCCTACCTGACCCACCCCGTGTTCCACGCGCACCGCTCCGAGACCGCGATGCTCCGCTACCTGCGGAAGCTCCAGGACAAGGACATCGCCCTCGACCGCTCGATGATCCCGCTCGGCTCCTGCACGATGAAGCTGAACGCCACCGCCGAGATGGAGCCGGTCACCTGGCCGGAGTTCGCCGACATCCACCCCTTCGCGCCCGTCGAGCAGGCCCAGGGCTACCTGGAGCTGATCGCCGAGCTGGAGGGCGCGCTCGCCGAGATCACCGGCTACGCCAAGGTGTCCGTCCAGCCGAACGCGGGCTCCCAGGGCGAGCTCGCCGGCCTGCTCGCCATCCGCGGCTACCACGAGTCCCGCGGCGAGGCGCACCGCGACGTGTGCCTGATCCCGTCGTCCGCGCACGGCACCAACGCCGCCAGCGCCGTCATGGCGGGCATGCGCGTCGTCGTCGTCAAGTGCGACGACGGCGGCAACGTCGACCTCGATGACCTGCACGCCAAGATCGCCCAGCACGGCGACCGGCTCGCCGCGATCATGGTGACGTACCCGTCCACCCACGGCGTGTTCGAGGAGGGCATCACCGACGTCTGCGCCGCCGTGCACGAGGCCGGCGGCCAGGTCTACGTCGACGGCGCCAACCTCAACGCCCTCGTCGGCCTCGCCCGTCCCGGCGAGTTCGGCTCGGACGTCTCCCACCTGAACCTGCACAAGACCTTCTGCATCCCGCACGGCGGCGGCGGCCCCGGCGTCGGCCCGATCGGCGTCCGCGAGCACCTCGCGCCGTTCCTGCCGAACCACCCCCTGCGCCCCGAGGCGGGCCCCGCCGACAGCGGCGTCGGCCCGATCTCCGCGGCCCCGTGGGGTTCGGCGGGCATCCTCCCGATCTCCTGGGCCTACATCGCCATGATGGGCCCGGACGGCCTCCGCGCCGCCACCGAGGGCGCCATCATCGGCGCGAACTACCTCGCCGCGCGCCTCGCCCCGCACTACCCGATCCTCTACACCGGCCGCAACGGCCTCGTCGCGCACGAGTGCATCGCCGACCTCCGCAAGATCACCAAGGAGACCGGCATCACCGCCGAGGACGTCGCCAAGCGCCTCATCGACTACGGCTTCCACGCCCCGACCCTCTCCTTCCCGGTCGCCGGCACCCTGATGATCGAGCCCACCGAGAGCGAGGACCTCGCCGAGCTCGACCGCTTCTGCGACGCCATGATCGCCATCCGCCGCGAGATCCAGCGGGTCGCCGACGGCGGCTACGACGCCGACGACAACCCCCTGAAGAACGCCCCCCACACCGCCGCCTCCCTGCTCACCGACGACTGGAAGCACTCCTACACCCGCGAGGAGGCCGCCTACCCCGTCCCGGCCCTCCGCGAGGCCAAGTACTGGCCGCCCGTCCGCCGCATCGACCAGGCCTACGGCGACCGCAACCTGATCTGCTCCTGCCCACCCCCGGAAGCCTTCGAGGACTAGCTGTATTTATTGCGTCGCCCTTGGCGTCAGGCCCTAGCGGGCCTTCCTTCAACGGGCGGCGCGGCGATCGCTGTATCTATTGCGTCGCCCTTGGCGTCGGGCCTTGAGGGCCCTCCTTCAACGGGCGGCGCGGCGATCGCTGCATCGCTTCGGCTCGCCTGGCGGCTCGCTGCGCGATCAGGTTCTCGCAGGCTCGAACCTGGCTTCGCACGCGATCGCGGCGTTGACGTCGGTGATCATCGAGGCCGCCGCTGTGTTTATTGCAGTGCCCTTGGTGTCGGCCCTGGCGGGCCTCCTTCGACGGGCGCTGCGGCGATCGCTGCATCGCTTCGGCTCGCCTGGCGGCTCGCTGCGCGATCAGTGCCTCGCAGGCTCGGCACTGGCTTCGCACGCGATCGCAGGGTGACGTCGGTGGTCATCGAGGTCGTCGCTTCGGCGGTGGTCTCGGTGGCGGGGTGGGTGGACTGCTTGCGATCAACACTGCTGTGGACACGAGACTTGGGGGCGGTGGGTCGCTAGGCTCTGTGCGGACCCTGACACCCCCAGAGGGCAGTGGAAGATGAGCGAGTCCGTGGACGCGGCGTCCGCATCCGACGATCCGGCGCGGTTGTGCGAGGAGGCCCGGGTCCTCGCCGAGAACGGCGGGGCCGACCGGGCCGCCCGCCTGTTCGAGCGGGTGCTCGCCCTGGGCGACACCCCGTACCGGGCGCGGGCGGCGCTCGGGCTGGCGGTCGTCCTCGACGACGCCGGTGACGTGGCCGGGGCGCGGGAGGCCGACCGGGCGGCCATCGCCACCGGCGACCCCGAGTACGGGCCGCGCGCCGCCTACCACCTGGCGCTCACGCACGAGCGCGCCGGGGAGCACGAGCAGGCGGGGCCCGCCTGGCGCGTGGTGGTCGACTTCGGCAACGACGCCTACCTGCCGCCCGCGCACCTGGCCCTCGCGCGGCTCGCCGACGACGCGGGCGACTTCGAGGCGGCGCGCGGGCACTGGGAGGCGGTCGTCGCGACGGGGGACGCCGAGTACGGGCCGCCGGCCGCGCACGACCTCGCGCAGCGGCTGCTGGAGCGCGGCGAGCCCGCCCGCGCGCAGCGGGTCCTCACCGCCGGGCTCCGGCTGATCGACCGCGCCGCCGCGCCGTACGCCTACGCGCGGCTCGCCGTCGCGCTCGGCATCTCCTACCTGGACCAGGCCATCGGGGCGTTCGGCGCGGCCCTCGACAGCGCCGGCGAGCCCGCCGACCCCGAGGTGGGGCCGCTCGCCACCGAGCTGCTCGCGCGCACCCTGCCGCTGCGCGGCCGCGGCGCCGAGGCCGGCGACGTCTGGCGGCGCGGCCTGGCCGACCCGGGTGTCGCCGGGCAGGTGCGGGCGAGGCTCCGCCGCGACTTCGGCGGCGACGACGAGGACGCCGACCCCGCCGACCTGTGGTGGGAGCCGGTCGTGGAGCAGGCCGTGTCGGACGGGACGCTGCCGGCGGTGGCGGGGGAGGCGTTCGGCGCCCTCGACCACATGTACGCGCTGCTGGCCGTCCGGTACGCCGACGACCCGGCGGAGCGGCGGCCCGGGGAGACGCACGAGCTGCTGGGCCGGGCGGTCCGCGTCCCGAGCGACTACGCCTGGGGTCCGCTGCTGCACGAGAGCTTCGCCGAGCGCCTGCGCCTGGCGATGGGCGCCCCCGCCCCCGCGCTCCCACCGGGCTGGCCCGACGCCTAGGCGCTACTCGGAGACGGCGCGTTGCGCGATCACCTTGGTGATGCGGGCGCGGACGAGGTACTCGCCGGGGACGCCGTTGCGCGCGCCGAACTCTTCCGCCCGGTCGGCGCCCATGTAGCGGGCCCCGATGGCGGTCGCCCACCTGCGGACCTCGTCGACGTCCTCGACGAGGGTGGCCTCGGCCTGGATGTGCACGTACGAGTACGGCGGCGTCTGGTCGTCCACGCACACGGACAGGCGCGGGTCGCGGCGCAGTGCGCGGCCCTTGACGCTCTCGTTGTGGGTGTTGAACAGGAGGTCGTCCCCGTCGAGGACGAACCAGATCGGCGTGACGTGCGGCGACCCGTCCTTGCGGGTGACGCCGGCCTTGCCGGTGCGGGTGCCCTCCGAGACGAAGGCCCGCCATTCGCTGTCGGTCATCTGCTCCATGGGGCAAGTCTGCCCCACGTGATCATCGCCCGGGGGAGGGGGCTACGGTGACCTGCATGGACATCGCGACCGCGCACGGGCCCGCCGAGGCCGTGCTGGACGGACCGCGGGAGCCGGGGTTCCTGCTCGTCCTGACGCACGGGTCGAACGGCGGTGTGGACGCCGCCGACCTGCTCGCGGTCCGGGACGTCGCGCTGGGGCTGGGCGGCGCCGTGGCGCGGGTGACGCAGCCGTTCCGGCTCGCGGGGCGCCGGGCGCCCGGCCCGGCGGCGAAGCAGGACGAGGCGTGGGTGGAGGCCGTGGCGGCGGTGCGGGGGCGGTTCGGGGACGTGCCGCTCGTTCAGGGCGGCCGCAGCAACGGCGCCAGGGTGGCGTGCCGGACGGCGCGCGAGGTCGGGGCGGCGGGGGTCGTCGCGCTGGCGTTCCCGCTGCACCCGCCGGGCAGGCCGGAGAAGTCGCGCGCGGACGAGCTGCGGTCGGCGGGCGTGGAGGTGCTGGTCGTCAACGGCGACCGGGACCCGTTCGGCGTGCCGGACCCGGCGGACGCGGCGGCCGTCGCGGTGCTCGCCGGAGAGCGGCACGACCTGAACAGGGCACCGGGCGCGGTGGGCGCCGCGGTGGAGCCATGGCTGCGCCGCTGGGCGGCCCGTCCGGCGCGGACGGGCCGGTGACGTCGGTCCTTCTGTGCCTTCGGGCCCGGTGCGGGCCCGAAGGCGCTGCGCAGGTGAGTGCGCCCCCGAGGATGATCACCCGTTGGAACTAGTCCCCCGTGGGAACCGGTCTACGCGGCGGACGGAGCCTTCAGGTCCGTCGGCCGGTGCGGTGCGATGATCCCCCCGTCGGGCAGCAGCTCACCGGTGTCCTCGAAGAGCACGACGCCGTTGCACAGCAGGCTCCAGCCCTGTTCGGGATGGGTGGCCAGCGTCCGCGCGGCGTCGCGGTCGGGTGCTTCGTGTGAGGGACAGGGCGGCTGGTGCGGGCACATCGGCGTGCCTCCGGTCTCAACTACTCGTCGGTCGTGTTGCTCTTGCCTTATTGACGCACCCCAGTGTGATTCGGTTCGCACGCCCCGGGCCATAGCCCGTTGGGACGGTTGTCCTTTGGTACCGGAGTACTGGTGGAATGTGACCCGCCTCACCCCGAGGTGCCAGGCATAAGGGTCCCTTACGAGCGATAACGGGCGGGGAACGACACGCCGTCGGACCGGCAAACGTTCCGCGGGGTGCGAGCGGGGTGGAGCCCGGGGCCCGCTTGTGGCCAGCCGGGTGCGATCGTTTCCCCCGGGCGCGCCGTCCCCGGCCCCTACGATGTCCCACGGAGACCAGCCTCGGCGAGGCGCTTTGGGGGTGTGGGCCGGTATGCGCGTGGCGCTGTTCGTCGCCTGCTTCGACGACGCGGTGTTCCCCGCGACCGGCAAGGCCGTCACCGCCCTGCTGGAGCGGCTCGGGCACGAGGTGCGCTACCCGCCCGGCCAGACGTGCTGCGGCCAGGTGCACTGGACGACCGGGTACCACCGGGAGGCCGCCGACCTCGCCCGCGGGTTCACCGCCGCGTTCGAGGGCCACGAGGTCGTCGTGACGCCGTCGGCGTCGTGCGCGGCCGCCGTCCGCGACGCCTACCCGCGGATCGCGCGGGCGGCCCGCGACCCCGGCCTGGCCCGCGCCGCCGAGGGCGTCGCCGTCTACGAGCTCACCGAGTTCCTGGTGGACGTGCTGGGCGTCGTCGACGTCGGCGCCTACTTCCCGCACCGCGTCACCTACCACCCGACCTGCCAGTCCGCGCGGACGCTCGGCGTCGCCGACCGGCCGCTGCGGCTCCTGCGCGCGGTGAAGGGCCTGGAGCTCGCGGAGCTGCCCGCGGCGGAGGAGTGCTGCGGCTTCGGCGGCGCGTTCGCGATGAAGAACGCCGACGTGTCGGTGGCGATGGTGGCCGACAAGGTCCGGCACGTCCGCGAGACGGGCGCCGACGTGGTGTGCGCGGTCGACAACTCCTGCCTCGCGCACATCGGCGGGGCGCTGTCGCGGCTGCGCGGCGGCGTCCGCGCCATGCACCTGGCCGAGATCCTGGCCGGGACGGAGGAGCGGTGACCCCGCCCGTTCCGGGCTCCGCCCCGGGGACGAGCCCCTCCTCCTCCCGGACGAGCGCGGCGGGGCCGGCGGGCACGGGTGCCGGGGCGCGCGAGCCCGTTCCGCTGCCGACGCCGAAGTTCGCGGCGGCCGCGCGGGGCGCGCTGGCCGACACCGG
>NZ_CAACUY010000210.1 GCF_900659615.1 Actinomadura fibrosa | reverse complement strand
CGGCCGCTGCGCCGCGCCGCCGGCGCCGCCGGCGCGGTCGCCAGGCGCACCGTCGCGATCGCCGCCTTCCTCGCCGTCTGGGAGCTCGCGCCGCGCGCGGGGCTGGTCGACCGCACCTTCCTGCCACCCGCGTCGGAGATCGTCCCGGCGCTGTGGGACCTCGCCCGCGGCGGGCAGCTCTGGAGCGACACCGAGGCCAGCCTCGCGCGGTCGCTCAGCGGGTTCGCGCTGTCGATCCTGGTCGGCGTGCCGCTCGGGCTGGTCATCGGCTGGTACCGGCCGGTCGCCGAGCTGCTCGACCCGCTGCTGGAGCTGTTCCGCAACACGGCCGCGATCGCGCTGCTGCCGGTCTTCATCCTCATCCTCGGCATCGGCGAGACATCGAAGGTCTCGATCGTGCTGTACGCGTGCACGTGGCCGATCCTGCTCAACACCATCAGCGCGGTGCGCACCGTCGACCCGCTCCTCGTGAAGTCGGCGCGGTCGCTCGGCCTGCCCGCGCCCCGCATCTTCCAGAAGGTGGTGCTGCCCGCCGCCGTGCCCACGGTGTTCACCGGTATCCGGCTCGCGGGCGCCACGGCGATCCTCGTCGTCATCGTCGCCGAGATGGTCGGCGCCAAGGAGGGCCTCGGCTACCTCATCAACGCCTCCCAGCAGAACTTCGCCATCAAGGACATGTACGCGGGGATCGTCGCGATCTCGCTGGTCGGGCTGGTGTTCAACTACCTGCTCGTCCTCGTGGAGCGCCGGTTCACCCGATGGCAGCAGACCCCCGCCCAGCGGTGACCCCCAGGAGAGACCCGACCATGACCGACGGCGACCGCCGCCTCCACCTCAACGCCTTCCTCATGGCCCCCGGCCACCACGACGCCGCCTGGCGGCACCCGTCCAGCCGGCCGGACCGCGCCACCGACGTCGCCTACTTCCAGGAGCTCGCCAGGACGGCCGAGCGCGGCCGGCTCGACTCGATCTTCTTCGCCGACGGGCTCGCCGTCTGGCACCGCGTGGGCAGCAACGTCTCCGGCGGGCTCGAACCGCTGACGCTGCTGTCGGCCATCGCGGTGGCGACCGAGCGCATCGGCCTGATCGCGACGGCGTCCACCACCTTCAACGAGCCGTTCACGCTGGCGCGCCTGTTCGCCTCCCTCGACCACATCTCCGGCGGACGCGCCGGCTGGAACATCGTCACCTCCGGGAACACCGCCGAGGCGCACAACTTCAACCTCGACGAGCACGTCCCGCACGCCGTCCGCTACGAGCGCGCCGCCGAGTTCGTCGAGGTCGCCGCGAAGCTCTGGGACAGCTGGGCCGACGACGCCGTCCTGCTGGACGTCGCCGGCGGCCGGTACGCCGACCCGGACCGGGTCCGGCCGATCGACCACGCCGGGACGCACTTCAAGGTCCGTGGGCCGCTGAACGTCCAGCGGCCGCCGCAGGGCCGGCCGCTGCTCGTCCAGGCCGGGTCCTCCGAGGACGGCCGGGAGTTCGCCGCCCGCCACGCCGAGGCCGTCTTCACCGCCCAGCAGACCCTCGCGGACGGCCAGACCTTCTACAAGGACGTGAAGACCCGGGCCGAGCGCCTCGGCCGCGACCCCGGCGGCGTGAAGATCCTGCCCGGCATCTGCCCGATCCTCGGCTCGACCGAGGAGGAGGCGCGCCGGCTGGAGCGGGAGCTGACCGACCTCCAGGTCCTCGACTACGGGCTCGCCCAGCTCTCGTCCATGCTGAACACCGACCTCGCGGACGTGCCGCTCGACGCGCCGGTCCCCGAGCACCTGCTGCCCGCCGAGGACGACGTCAACGGCAACAAGAGCCGCTTCACGCTGGTCTCCGAGCTGGCTCGGCGCGACCGGCTGACCGTCCGCGAGATCATCGCGCGGCTCGGCGGCGGGCGCGGCCACCGCGTCGTCACCGGCACGCCCGAGCAGGTCGCCGACCAGATGGAGGAGTGGTTCCGGGAGGGCGCGGCCGACGGCTTCAACGTGATGCCGCCCGTCCTGCCCACCGGCCTGGAGGACTTCGTCGACCACGTGGTGCCGGTCCTCCAGCGCCGCGGGCTGTTCCGCACCGAGTACACGGGCCGGACGCTGCGCGAGCATTACGGGCTGCCGCGCCCGCCCGGGAACTGACGGCGCGCCCCGGGGCCGCGCGAGGGCCGTGACGGGGAACATGCGGACGATCCGTGGGAACCGGCCGAGACCGGGTAGAAGCCGACGCGGCACGGGATCCACGGAAGAGGTGATCGAGATGCCGGGCGTCTCACCCCTGCTCGGAATGCTCATGATCGTGTTCGTCACCGCCGGGCTGCTGCTCCTGGTCGGGCTGTTCTACCTGGGCGACCGCGGGACGGAGCGGCGCGACGACACCGAGGCGCGCCCCCGGCGACGGTACTGAGCGGGCGGGCCGCCGCACCGACCGGTGAGAACGTGCGACCGCCACCGGAACGGCAAGGTTACGGCCCGGGAACTATCGGGGGTATTCGCGCCTGTCCCGCTCCTCCGCGCCCGGGGATGATGGACAATCGGTCCCGGGAGCGCACGGGCGCACGCCGCCCGGCCGCGGCGGAGGGAGGGCTCCCGATGAACGGGTGCACCGTGACGTGCAGGGCCGCCGGGCCCCGCACCGTGGTGACGCTGATCGGGGATCTCTACCTGCCCACCGTGCAGGAGGCCGAACGGTCGATCCGCGCGGGCCGCCGCGAGCACGGCGAGCACCTCGTCTTCGACCTCGAACCGCTCGCCTTCCTCGACTCCAGCGGGCTCAGCCTGCTCCTGCGGTTCTACCTCGCCGCCGAGGGGCGCGGCGGCAGCGCGACGCTGGCCGGCCCGGTGTCCGAGCGGGTCGCACGCGTCCTCCGGGTGACCAACCTCGACCAGCGGCTGCTGATCCACCCTTCGCTGGACGCGGCGCTCGACGGGGCGCCGCCGGCCGGTCGGCGCGAAGAGGTCCGCCCCGCCGACCCGCGCTGACGGGCCGGCGGCCCGGCGGCGCGGGTCGGCGGCGGGGTCGGCGGCGGGCTAGCGGCGCTGGAGCAGGCCCCGGACGAACGCCGCCTGCCCGGCGTGCTGGAGGTCGTCGGAGATGACGCTGATCAGGCGCACGGCGAGCGTGACGGGCGGGTCCCAGTTCGTGTCCACGACGCGGCCGAGGTCGCCGTCGGCCAGGCCGGACACGTACTCGCACGTGCGGTCGTGCACCGCGTCGTGGTAGCCGGTGAGGAGGTCCGCCGACTCCACGCGGACCGCCGCGACGTCCTTGCTCGAATGCCCGTAGCCCGTGTCGGACGGGTCGAGGGGCAGGGCGAAGCGGTCCGCCCAGCCATCGGAGGTCCACACCTGGGGCGTCCCGGCGGCGTCGGCGACGTGGTCGTCCTGGACGCGGGTCAGGTGCCACACCAGCCAGGCGATCGAGTTCGCGTCGCCGTCGGCGCGGAAGGCGAGCTCCTCGGATGAGAGCCCCTCCACCGCCCCGTGGACGACCTCCTGGATCCGGTCGAACGCGTCGGTGAGCAGTTCAGCACTGGTCATTCCCCCGACGCTACCGCGAGCGGCACCGCGCCGCCGCACCCGGCCGCGTCCGCCCTGGTGAGAGGCGCCGCGGATGGGTACTTGATCATCATGAGCACCTCGGCATCCGCGTCCGGACCCGCGCCCGCTCCGCCCCGCCGCGGCGTCGCGGGAGAGCTGCGCGACGCCGTCACGCTGCGCGCCCTGCTCCTGATCCTGGGCGTGCTGGCCCTCCAGTTCGGGTTCATCCTGTCCTATATCGGGGCGTTCCACCTGCCGACGCCGCACCGCGTCCCGGTCGCCGTGGTCGCGCCCGCCGCGACGGCGCGCGCGGTGGCCGCCCAGCTCGACGGGCTGGAGGGCGATCCGGTCCGGGCGCGCCCGGCCGCGACGGAGCGGGAGGGGCGGCGCATGCTCCTCGGCCGCACCGTGGACGCGGTGGTCCTCGTGGACGTGCGCGGCTCCGCCGACACCCTGCTGGTCGCCTCGGCGGGCGGCCCCGCCCTGTCCGAGACGGCGGCGCAGATCGCGAAGCGGCTGGAGTCCGGCCGGCAGCGGCAGGTGCGGGTCGTCGACGTCCGGCCGCCCGGCCCGAAGGACGGCCGCGGCCTGTCGTCGTTCTACCTGGTGATCGGGTGGATCGTGGGCGGCTACCTCGCCGCCGCCATCCTCGGGCTCGCGGGCGGCGCCCGCCCGGCGCGGCCGCAGCGCACGGTCGTCCGCCTCGGCGCGCTGGCCCTCTACGCGGTCGTGTCCGGGCTCGGCGGGGCCGTCATCGCCGATCCGCTCCTCGGCGCTCTGACCGGCCACTTCGTCCAGCTCTGGGCCATCGGGGCGCTCGTGGTGTTCGCCGCGGCGGCCGCGACCGTCGCGCTCCAGACCCTGCTGGGGCTGGTCGGGATCGGGGTGGCGATCCTGCTGTTCGTCGTGCTCGGCAACCCCAGCGCGGGCGGCGCCTACCCCCTCTCGCTGCTGCCCGCGTTCTGGCGCGCCATCGGCGGCTGGCTGCCGACGGGCGCGGCGACGACGGCCGTCCGGAACACCGTGTACTTCTCCGCGCACCACACAGCCCGCGCGCTTTGGGTCCTCGCCGCCTACGCCCTCGTCGGCACGGCCGTCTCCCTCGGCGCCTCCGCCGTCCGGCGGAACCGGACGGCGGAGGCGCACACGGTCTAGCCGAGCCGTCCGCGGGAGCGGCGCGGCCTCACTGCGGGGCCGTCGCGTAGACCATCCGGTAGTTGGGATGCTCCGAAACGGACCAGATCGTGCCGAGCGCCGGGGCGGTCTCGGTCCCGCCGGGCCAGTGGGAGAGGTCCTCGACGCCGATCGCGGCGGGCTGCGTCTTCGCGACGGACAGCGTGCCCGTGCTGGACGTCACCGCGTTCGTGGTGTGGAGCTCGCCCAGGTCGTCCTGGCCCGCCACCTGCTCGCCGTGGCTCTGGCTCAGGTACCAGCGTCCGTCGAAGCGCGTCGCCCCCTGGATGTTGCTGCGGGGCAGGGAGTACGCCGCGTCGGCGGTCCAGCGGGTGCCCGCCGCGGGCTGCTCGCCGCCGGACGTCGCGCTCGCCATCGGCCATGCGGCCACGCGCCCGTTGACCTCCTTCGTGCCGTCGCAGTACTCGCCCGCGACGAGGTGGTCGGTGCCGCTGCGGTCGAGGCTCGCGTAGGAGAAGTTCGGGGAGCCGTCGGCGGACGTGCACGCCGTGCCGGTCGCGGCGACGTGCTCCCACTGGGTCACCTCGGGCATCACGTAGCGGTAGCCGTACCCGTAGAAGACGCCGTCCTGGCGGCCGACCTTGTCCTGGTCGGTGACGTTGCCCTTGTCGCCCGCCGCCTTGAGGTCGTAGATGTGGCGCATGTCGAACACGCGGAAGCCGCGGGCGGTGTCGGCGACGTACAGGAAGTTGCCGTACCAGACGATCCCGCCCGCGTGCAGCGACGAGCCCTGCCCGGAGGTCTGGTCGTCGCGCAGGCTCGTGTAGCTCGCGTTGAGCGCCGAGTTGGTGAACGGGTGCGCGAGCAGGACGTGCCGGTAGGCGCCCGTGTTCGGGTCGATGAAGGAGATCCGCGTCCCCTTGGCGGTGTTGCCGGTGCCGCCCTTGGCGTACCAGCTGACCAGCAGGGGCTGGTTCGAGGTCCCCCAGACCTGGTCGGCCTGCGCGTCGGCGACGGTGGTGACGCCCTGCGGGTACCAGCCGGTCGTGTTCTGGTCGTCCTCGCCGGTGGCGTCGTCCTGCCAGCAGAAGCTCTTGGTGACCGAGACCTTCGGCTTGGTGGCGGACCGGTCGGGGTCGGTGACGGCGGAGGCGTTGCAGGCGGCGCCGTTCCGCACGGTGCCCTGGCGGTTGGCCTCGGCCATGATGTCGGCGACGCCGACGTTCGGGAGCTCGCCGTCGAGCTCGGCGACGTTGGATCTGAGGTACTGCGCGCTGTCGGCGACCTCCAGCGTGAAGTTCGACAGGTCGAGCGGTGCGGCCGAGGCCGCGGGGGCGGGGACGGCCGCCAGCGCGGCGGCGGTCAGGACGAGCGTCAGGGGGAGTGACCGGATGGGGGCGGGAATCCTGGAACGCAGTGGCATGCGTCCTCCTCACAACCGACTCGGGAGCCGCATCGGATGTGATCAAGGTGGCATGAATCGCCCGTTCCGACCATTGTGAAAGGTTGTTGCAAAAGTCACAGTAACGAGGCTACCGGGGCAGTGCCGCCGCGGCGGGCTCCGGTGCGAGCCAGGGCGCCTCCGGCACGCGGCTGGGCAGCCGGACCGTGACGACCAGCCCGCCCCCCTCGCGCGGGACGGCCGCGACCAGGCCCCCGTGGGCGGTGGCGATGGCGCGGACGATCGACAGGCCGAGCCCGGAGCCGCGGTCCGAGCGCACCCGGTCGTTGCCGAGCCGCCGGAACGGCTCGAAGATCGTCTCGACCTCGTACTGCGGCACCACCGGGCCGGTGTTGGTCACCACGACCTCGGCCCACCCGTCGCGGCCCCGGGTGCCGACCCACACCTCGCCGCCGTCGTGGTTGTGCCGGACCGCGTTCTCGACCAGGTTCTGGACGAGCCGCTCGACCAGCACCGGGTCGCCCGCGGTGGGCGCCGGCCCGAGCCTGCGGTCGGTGACGACGTCCCGGGCCCTCGCCTCCGGCGCGGCCTGGTCGAGGACGTGCCCGGCGACGTCCGCGAGGTCCAGCGGGGTCGCGTCCACGACGGTGTTCTCGCTGCCGGCGAGGGTCAGCAGCCCGTCGATGAGGCGCTCGTGCCGCTCGTTGACGATCAGCAGCGAGGCGCCGAGCCGCTTGACGTCCTCCGTCGCGTCGGGGCGGCGCAGCGCGACGTCCACGAGCGTGCGGTTGATGGCGAGCGGCGTGCGCAGCTCGTGCGAGGCGTTCGCGACGAACCGCCGCTGGACGTCGAACGACCGGGCGAGCCGGCCGAGCATCGTGTCGAAGGTGTCGGCGAGCTCCTTCACGTCGTCGCGCGGCCCCCGGTAGGCGATCCGCTCGGTGAGGTCGGAGCTGCGCGCCACCCGCCCCGCCGTCTCGGTGATCACGTGGACGGGCCGCAGCGCCCGGTCGGCCAGCAGCCAGCCGAAGCCGAGCCCCGCCGCGCCGACCAGGCCCAGCGCGATGCCGCCCTGCGTCAGCAGCGCGTTCAGCGTCTCCTTCTGGGAGTCCTTGGCGGCCTGCACTACCCGGAACTTCATGTCCTCGCCCGAGACCTCGGTGCTCTCCGCCGGCGCGCCCACCCGCCCGGCCTCGCCCGCCGGCGGGGAACCGGAGAGCACCTGGCCGTTCTTCGCCATCGCGGGCGGGTCCGCCGGCCGCTGGAGGCTGTTCTGGACCAGCAGGTAGGTCAGGCCGAGCAGCACGACCCCGGCGGCCACGAACAGGCCGGTGTACAGCAGCGTCAGCCGCATGCGGATGGTGGGCCGCAGCCTGTCGGCGAGCGTCGTCATGGAATCCTGTACCCCACTCCCGGGACGGTCTCGATGATCGGGGGGTCGCCGAGCTTGCGCCGCAGCTTCATCAGCGTCACCCGGACGGTGTTGGTGAACGGGTCGGTGTGCTCGTCCCAGACCTTCTCCAGCAGGCGCTCGGCCGAGACGATCGTCCCGTCGGCGCGCAGCAGCTCGGCCAGGACGCCGAACTCCTTGCGCGCCAGGTGGACGTAGCGGCCGTCGCGCAGCACCTCCTGGCGGGCCGGGTCGAGCCGGACGCCCGCGCGCTCCAGCGTCGGCGGCGCGGCCGGGCGGGCGCGGCGGCCCAGCGCCAGGACCCGGGCGACCAGCTCCTCGAAGGCGAAGGGCTTGGTGAGGTAGTCGTCGGCGCCGAGCCGGAACCCGTCCACGCGGGCGGGGACGGCGACGGCGGCGGTGAGCATCAGCACCCGCACCAGCGCGCCGGAGTCGACCACGGCGCGGCACACGTCGTCGCCGTGCACGACCGGCAGGTCGCGGTCGAGGACCAGGACGTCGTAGTCGTTGACGCCGAGGCGCTCCAGCGCGGCGTCGCCGTCGTAGACCACGTCCACGGCCAGCGCCTCGGCCCGCAGCCCCTCGGCGATCGAATCGGCGAGCATCCGCTCGTCCTCGGCGATCAGTACGCGCACGTTGGTCCTCCAGCCCGCTTCCCTGCCCGCACAGCTTCGGGCAGGCGGCGTAACGCCGGCATAACGCGATCTGGTTACGCCGGGGTTATCGGCCGCCGGGTGGACTTGCGGTCGCCGCCGGCACCCGGCCGGCGGACGACGACAGGAGACCGACCGATGCGACGGCAGACGCTCGCCGCGCTGGCCCTGGTCCCGGCGCTCGCCCTCGCCCTGCCGGCCTGCGGGGCCGAGGCGAAGACGGCCGGCGGCAAGAGCACCGCGAAGGCCGCCAGCGACCAGCAGAAGATGCGCCAGTTCGCGCAGTGCATGCGCGAGCACGGCGTCGACATGGAGGACCCGGACACCGACGGCAAGATCACGATCAAGTCGAGCGCCAAGCCCGGCCAGGCGGGCAAGGGGCCGCAGGGGCCGCCGAAGGAGGTCCAGGACGCGCAGAAGGCCTGCCGGCACCTGATGCCCAACGGCGGCAAGCCGCCGAAGATGTCGGCCCAGGACCTCGCCAAGGCGCGCGCGCACTCCAAGTGCATGCGCGACCACGGCATCACCGACTTCCCCGACCCGAGCCCCGACGGCGGCATCCAGATCAAGGCGGGCAACGGCTCGGACCTCGACCCGCAGAACCAGCGGTTCAAGGACGCCGACAAGGCCTGCCAGAAGTACGCGCCCGACGGCGGGAAGGGCACCAAGCGCAGCGGCGGAGGCGGCAGTTGACCAGGAGGCGGACCGTCGTGCTCGGCGCGGCGGGAGCCGTCGTCGCGGGCGGCGCCGGGCTGGCGACGGCCGGCCTGGGCGGCGGCGGCGCGCCGACCGCGGCGCACAGCTCGCTGCCGCCGGCGACCGCGGCGATCGAGAAGACGACCCTGGTGGAGACGAAGCAGGTGGACGGCATGCTCGGCTACGGCGGCACGCACTCGGTGTCCAGCGCCGGTCACGGGACGCTGACCTGGCTGCCCGCCGCGGGTGCGGTGATCGCGCGGGGACGTCCGATGTACCGGGTGGACACCAAGCCGGTGCCGCTGCTGTACGGCAGGCTCCCGCTGTACCGGACCCTGGCGTCCGGCGTCGAGGGCTCGGACGTCTACCAGTTCGAGCGCAACCTCCAAGCCCTGGGCTACACCGGCTTCACCGTCGACAAGACCTTCACCGCGGCCACGGCGGCCGCGGTGAAGGACTGGCAGGACGATCTGGGTGTCCAGGAGACCGGCAAGGTGGCGCCGGGCTCGGTGGTGGTGGCGCCGGGGCGGATCCGGGTGGCCGAGCGCAAGGCGTCCGTCGGCGACAAGACCGGCGCTCCGGTGCTGACCTACACCGGGACCACCCGGGTCGTCAGCGTCGATCTCGACGTTCAGTACCAGCGGCTGGCCAGGAAGGGCGCGCAGGTGGAGGTCGAGCTGCCCGGCGGCGAGACGACCAAGGGGACCATCACCTCGGTCGGGAAGGTCGCCAAAGAGGGCCAGGGCGACGACGACCCGACGACGATCGCGGTCACCATCGCCGTGCGCAGCCAGAAGGCGCTCGGCTCGTTCGACAAGGCGCCGGTGAACGTGCACCTGATCTCCGACCGGCACCCGGACGTCCTCGCCGTGCCGATCGGGGCGCTGCTGGCCCAGGGCGACGGCGGCTACGCCGTCCAGGTCGTCACGGGCACCACGACCCGGACGGTGGCGGTGGAGACCGGGGTGTTCACCGAGGGCAAGGTCGAGATCTCCGGGCAGGGCCTGGCCGAGGGCATGAAAGTGGGCGTCCCCGCATGAGCCTGCCGTTGGAGCCCGTGGTGGAGCTGCGCGAGGTCACCAAGACCTACCCGGGCGGCGTGACGGCGCTGGACGCGGTGTCGCTGACCGTCCAGGCGGGCGAGCTGGTGGCGATCGTCGGGCCGTCGGGGTCGGGCAAGTCGACGATGCTGCACCTGCTGGGCACGCTCGACCGGCCCAGCGCCGGCACCGTGCTGGTCGAGGGCCGGGACGTGTCGCGCATGACCGACCGGCGGCTGTCGGCGCTGCGCGCCCGGCGGATCGGGTTCGTCTTCCAGCAGTTCCATCTGGCCGCCGGGGTCGGCGCGCTGGACAACGTCGCCGACGGGCTGCTGTACGGCGGGGCGCCGCTCGGGGAGCGGCGCCGCCGGGCCCGCGGCGCGCTGGAGCGCGTCGGCCTCGGGCACCGCCTCGGCCACCGGCCGCACCAGCTCTCGGGCGGGGAGAAGCAGCGGGTCGCGATCGCCCGCGCGGTCGTCGGCGAACCGGCCATGCTGCTCGCGGACGAGCCGACCGGCGCGCTGGACTCGGTGTCCGGCGCCGGGGTGCTGGACCTGCTGCGCGAGCTGGCCGAGACGGGCACCACCGTCATCCTGATCACCCACGATCGCGACATCGCCGCGCTGCTGCCCCGCCAGGTGCAGATGCGCGACGGCCGGATCGTCCACGACGACGCATGGGTGGAGGCGGTGTCATGAGACGCCCCCGAGGCAGGCGCCACGCGATGAGCGGCGCGGCACAGGACGGGAACGCCCCGGTGACCGGCGTCCCGGCGGGGGACCGCACCGGCATCGGCGGCCGGCCGTCCGCCGGAGCGCCGGACGACCGGGACACGCCGGCGCGCCTGGGCCCGCGGGACGTGCTGCGCGTCGGCGCGGCGGGGCTGCGGGCCCGCCCGATGCGGGTGTTCCTGTCGGCCCTGGGCATCGCGATCGGCATCGCCGCGATGATCGGCGTGGTGGGCATCTCCACGTCCAGCCGCGCGCAGCTCCAGGCCACCCTCGACCGGCTCGGCACCAACCTGCTCACCGTCGGCCCCGGCCGCGACATGTTCGGCGAGGACGCCCAGCTGCCCACCGCCTCGGTCGGCATGGTCGCCCGCATGCCCGACGTGGAGTCGGCGTCGGCCACCGGCAAGCTGTCCGACGCCAAGGTGTACCGCAACGACCACATCCCGGCCGGGGAGAGCGGCGGCATCAGCGTCCTGGCCGCACGCCTGGACCTGCCCCGCACCGTCGGCCTGACCATGGCCACCGGCACCTGGCTCAACGCCGGGACGGCCCGCTACCCGGCCGTCGTCCTGGGCGCCGAGTCGGCCCAGCGGCTGGGCATCGCGACGCCGAACGTCCAGGTGTGGCTGGGCTCGCAGTGGTTCACCGTCGTCGGCATCCTCGACGCCAACGAGCTGGTGCCCGAGCTGGACTCGGCGGCCCTCGTCGGCTGGGACGCGGCCGCGTCCGACCTCGGCTTCGACGGCCACCCCACCACCATCTACACCCGCGCCGACAAGGCGGCGGTGGAGCGGGTGCGGGAGCTGCTGGCCGCCACTGCCAGCCCCGAATCGCCGACCGAGGTCGAGGTCAGCCGCCCCTCCGACGCCCTGGCCGCCGAGAGCGCCTCCAACAAGGCCTTCACCGGCCTGCTGCTCGGCCTGGGCGGCGTCGCGCTGCTGGTGGGCGGCGTCGGCGTGGCCAACACCATGGTCATCTCCGTCCTGGAACGCCGCGCCGAGATCGGCCTGCGCCGCTCCCTGGGCGCCACCCGCGGCCAGATCAGGACCCAGTTCCTCACCGAGTCGCAGCTCCTGGCCGCGCTGGGCGGGATCGGCGGCGTCGCGCTGGGCATCGTCGTCACCGCGGTGTTCGCGGTGACGCAAGGATGGCCGACCGTGGTCCCGCCCTGGGCCATGGCCGGCGGCATCCTGGCCACCCTGCTCATCGGCGGCGTCGCCGGCCTCTACCCCGCCATCCGCGCCGCCCGCCTCGCTCCCACCGAGGCCCTGGCGACGCCCTGACCACCGTCACGCACGTCTGAGCCCGCGCGGGGGCGGGCCCAGACGGCGGCCCGGCGCCCACGCCGACACGGCGTCCCGCGCTATCGCGGGACGCCGTGTCGGCGTGGCGGGCCGGTGGTTCGGGGGCGGTCGCTGTCGGACGGTCGGCTAGGAGCGGACGCCGTACAGGTGCTCCAGGGCCAGCTGGTCGAGTCGCTCGAACGCCGCGCCGCGTGCGGCGAGGGCCTCGACGTCGGGCGAGGCGTCGCGGACCGACCGCCAGTCCTCGCCGTCCGCGAGGGTCGGGCGGGCCAGCTCGTCCACGCGCGCGGCGCGCAGCGCCTCCCGCACCTCCGGGTCGGCGCGGAACGCCCGCGCCTTCGCGCGCAGGATCAGCCAGTTGCGCATGCAGGCCGCGGCCGACTCCCACACGCCCTCGTCGTCCTCGGTGCGCGGCGGCTTGAAGTCGAAGTGGATCGGGCCGTCGTAGTCGCTCTGCTCGATGAGGTCGACGACCCAGAACGCGCCGCGCGCGTTCCCGGCCCCGAACCGCAGGTCCTGGTCGTAGCGGGGGCCGTGCTGCCCGTTCAGGTCGATGTGGAACAGCTTGCCCTGCCACAGCGCCTGCGCCAGGCCGTGCGCGTAGTTCAGCCCGGCCATCTCCTCGTGGCCGACCTCCGGGTTGAGGCCGACGGTCTCGGGACGCTCCAGGGTCTGGATGAAGGCGAGCGCGTGCCCGATCGTCGGCAGCAGGATGTCGCCGCGCGGCTCGTTCGGCTTCGGCTCGATCGCGAACCGCAGGTCGTAGCCCTGGTCGGCGACGTACGCGCCGAGGACGTCGAACGCCTCCTTGTAGCGGTCCAACGCGGCCCGGACGTCCTTGGCGGCACCCGACTCGGCGCCCTCCCGGCCGCCCCAGCACACGTAGGTGCGGGCGCCGAGCTCGGCGGCGAGGTCGAGGTTGTCCATCACCTTGCGCAGC
Organism: Actinomadura fibrosa; assembly: GCF_900659615.1. Lineage (GTDB taxonomy): Bacteria > Actinomycetota > Actinomycetes > Streptosporangiales > Streptosporangiaceae > Spirillospora > Spirillospora fibrosa. Next base: position 2,705 of record NZ_CAACUY010000210.1, on the reverse strand, counting down.
GCGAACCGCCGCACGTCGCGGTCGTTGGCGGTGAACGCGCCGTCCTTGAAGACGGGGTGCGAGAACAGGTTCGTCGTCGCGGTGGTGACGACGAGCCCGGTCTCGTCCAGCGCCTTGCGGAACGCGTCGATCCGCTCCTGCCGCTCGGCCGGCTTCGCGTCGAAGTCGAACACGTCGTTGTCGTGGAAGTTGACGCCGTAGGCACCGATCTCCGCGAGCTTGCGGACGGCGCGCTCGGCGGGCATCGGCGGGCGGGTGCCGGGGCCGAACACGTCGACGCCCTGCCAGCCGACCGTCCAGATCCCGAACGAGAACCGGTCCTCGGGTACGGGCGTGTAGTCGGTCATCATCGTCCTCCTCAGAGTTCGGGTGCGGCGTCGCGCAGTGCGGCGTAGCGCTCGCGGATCTCCCGCGCGTCCATCCCGGTGTGCGCGCCGCCGGGTCCGGTGTCGTGCTCGGTCGCGGGCGGCGCGGGCCAGTCGGGCGGCTCGGGCGTCCCGGCGAGCGCCCACGCGGCCTGGCGGGCCGCGCCGAGCGCGACGTACTCGGCGGGCTCGGGCACGGTCACCGGCGTACCGAAGATCGCGGGGGCGAGCGCCCGGACGGCTTCGGACCGCGCGCCCCCGCCGATCAGCAGGGTGCGCCGCGGCCGGACGCCCTGCGCGGCCAGGTGGTCCACGGCGTCGGCGAGCGAGCACAGCAGCGCCTCCACCGCCGCCCGCGCGACGTTCTCCCGGGTCGCGTTCGCGGTGGTGAGGCCCGCGAGGACGCCGGAGGCGCCGGGCCGGTCGGGCGTGCGCTCGCCGTCCAGGTAGGGGAGGAGGGTCAGGCCGCCCGCCCCGGGCTCGGCCGCGAGCGCGAGCGCGGACAGCTCGTCCTGGTCCGCGCCCGTCATGGCCGCCGCGGCGGACAGCACGCGCGCGGCGTTCAGGGTGCAGACGAGCGGCAGGAACCGGCCGGTGGCGTCGGCGAACCCGGCCACGAGGCCGGACGGGTCGGCGGCGGGACCGTCCGCGACCGCGAACGCGGTCCCGGACGTGCCGATCGACACGGCGACGTCGCCCGGCCCGAGCCCGAGGCCGAGCGCGGCGCCCATGTTGTCGCCGGTGCCGGGCCCGAGCACGGCGCCCCACTCCGTCTCGCCGACGCGCTCGCCGGGTGCGGCGACGCGCGGCGGCTCGGCGTCGCGGCCGAGCGCGGCGCGCAGCAGCCCGGGCACGTACGCGCCGGTCGCGGGCGAGAAGTAGCCGGTGCCGGACGCGTCGCCCCGGTCGGTCACCGGCTCGCTCGCGCCGAGCCGGTGGGTCAGCCAGTCGTGCGGCAGCATGACCCGCTCGGTGCGGCGGGCGTTCGCCGGTTCGTGCTCGGCCATCCACCGCAGCTTGGTGACGGTGAACGAGGCGAGCGGCACGCTGCCCGTCCGCTCCGCCCACGCGGCCGGGCCGCCGAGCTCGGCGACGAGGGCGCGGGCCTGCGGCGCCGACCGGGTGTCGTTCCACAGCAGGGCAGGGCGGACGACCTCGCCCGCGCCGTCGAGGGCGATCATGCCGTGCTGCTGCGCGGCCACGGCCACCGCGTCCGCCCGCTCCAGCAGGGCGCGCGCCCGGCCGAGGGCGCTCCACCAGTGGCGGGGGTCGCACTCGGTGCCGTCCGGATGCGGCGCCGAGGCCTCCTCGACCACCGCGCCGTCCTCCGCCCGGCAGAGCACGACCTTCGTCGACTGGGTCGAGGAGTCGACGCCCGCGACCAGCTCTCCGGCCATCGGTCCCTCTTTCGTAAAGACTTTGGACTAATTAACGTAGCAGATGGGTGCGGCCGCGCCCAGCGCCGTGGATCTTTTAGGGTGCGGGCATGACGAAGTCCGGGAACGTCCCCGTCCGGCACGCGACGATGCGCGGGCGCAACCTCGCCGTCGTCCTGGAGCACGTCGCCCGGCACCAGCCCGTCACCCGGGCCCGCCTCGCCGAGCTGACCGGCTTCACCAAGACCACCGTCTCCACCCTGGTCGCACTGCTGGAGAACGCGGGCCTGGTCCGCGACGGCGCGCTCGTCCACGAGGGGGAGCGCGGCCGCCCCGGCGTCGGCGTGTCGGTCCACGGCGACGGCGCGGCCGGGCTCGGGCTGGAGGTCAACGTCGACTACCTCGCCGCGTGCGTCGTGGACCTCGGCAAGAAGGTCCGGTACCGGCACGTCGTCGGCGCCGGCAACCGCGGGCGCGATCCCGGCGCCGTCCTCGCGGCGCTGGCCGCGCTGGCGAACGAGGCCGCCGCCGCCGTCGCGGAGCAGGGCCTGTCGATCGCCGGGACCGCCGTCGCGCTGCCCGGGCTGCTCGACCGCGAGAGCGGCGTCGTGCGCCGCGCCCCGAACCTCGGCTGGACCGACGTCCCGGTCACCGGCGCGTTCGGCCCCGCGTCCCCGCTGCCCGCCGAGTACGACAACGAGGCGAACCTCGCGGCCCTCGGCGAGCTGTGGTTCGGCGGCGGCGCCCGGCTCGGCGACTTCGTGCACGTCTCGGGCGAGATCGGGATCGGCGCGGGCATCGTCGTCGGCGGCCGCGTCTTCCGCGGCGCCCACGGCTTCGCCGGCGAGATCGGCCACCTCGTCGCCGAGCCCGGCGGGCCGCCCTGCTCCTGCGGCGGGCGGGGCTGCCTGGAGCAGATCGCCGGGCAGGAGGCGATGCTGCGCGCGGCCGGGCTGCCCGGCCC
>NZ_CAACUY010000209.1 GCF_900659615.1 Actinomadura fibrosa | reverse complement strand
GATCTCCCCGCCGCGCCCGAGCCCGAGCACGCGCCCGCCGCGCCCGAGCCCGAGCACGCGCCCGTCGGGGCCGGGCACGAGGCCGTGAGCGACGGCTGATGGCCGCCTACCGCCTACACGCCGACTACGACCGCGACGGGCGGCTCTCCGCCCGTCCGGGCGAATGGGCCCGCCGCCAGGCGCCGCCGGGGGCGCTGGTCCGCGCCAACCTGGACAGCGACGCCCGGCGGCTGCCCGCGGCGGTCACCCCCGGCGACCCCGTCGGGCTGGACCGCGACCTGCCGGTGAAGACGGCCGCGGACGACGATCCCGCCGACCTCCTCGTCGAGGAGGTCGGCGCGGCCCCCGGCGCCCTGTTCGTCGTCCTGGACGGCGCGGACGCCGCCCGCTGCGCGGTGATCGACGCCACCGGACGTCGGCTCGCCGGGGTCCGGGCCGGGGACCGCGTCCGGCACCGGCTGCCGGACGGCCCGTTCCCGCGCAGGCTGGCGCTGGAGGCGGTGGACCTGCCGGCCGTCCCGCCGGCCACCGCGGTGCTCAGCGGGCCGCCCGCCGCGCCGCCGGGCGGGCGGGTCGCCGTCCGGCTGGAGCGCGACGACCCGGCCGGCACCGTGGTCGAGGACGAGGTGCTGTTCACCGTGTCCCCGTTCGTCCTGATCGGGAACGCGGGCGCGCTGGAGCGGATGTACATGTGCGAGGTCACCGCCGACGCCCCGGCCAGGCCGCTCGACGACAACGGCCCCGCCGTCGCCGAGGTGCGGGCCGCGCTCCAGCAGGCCGGCGTGCCGCTGACGCTCATCCCGATGGAGGCGCACGGCGGCGACAGCTGGATCCAGGACCAGTACCAGCTCGGCTTCACCGAGACGCCCGGCGGCCCGCTGCGGGTCCTGCTGCACACGCCGCGCACCCGCTCGGACGCCGCGCAGGGCGTCGTCGCGCCGAACCTGAGCTCGACGGTGACCGGCCACTTCCCGAGCCGGGGCCTCGGGCTCTGCCAGGCGTTCTGGGACCGGGGCCTGACCATCACCTCCCCGGACGGCACGACCGGGCGGCTCGGCTTCGTCGGCAGCGACCGCGCCCTGGTGATCATGATCCGGGTGAAGATGCTGCGCCGCCAGCTGTTCGAGTCGATCGCGCGGATCGGCACCGAGGTCGAGCTGAACACGACCGTCGCGGTGTTCGGCGACGCGACCGTCGAGTTCTTCCGCGCCCGCAACGAGCTGCCCGCGCTGGCCGGGCGGCTGAAGCAGGTCGCCAAGGCGGCGGTGGAACGGCCCGACTCGCCCTGGTTCAAGCAGCACGACAGGCTCGGACGGCTCGTCCAGAACGCCGAGAAGCAGGTCGAGGACGTGCGGCGGGAGATCCCCGTCCCGCAGGGCGCGCCCCAGCTCCGGCTGCGGCTGCCGGCCGTCGGCAAGCTGCCGCAGCAGGAGTTCCTCATGGCGGAGGCCGAGGTGAGACGCCTGGAGAAGCGCCTCCAGCAGTGGCACTCCAGCCACAACTTCGGCGGCAACATCGAGGTCGGCCCGCCGCATCCCAAGGCCCCGGCCGGCGTGGTCGTCGTCGGCAACCAGACCACGCCGCAGCCGGACGGGTCCACCGCCACCGACATGGACCCCGAGCTGCTCGCCTTCCTGCGCGGGCAGTCGCAGGGTCGGCAGCGGGTGCTGGAGGTCGACACCAGCTGGCTCGACGTCGGGCACGTGGACGAGATGCTGGCCTTCGTCCCCGACCTGCGCGAGCCGCAGGGCCGGCCGGGCGCGGTGCTGCGCTCGTCCCCGCTCGTCGCGCTGCGGATCGTCGAGGCCGCCCGCCGCGAGTTCATGGCCGGGCTGTCGCCGGGCGAGCTGACCCGCTACAAGAACTGGGCGCCCATCGTCGGCGCGCGGCTCACCTACGAGGGCGCGAACCCGGTCACGCACCTGCTCCGCGGGCTCCAGTGGCTGCACCAGCACGAGAAGGGGCAGCTGCTGCCGATCGAGCCGCCGGAGATCTACCTGTCGATGGCGACGATGTACCGGGCCCTCAGCGGCCCGATCCCCACCAACTCCCCGCTCCCGCTGCCCGACTCGCCCTGGCGGCCGACCACGCCCTCGCTTCCGGCGAGTCTCTCGATCTTCGAGCTGGACCACTTCCGCGACGGCACCAACGAGGACCTGGAGGACCCCGAGCCCGCCCCGTCGCGGACGGACCCGAACGGCGCGTCCGTCCCGGCGAAAGGGCAGTTCACCGAGGCGGAGGAGAAGCTCACCACCGAGTACGGCGCGATTCCCATCCTCAAGATCCCGGTCATCTTCGACGACCGGTCCGCGCTGTCGGAGCAGACCGCGGCCTTCACCCCCAACCTGGCGAACCTCCAGGTCGCCGGGCCGTGGCTGCTGGTCCCGCGGCCGCACGGGCCGCGGATGGACGTCGAGGCCGCGGCCCGCGTCCTGCGGGCGGTGGCCAAGGACGTGCCGGACGCGAAGGCGTCGCGGTTCACTCCGCAGTGGCTCCGCGCCCGCGGACTCGACCGGACGGTCTTCTGGGCGCGGGCCGGCTCGGTGGCGGGCGACCTCGCCGGGGACGACGCCGACAAGCTCACCTCCGCCTTCCTCGACGGCTGGCCCAAGGGCACCGACCGCGCGGAGATCCGGCAGCAGATCGTCCGCGCCAACCCCGGTGCGTTCGACTCGCGGGGCTTCCTCAGGGGGAGCGCCTGGCGGAAGCTCCAGATCCCGGAACGCAAGGTCGACCTCTTCGAGGCGTGGACCGAAGCCGTCGCTGACCAGCTCGGCTACCGGGTGAGCTGGGTGGAGGCGTGGTACTACCACGTGCGCCTGGGCTCCATCCACTGCGGGACGAACGTGCTCCGCGCCGCCCCCACGACCCTCCAGTGGTGGCGCTGACCCGCCGTCCGAAGGCGTTCTGACGGTGGGCGCCGGTACGCTCCGCGCGACGGTGACGACCGAGGTGTGGACGGAGCAGGCGGCATGGGCGTGCTGTTCGATTACTTCCGGGCTCCGAACGGGGAGACGGCCCTCCGGCTGCTGCTCGACGAGGACGGGGTCCCGGCGAGCCCGACGACCGTCGGCGCCGGCCTCGACGCACTGGACGCGAAGGGCATCGACCCCCACGTCATCCTGGGCCAGCTGGTCGGTTTCGTCCTCGGGGTGCCGTGGAGCGTCGATCTCATCGAGTCCGGCCTCGTGTGGCCGCCGGAGGAGACGAAGCCCCGAACCCTGGACGAGGCGGAGCGGTTGCCCGAGGACTCGCCATGGCAGACGGGGCCGTGGCTGGAGGAGTTCGGCGACCGGGTCCGTGACGCGCTCGCCGGGGCCGACGACGCCGCGCTGCCGTCCGTCGCCGAGGACTGGACCCGCATTGAGGAGTTCGACGGCACCATGGACGCGGCCTTCGCACTGGAGATCACCAAGGAGTTCGTCGGCCTGGCCCGCCGCGCCCGCCAGGCGGGCGACCGGCTCTACTGCTGGGCGTGCCTGTGACCTGACGAACGTTCCCGGGATCAGGCGGTGACGCTCACGGCCCGCCTCAGCTCACCCTGGAGCATCGTGAGCGACACCGCGCCGACGAGGACGGTCCCGTCCGGGAAGCGGAAGACCGGCACGCGCGGACCCGCCGCACGACCGGGCCGTGCGGCGCCCGCGCCGAGCCGCTCGTCCGCCTCGCCGCCCGTCCAGGGCACCCCGGCCGCGGACGCCAGGCCCCGCAGCACGCCCGCGTCGCCGATGTCGAGACCGTCGGTGAAGTAGGCGCGGTACAGGCGGGCGGCCATGTCCTCGGCCGTGCCCTGCTCGGCCGCCGCCGCGATGAGCCGGTGGGCGCCGCAGGTCGCGGCGGGCACGATCCGGTCGAACCGGATGTCCAGCCCGTCCGCCGCCGCCGCCCGCACGAGCCGCTCGGCCTGCCCGGCGGACGCGAGCCGGGGCGCGCCGCTCACCGGCGCCCCCGCCCGGCAGTCCGCGCTCTTGTAGGGCCTGAAGGCCACCTCCAGGTCGCCGCCGCGGGCTCTGTGCTCCGCGGCGGCCCGCCGGAAGCGGGCGTAGCCGAGCGCCGACCACGCGCAGGCGATGTCGTGGGTGATCTCTACCTTCATGCCCTGATCCCTTGCTGGCGGCACGGATCGTTCCGTGCCGCTTCAGGATGCCCAGTGCCGTCCGGCAAAGTCAATACGGAACGTTCCGTGCCGTCTGAGCGCTATGCTGGGGGCATGTCGCCCAGACGTCCCGAGCGCCGCAGCGAAGAGGCCGCCAACGCCGTCATCAAGGCCGCGATGGACCTGTGCCAGGAGGTCGGTTACCGCAAGCTCAGCATCGAGGGCATCGCCGCCCGCGCCGGCGTCGGCAAGAACACGATCTACCGCTGGTGGCCGTCCAAGGCCGCCGTGCTGCTGGACGGGCTGCTGTCCACCTGGCGGCTGGACGCGTCGTTCCCCGACACCGGCGACTTCCTCGCCGACATCAAGACGCAGATGGCGGCGGCCTCCCGCATCCTCGGCGACCCGGACGTCTTCCCCCACTACCGCGCCCTGATCGGCGAGGCCCAGCACGACCCCGAACTGCACCGGGCCCTCTGGGAGCGCTTCATCGGCCACCTCGCGGGCGCCGCCGCCGACCGGATCAGGAGCGCCCAGCGCGCGGGCCAGATCCGTCCCGACGCCGACCCCGACCTGGTCACCGAACTGCTCTACGGCGCCGCCTACTACCGGCGGCTGCTCACCACGCGCACCGCCGACAACGCCCACATCAACGCCATCGTCGACCTGGCCTTCACCGGCCTGGCCCCACCCGCCGAAAGCACTCGCGCGCGCTCCGAGTGAACAGCGGCGCGGCGGCCGCGAGCCTTGGTGCGCACGCCGCGTGCGAATCAGCGAACGCCGGACGGTGCCTCCGCGGAGCGGGCGCTTCAGATGCCGGTGGTGAACTCGTAGAGGTCGTAGGAGACCAGTGCGAGGCGGCCGGGGTCGGTGTTCCAGCCGAGCGCCGACCCGAGCGGGCTGGTGACGGCCTGGTAGCCGATGACGTCGAGCGCCGCGTCGGCGGTGCCCATCCAGAGCGCGCCCTCCTCGGTGGAGACGAACCAGCACCGGCCCGGCGGGTAGGCGGCCCACACCACGTTGAACGCGAAGGCCTGGGGCCTGCGCTCGTCGACCAGGAGGTTCGCGCGCCCCTTCAGCGCCGGACGCCAGGTGCCGCGGTCGAGCGCGAACCACCAGAGGTTGTCGTCGTCCTTCCCGACCGAGCAGTTGACCACCAGCAGGTCGTCGCCCTGGACGTCGAGGTCGTTGATCCCCCGCTGGGCGGACGGGTTGAAGACCGTCCGCGACAGCACCCTGGCGGCCGGGACGTCGATCACGCACACGTAGCCGTCCTCGGAGCCCGTGACCGCCTTGCCCCCGTCGAAGGGCTTCACGGCCCGGATGTCGTGCAGGTCCCACGGGTTGACCGGGGACGGGTTGCGCAGGTCGAGGGCGTCCCGGAAGGCGATCCCGCCGCCGCTCCCGACGGACCAGATCGAGAGCCACCCGGTGGTGTGCCCGACGCACAGCGCGCGGTGCCCGGAGTGCTCCACGATGTGCGCGCTGGTGGCGACGCCCAGCCGCGGCTCGTACGGCACGATCCTCGGACGCAGGGACCGCCAGCCGGGGCCGGACGTCCACACGACCAGCGACCGGTCGTCGTTGGACGTGGCGAGCGACCGGCCGGTGAGCCGCGCCACCATCTGCACGCCCTGCTCGGCGGGGCTGTTGACCGCCACGTCGATCACCGGCCCGGCCGACGGGGAGGCGTTGAACGCGAACACGCTCATCGAGCCGTCCCAGCGCCCCACGGCGAAGTGCCGGGAGTCCAGCCAGGCCAGCGACTGGGCCATCTGGTAGGTCGTCCCGTTCGGCTGGATCGGCAGCGCGGTCGCGAGGACGCCGGGCTCGCGCAGGCCGCGCGCCGCGAGGGCGGCCTTCGAGCGCAGCACCGGCGGCTGCGGCGAGGTCCGCGCCGCGCCGGCCGGTGCCCGCGTGACCGGGTCGTCCGGCCGCCCGGTCGGCCCCAGCATGCCCGTCGCCGCGGCGAGGCCGCCGCGCAGGATCGATCTCCGTGTCGCCATGGCCGTCCTCATCTCACTTCTCGGAGCGCTCGCGCGATACGCCTGACGAAGTCGACGATCCTCGGTCCCCAGCGGGAGACGGTGTCGTCGTCCAGCTCCACTATGCGCCCGATCTGGTCGTCCGCCTTGAGGCCGTAGAGCACCTCCGTGGCCGACCGAACCGCGCGAAGATGGTGGGCAGGCAGCGACGGACGCTGCGCGCAGGGAGGGCGGACGCATGCCGACGATCCATCTCAAGCAGACGACCACCGCCACACCCGAGCAGTTCGTCGCCGGGCTCACCGACTTCGGGCCGGGGCGCTCGGAACTGTTCGGGCTGAGCACCGACGAGCAGCTCAAGGTGCACCACAAGGGCGCCACCGAGGCCGACGTCACCGAGGGCTCCAGCGCCATCTGGGAGCGCCTGCACTACGACTGGTCCGATCCCGACCGCGTCGTCCTGACCACCACCGACTCCAACACGTGGGGCGGCGCCTCGGGCCACACCTACACCTTCACGCGGCGGCCCGACGGGACGACCGAGGTGAACGTCGTCGTGGTCCGGGAGGGCAAGAACGCCAAGGGACGGCTGGTCGGGCTCGTCATCGGGATCGTCGGCAAGCGGGTCCTGGGCAGGCAACTGAGCCGGACGGTCAAGGCCATCGAAGCCCGCCACGGCAAGTAGGAGCCAGACGGCGAGGAACTTCCACCGCGACCCGCTGCGCATGGTGCCGGGAGCCTTGAACTGCTCCACGCCCGGACGTTCGACGGCCACACGCAGGTGCTGACCTACCGTCCGACCCGGCACGGCTCACCGGCTGGGACCGGAATAGCCCCAGCCGGGGAAGGTATTGGTATCGGGTATGAGAGCTATCGGTGTGACCGAGTACGGCGGTCCGGACGTCCTGCACGAGATCGAGCTGCCTGACCCGAAGCCTGGTGCCGGGCAGGTGCGCGTCCGCGTGCACGCGGCGACGGTGAACCCGACGGACACGGGGGTGCGCAGCGGTGCCCGCGACGACGCGGATCGGCCCAGCGTCCCCGTGGTGCCCGGGATGGACATCGCCGGCGTCCTGGAGGAGATCGGCCCGGAGACCGAGACGTCCTTGACCGTGGGCGAGCACGTCATGGGCATCGTCGTTCCCGGCGGGTCCCACGGCGGCTACTCGGAGCAGGTCGTCCTGCCCGCCGAGTCGGTGGTCCGCGTGCCGAAGGGCGTGGACGACGTCGCCGCGGCCACGCTGCCGATGAACGGGCTCACCGCGCGGCTGACCCTGGACGTCCTGGGGCTGAACGCCGGGCAGACGCTCGCCGTCACCGGCGCGGCCGGCTGCTACGGCGGCTACGTGGTCCAGCTGGCGAAGGCCGAGGGGCTGCGCGTGGTGGCCGACGCCTCTGAGGAGGACCGGAACCTGCTCGCGGTCCTCGGCGCGGACCTGATCGTCGATCGCGGTGACGACGTCGCCGACCGCATCCGCGAGGCCGTGCCCGAGGGCGTCGACGGGCTCGCCGACGGGGCGGTGCTGGACGACAAGGTCATCGGCGCGGTCGCGGACGGCGGGCGGATCGCCACGGTACGGGGCTTCGCCGGGGAGCCGGAGCGGGGCGTGACCTACCAGCGCGTGTTCGTGCGGCAGTACGCGAAGGAGCGCGCCAAGCTCGACGAGCTCCGCGCGCTGGTCGAGCGGGGCGAGCTGACCCTCCGGGTCGCGGACACCTATCCGGCCGCCCGCGCCGCCGAGGCGCACCGCCGCCTGGAGGCCGGCGGCGTGCGCGGCAGGCTCGTGCTCACGTTCTAGGGAGAGCGGGCCTGGGAGGCGGCAGTCTCCCAGGCCCTCTTCAGCAACGAAGAAAGCCTCTCCCCGAAGTCGAGGAGAGGCTCGCGAACCGGTCGTGCGTGGTGGGCGATACTGGGATTGAACCAGTGACCTCTACCGTGTCAAGGTAGCGCTCTCCCACTGAGCTAATCGCCCTTGCGTGTACTACGAGGTGGAGACGGGATTTGAACCCGTGTACACGGCTTTGCAGGCCGTTGCCTCGCCTCTCGGCCACTCCACCAGAGCGAGGCCTTCGGGGCCTCTCAGAGCGGACGACGGGATTCGAACCCGCGACCCTCACCTTGGCAAGGTGATGCTCTACCAACTGAGCCACGTCCGCGTGCCGGCTCCGGGGTTCCCCCGGGGCGCATGACAACTCTAGCGGAATCCTGGAGTGGTTGCGTACGCGGCGGCCTCGGAGTCGGTGGTCTCGGCGTGGAGGGAGTTCCAGAAGGCGAGCTCCTGGTCCTCTTCGAGGTGGGCGATGCGGCCCCAGAACTCGCGGTCCTCGGCCGCGTGGGCGGCGGCGAGGGAGACGGCGGGCATCATCGTCGTGACCTTGTCCGCGGCGTCGAGGTCGGCCGGGGTGACGTCGGCCGGGAGGGCGACGGGGGTCGAGGGGCGGTGGTGCTTGCCGCGCTTGCGGACGCGGATCGGGGGTGTCGTGGGGGCCTTCGCGGCGGCGGCGCGGCCGGCGGCGAGGGCGACGGTGCCGCACAGGACGAAGGCGAGGATGCCGCCGAGGACGGCCTCCTGGGCGGGGAGGTGCTCGGACGCCGCCGAGGGCTCGTGCTCATGCCGGGCGACGGACGCGGCGGGCGCGGCGGGGGCGCCGACCTTGTCGACGGTGGGCGCGGGGGCGGCGTGCTTCGGCGCGTACTTGGCCTCGACCTTGATCTTGCCGGGGTAGCCGAACCCGACGACGGTGTCCATGTCGCGGGTCTTGCGCATGAGCTTGTAGCCGTCGGCGTTGCCCTCGATCGTGTGGAGGGTCTTGCCGTCGACCTTCTCGACGATGCCGACGTGGTCGATCTGGTCGATGTCGCCCGAGCCGTTCCAGTCGTAGAACACGATGGCACCGGGCTCCGGGGCGGTGCCCCAGGCGTCGTGCTTCCTGAACCACTTGGCGTGCTCGACGGTGGACGCGAACTGCCCGGCCTGCTCGGTGACGCCCGCCTTGTCGGCGGCCCAGGCGAGGAACATGTCGCACCAGGGGGCCGTCTTGAAGTAGTCGTCGTGGTCGCCGTCGATGTTCTGGGCGTACCAGTCGCCGAACTTGGTGTAGCCGTCGCCCTTCTCGGTGTAGCCGAGCTGGGCCTTGGCCACGTCGAGCAGCTTCTTGCCGATCGGGTCCATCACGCTCCATGCCGTGCTCGTTCGGGCAGGGTGACGCCCGACCGGGGATGATCGACCGGCGTGCCGCGTTCCAAGGTCACGTTCCGATCTCGATGGAATGTAGCCGAGGTAAAAAGGGTGCGGCAAGTTGTTCCGCGCAAGCGGTCAAAACGGACTACTCACAAGTAGCCCCTCGGGAGGACGGTTACTGGGCAAGGCGCCGCACGGAGGACCTTGAGGGCCACCTCGCCCAGGAAGACGCGGTGCGCGGAGGCGTCCTCGCTGGACGCGCAGACGAGGAGCTCGCCGTCCGGCCAGCCGATGTCGTCCATGGTGTCCGCCACGTCGCCGCCGCGGGCGAGCTCGGCGGAGACGTCGCCTGCGGTGAGGCCGGACGAGTCGAGCGCGAGGCGGATGGCGAGGGCCAGGTCGTCGCGGAGGGGCTCGGGGTTGACGTCGCCGATGGCGAGCGTGACCAGGCGGAGCGGGACGCCGAGGCCCTCGGCGGCCTGCGCGGCGCGGGTGACGGCCTCGTCGCACTGGGGGCGGCGGACGTACATGACGGTGATCCGGCCGAGCTCCTCGGGCGGGGCGTAGCCGGACGGGGCGAGCATCACCGCCTCGGTCGCCGAGTGCAGGAGGTGGTCGGCGGCGGCGCCGACGCCGATGCGGCCGCGGGGGCCGCCGTCCGGGGACCCGACGACGATCAGGTCCGCGCCGACGCGGCTGGCCAGCAGCGTGAGCCCCCGGCCGACGCTGCGCCCCTCTTGGACGTGGAGGTCGGCGGGCGTGCCGCCGAGCAGGGCGGCGGCCTGGTCGAGGAGGGCCCGGGTCTGGCCCTCGGCGCCGGGCAGGCCGGGCGGGTGGACGGCCGCGACGCTCAGCCGGCCGCGGGTCAGCGCGGTGATGGCGCGGGCGAGCGCGAGGGCCTCGCGGCCGCCCGCGCCGGGTGCGTATCCGGCCAGCACGTGTTGTCCGATCATGCGGGGAGCATTCCCCGCGCGCGGCGGGTCATCGCTCAGCGGGTCAGGGCGAGGAGGTCGCGGGCGGGGCCGGCGGGGCGGCGGCCGGCGGGCCAGATCGCGCGCAGCGGGCGGCCGAGGTCCAGCTCGGGGACCGGGACGGCGACCAGCCGCCCGTTCGCCAGCTCGTCCACGACGGCGAGCTCGCTCACCACGACGGGGCCCGCGCCGGACACGGCGGCGGCCTTGAGCGCGGTGGTGGAGGCGAGCTGGAGCAGCGGCGGCGCCGTCCCGCCGTGGGCGGCGAGGGCGCGGTCGAGGACCTCGCGGGTGCCCGAGCCCTCCTCGCGCAGGACGAGCGGGGCGCGGGCCAGCTCCGCCGCGGTGACGCCGGAGCGGCGGCGGGCCCAGGGGTGCCGGGGCGCGACCACGACGACGAGGCGGTCGGTGGCGACGACGGTGCCGTTCAGGCCCGGCGGGGTCCGGGTGCCCTCGACGAACCCGAGGTCGGCCTGGCCGTCGCGGACCTGCTCGGCGACCGCGGTGGAGTTGGCCGTGCGGAGCGTCACCGCGACGTCCGGGCGGGCGGCCCGCAGCGCGACGAGCCAGCCCGGCATGAGGTACTCGGCGACCGTGAGGCTCGCGACGACGCGCAGCCGGGCGTCGCGGCGCTCCCGCAGGGCCGCGAGCCCGGCGTCGAGGGCCTCGGCGGCGCCGACGACCTGGCGGGCCCACTCGGCGACCAGCGCGCCCGCCTCGGTCGGCCGGGAGCCCTGCGGGGACCGTTCGAGCAGCGGGACGCCGATCTGCCGCTCCATCGAGCGGATGCGGGAGCTCGCGGCGGGCTGGGTGACGCCCAGTTCGGCCGCCGCGCGCCCGAGGCTGCCCAGCCGGACGACGGCGAGCAGCAGCTCCAGGGCGCCGAGATCGGGCACGCGGTGCGAAACGGCCATGGCCCCATCCTAGGGCGGCCATAAGGTGACCTTATGCCCCCATAGGCCGGTGACCTCTACCGACGCCGCCGGGGCGGACGCAGGCTGGACGCATGGGCTCCCGAACCGCATCCCCGCACGGCACCCTCCTGGGCGCGCTCGACCGTCCCGCGGAGCTCTTCCGCCACCTCGGACCCAACTGGTACGCGGCGGTCATGGGCACCGCGATCGTCGCCAACGGCGCGGACGCGCTGCCGGTGGACCTCCCCGGCCTGCACGCGTTCGCCGTCGCGGTGTGGGCGCTGTCGCTCGCGCTGCTCGCGGTGGTGGCCGCGGCGCGGGCCGTCCACCTCGTCCGGCACCGGGACGTGGCGGTCCGCCGGCTCTTGGACGACCCGGCCGCGGCGGTGTTCTACGGCTGCCCGCCGATGGCGCTGCTCGCCGTCGGGTACGGGACGCTGGCGCTCGGCCCCGAGGTGCTCGGGACGCGCGCGGCGGTCGCCATCGACGCCCTGCTCTGGACGCTCGGGACGGTCTACGCGCTGGCCGTCGCGGTCGGCGTCCCGCTGCTGATGGTCACCCGGTACCGGCCGGGGCCGGGCGGCACGGACCCGACGTGGCTGCTGCCGGTCGTCGCGCCGATGGTCGCGGCGGCGCTCGGCCCGGCGCTCGTCCCGCACCTGCCCGCCGGGGAGGCGCGCGCCACGCTGCTGTACGGCTGCGCCGCGATGTTCGGCGCGAGCGCGCTCGCGACGCTCGTCCTGCTGCCGGGCATCTGGAGCCGGCTCGCCGGGGGCGGCCCGGTGCCGGCCGCGCTGGTCCCGACGCTGTTCCTCGTCCTCGGCCCGCTCGGGCAGTCGACGACGGCGGTGGTGCGGATCGCCGTGGAGGCGGAGCGGGCGGTCCCGGAGTTCGCGGCGGCGATGCGGGCGTTCGCCGTCCTGTACGGGGTGCCGGTCATGGGGTTCGCGCTGCTGTGGCTGGCGCTCGCGGCGGCGGCGAACGTGCGCGCGCTGCGCGGCGGCATGCCGTTCGCGATGACCTGGTGGGCGTTCACGTTCCCCGTCGGGACGTGCGTGACGGGCGCGGCCGGGCTGTCCGCGGTCACCGGCCTGCGCGCGCTGGCCGGCCTGGCGGTGCTGCTCTACGGCCTGCTCCTGGCGGCGTGGGCGGTCGCCGGCTACCGGACGGTCCAGGGCGTGCTGAGCGGCCGCCTCTTCCTGCCCGCCGCGCCCCGCGCCGGCGCGCGGCCCGCCGTCGCTCAGGACGTCGTGGCGGACGCGAGCTCGTCGCCGGGGCGTTCCCGCGCGTGGACCGGGGGGTTGCCGAACCAGGCGACCGCGACGGCCCCGGCCACGGCCAGGACGAACCCGACGAGCGCCAGCCACGCGTAGCCCGGACGGGACGCGTCGCCGAGCCACACCACGCCCAGGATGCCGGGGATGACCGTCTCGCCCACGACGAGGGCGGCCGTCGCCCCGTTGATGGACCCGATCTGGAGCGCGACGGTGTGGAAGTACATGCCGCCGATGCCCGCGAGCGCGATCGCGTAGAGCGCGGGGTCGCCCGCCATGTCCCGCAGGTTGAACGGGTCCGCGCCGTTGAGCATGCGGACGCCGACCCCGACCGCGCCGAACCCGAGCCCGGACAGCAGCCCGGCGGGGATCGCCGCGCGCGGTCCGAGCAGCCGGACGGCGAGCAGCCCGGCCGCGACCAGCAGCGCCGACCCGCCGAGCAGCGCCCAGTGCGCGGCGAGCGGGACCCGTCCCGCGCCCTCGTGGCCCGCGGCGCCCGCGAGCATCACCAGCGCCGCGCAGACGACGCCCACCGAGATCCACTCCGGCCGGACGAGCCGCACCCCGAGCACCCAGACGCCGAGCACCGCCGTCACGACGAGGTTCGCACTGATGATCGTTTGGGACAGGAACAGCGGCAGCAGCCTGGCCGCCAGCGCCCCCAGCCCGAAGCCGACCGCGTCCAGCACCGTGCCGACGATGAACTCCCACGTCACGACGGCCTTGGCGGTGGACGACAGGCTCGGCCCGCCGTATCCCGTCACCGCCGCCGCGCGCGCCGCCTCGCGGTCGGCGGACCGCCTGGCGCCGAGCGCCTGGAGCACCGATCCCGTCCCGTAGCAGGCGGACGCCGCGACCGCCGTGACCAGCCCGATGAGCACCCGATGTCCCCGTCCCCGCCGCCCGGCGGCACCAATCGTGGTCGAAACAGTCCAGAAGAGGAGTATTCCCTGCCGCTCGCTTTGACGCTCCACGTAATGGATTAGTTGCGAACCGTTCACGCGCGGGTACGATCGGGCTGTCGTCCCCGGACCTGCCGGTTCCGTCCGGCAGAACGAGAGCAGAGGCGGCGGTGTTGCCGGGCAACGGGGTGGAACCGCGTTCGGTACGGCCGCCGGCGGAGCTGACCAGCTTCGTCGGCCGCCGGCAGGAACTGAAGGACATCGCCCGGCTCCTCGACCGCTGCCGGCTCGTCACGCTCGCTGGCCCCGGCGGCGTCGGGAAGACGCGGCTCGCGCTGCGGGCCGCCGCCCGGTTCGGCGCCACGGCCGGGGAGGACGTCGCCTTCGCCGACCTGGCGGCCCTCCGCGAGCCGGGCCTGCTCACCCGGGCCGTCGGGGAGGCGCTCGGCCTGCCCGACCAGACCCCGTCCTGCGCGCCGGACGCGCTCGTCCACCACCTCGCCGACCGCGAGCTGCTGCTCGTCCTCGACACCTGCGAGCACCTCGTCAACGCGTGCGCGACGCTCGCCGAGGTGCTGCTCCAGAACGCCCCCCGGCTGCGGATCATCGCGACCAGCCGGCAGCCGCTCGACGTCCCCGGCGAGCACACCCTCGTCGTGGCGCCGCTGCCGCGCCCCGAGCCCGGCGCCCGCGGCCCCGCGCGGACCTGCGACTCGATGACGCTGTTCGCCGAGCGCGCGGCCGCCGTCGTCCCCGGCTGGGCGCTGACCGACGCCAACCGCGCCGCCGTCGCGCTGCTGTGCCGCCGCCTCGACGGCATCCCGCTCGCGATCGAGCTCGCCGCCGTCCAGCTGCGGGCCCTGTCGGTCGAGCAGATCGTCGACCGGCTCGACCGGCGCCTCCCGCAGATGCGCGGCCGCCGCTCCGGGCTGCGCCGCCACCAGACGCTCCGCGCGGCGATCGACTGGAGCCACGAGCTGTGCTCGCCGGGCGAGCGGCTGCTGTGGGCGCGGCTGTCGGTGTTCGCCGCCGACGTCGACCTGGAGACCGCCGAGCGGGTCTGCGCGGACGCCGGCCTGCCCGCCGAGCGGATCTTCGAGCTGATCGCCGGCCTGGTGGCGAAGTCGGTGGTGCTGCGCGTCGACCGCGAGGGAACGGTCCGCTACCGGATGCTCGACATCATGCGCGAGTACGGCGCGGAGCGGCTGGCGGAGGCGGGCGAGACCGACGCGGTGCAGGCCCGCGCGTTCGAGCTGTTCAGCGGCGTGATCGTCCGGGCGGCCGGCGAGCTGCGCGGGCCCGCCCAGCGGAGCAGGCTCGCCTGGTTCCGGCGCGAGCGCGCCACCATCCGCGACATGGTCGAGTACGGGCTCCGCCGGGCCCCCGACGACGTGCTCGTCGCGGTCGCGCTCGGCCTCGGCCGCAGCTACGCGCTGCGGGGCCTGGTCGGGGAGGCGCGGCACTGGTCGCTGCGTGTCATCGAGAGCCGCGCGGAGGGCCCCGGGCGGGCCTGGACGGAGATCCTCGCGCTGGCGGGCATGCTCGCCGCGATGCAGGACGACCTCGCGCCCGCCCGCGACCTGCTGCGCCGCGCGGAGCGGCGCGCCCTCGCCGAGGACGACCTCGGCGGCCTCGGCTACGTCCGCCAGGTCGAGGGCCTCGCCGCGTTCTGCGCCGGAGATCTGGACCGCGCCACACGGCGCCTGGAGGAGGCCCGCGCCCTCCACCGCCGCGCCGGCACCGAGGACGTCCTCGTCCCGCTGACCGACGTGTTCCTCGCGGTGACGCGGACGATGGCGGGCGACCCGGAGGCGGCCGTCCGGCACGCGGACGCGGTCGTCCGGGAGACGGAGGCCGCGGGCGAGCACTGGTGCCGCTCCTACGGGCTGGCAGCGCGGGGGCTCGCGACGCTCATGGGCGGCGACCCCGCGGGCGCGCTGCCTGACCTGCGGGCCGGGCTCCGCGTCAAGCGCGACCTCGACGACCGCCTCGGCGTCGCGCTGGTGCTCGACATGGTCGGCTGCTGCCTGGCCGGCACCGGCGACGCGGTGGCGGGCGTCCGGCTGCTCGCCGCCGCCGACCGGACGCGCGACCGCACCGGCACGTCGATGTTCGGCCCCCGGCACGCCCTGCTGCGCGAGCACCACGAGCGGCTGGCGCGCGTGACCCTCGGCGACGACGCGTTCCGCGCGGCCCTCGACGCGGGCGCGAAGCTCGACCTGGAGACGGCGATCGAGGAGGCCCTGGACGAGCACCCGAGACCCACCGCCCCCGACCCGCACGACCGCGCACGCGCGGACGGCCACGCATCCGGCGGCGCGCCGCCTGGTTCGCCC
>NZ_CAACUY010000208.1 GCF_900659615.1 Actinomadura fibrosa | reverse complement strand
GGCCTCGGCGCGCTGCTCGGCGCCACCCGGGCGGCCGTGCTGGAGGCGGCGGCCGCGGGCCGCACCACCGGCGAGATCGCCCGCCACCTGGGCATCTCCCCGGCGGGCGCGAGCCAGCACGCCGCGGTGCTCCGCGAGGCCGGGCTGCTGGTCAGCCGCCGCGAGCGCAACACCGTCGTCCACACCCTGACACCGTCCGGACGCGCACTCCTGAACCGGGCGTGACCCGGCGCGTCAGGTGCGGGAGAGGACGCGGGCGGCGCCCGCCGCGCTCGTCGTCACGAGGATCCGGCTCGCCGCGATCAGCGCGGCGGCCAGCCACTGCTGCCCGCCGCGGGGGCCGACCCGCCGCGCGCGCGGGAACGCGTCCCAGAGCCGATCCGGGTGCGCGGGCCCTACAATCCCGTAGGTGACCGCCTACGATGATCTTGACGCGTTCGAGGGCCTGGACCCCTCCGCACTGCCGCCGCGCCAGCAGCGGATCCTGGCCGCGATCCAGGACTGGGTGGTCCGGCACGGGTACCCGCCGAGCACGCGCCAGCTCGGCGACGCCGTCGGGCTGCGGTCGGCGTCGTCGGTGTCGCGGCACCTGGCGAGCCTGGAGGAGAAGGGCTTCCTGCGCCGCGGGGACGCGGTGGCCCGGCCCATCGACGTGCGGGCGTTCCTGCGGGAGCGGGCGGCGGGCGAGCCCGCCGGCGGCGCGGTGCCGGTGCCCGTGGTCGGCCACATCGCCGCCGGCACGCCCATCGCGGCCGAGGAGCACGTGGACGACACGCTGTCGCTGCCGCGCGAGCTGACCGGGCGCGGCACCGTCTTCGGGCTGCGGGTGCGCGGCGACTCGATGGTCGACGCCGCCATCTGCGACGGCGACATCGTCGTGGTCCGCCAGCAGCACGAGGCGCACTCGGGCCAGATCGTCGCCGCGATGATCGACGGTGAGGCGACCGTGAAGGTGTTCCGGCGCCGCGGCGGGCACGTCCTGCTCGAACCGCGGAACCCGGCGTACGACGTCATCGACGGCGACGAGGCCACCGTCCTCGGCGTCGTCGTCTCGGTGCTGCGGAGCATCTGACGAGAGGCCGGGCCTGACGCCGGACGGCGTCGGGCCCGGGCGGCGCGTCCGGTCAGCGGTCGGACTTGGCCTGTGCCAGGGTGGCGTCCTCGGCGGGGGCGTGGGCGGACGGGGCGGGCTCGCGGGCGGCCGGGATGGTCGCGGCGATCACGCCGGACACCAGCGCGAGGACCCCGCCCAGGACGAGGGCGGTGCGGAAGCCGGCCTCGGAGGTGATGCTGTGGCCGCCGAGCTCGACGGTCAGCTGGGACAGCACGACGCCGATGACGGCGGCGCCGACCGACGTGCCGAGGGAGCGCATGAGCGTGTTGAAGCCGTTGGCCGCCGCGGTCTCGTGGAGCGGCACCGAGCTCATGATCAGCGCGGGCATCGAGCCGTAGGCCAGGCCCACGCCGCAGTTGATGACCAGCAGCGAGACCATCAGCCCCCACGCGGTGCCCATCAGCGCGAGCGAGACGGCGTAGCCGGCGGCGATGACGAGTACGCCGCTGATCAGCGTGAACTTCGGGCCGCGGGCGTTGGTGAGCTTCCCGCCGAGCGGTGAGACCAGCATCATCATGAGGCCGCCGGGTGCCATCCACAGGCCCGCGGCGAGCATCGACTGGCCGAGCCCGTAACCGGTGGCCTTGGGGAACTGGAGGAGCTGCGGGACGACCAGCATCGAGGCGTACATGCCGAAGCCGACGAAGACCGAGGCGATGTTGGTCAGCAGCACCCGCGGGCGGGCGGTCGTGCGGAGGTCGACCACGGGGTCGCTGTGGCGCAGCTCCCAGAGGCCCCAGGCCGCCAGGACGACGGCCGCGGCGGCGAACAGCCCGATCGTGGTCGCGGAGGCCCAGCCCCAGTCGGCGCCCTTGGACACCGCGAGGAGGAGGCAGACGAGGCCGGCGCCGAGGCCGGTCGCGCCGACGGCGTCGAAGCGCTGCCCCTTGGCGGCGGCCGGGACGTCCGGGACCAGCGTGAAGATCAGGACCGCGACCGCCAGCGCCAGGGCTGCCGAGCCCCAGAACAGCACGCGCCAGCTCGCGTACTCGGCGACCGCGGCGGCGATCGGCAGGCCGAGGCCGCCGCCGATGCCCATGGACGCGCTGACCAGCGCGATGGAGGAGCTCAGCCTCTCCTGCGGGACGACGTCGCGCAGGAGGGCGATGCCGAGCGGCACCATGCCCATGCCCATGCCCTGGAGGCCGCGTCCGACGATCATGGGGATGACCGAGGACGACAGCGCGCAGACCACCGAGCCGGCCACCAGCGGCACCGAGCAGAACAGCAGCATCCGGCGCTTGCCGAGCAGGTCGCCGAGGCGGCCGAAGACGGGCACGCACACCGCCGCCACCAGCAGCGTGACGGTGATGACCCAGGCCGAGTTGGAGGCCGTGGTGTGCAGGATCCGCGGCAGCTCCGCGAGCAGCGGGGTGACCAGCGTCTGCATGACCGCGGCCGTGGTGCCGGCCAGCGCGAGCGTCGCGACCACGCCGTTGGCGTGGGCGGCCTGCCGCACCGGTCCGGCCGTGGACTGGGAAGCGTCCATGTCGGGGGTTCCTTGGCTGTCGGGGACGCGGACGTCGTGCCGCGTCACCGGCCGCCCGCTGCGAACAATGTGCATCGTACACGCAAAATGTATCATGCACATGATGTGGACGTTACATATCGATGTGAGACGATGGAGGGCACCGCCCGCCGGGTGCCGGGCCGCGGGGCGGGGAGGTCGCGGAAGTGGAGGTGAGCGGCCGATGCCCAGGCCGACGCACGAGGTCGAGTACGAGCAGATGCTGCTCAGCCGGCACGAGCTGCGCCACCGGGCCCGGGCCCTCGACCGCAGCGCCTACGTGCTGCTCAGCCGCATCCGCGTCCAGGGCCCGATGTCGATCGGCGAGCTGAGCGACGCCTTCGGCCTGGACGCCTCGACCCTCAACCGGCAGACCGCCGCCGCCATGCGCGCGGGGCTGGTGGAGCGCATCCCCGATCCCGCCGGCGGGATCGCCCGCAAGTTCCGCATCACCGGCAAGGGCGAGCGGATGCTCGACGACGAGCGGGAGACCATCACCGGCGGGCTGGAGCAGGTCATGGCCGACTGGTCCGACGAGGACATCGCCGCGTTCGCGTCCTACCTGCGGCGCTTCAACATGGACATCGAGCGCCTCTCCGGACGCCCCTGGCCCCGCCCGTAGGCCGGCCGCGGGTTCCCTACCGGTTCGGTGTGCTTTCGCGGAGCGAGGGCCTAGCATGGGCCCCGCGGTGTCGAGATCGCCGGGAGGCCGAGCGCTCGGCCTTCCCTCCGATGCGAGGTGGCCAGTGCCGAGTGACCCAGCGGGAAGCGACACGGAGTACGACGAGTTCGGGCTCTTCCACGAGAACGCGGAGGAGGCCGGGCTGCCCTGGAGCGGGCCGCCGCTCGTGCGGCGGGAGTCCGTCGAGGTCGGCCCGGGGCAGCGGATCAGCGCCCTGGTCTGGGGCGACGGACCGCCCGAGGTCGTCCTGCTGCACGGCGGCGCGCAGAACGCCCACACGTGGGACACCGTGGCGCTGGCGCTCGACCGCCCCCTGGTCGCGCTCGACCTGCCCGGCCACGGGCACTCCGACCGGCGCGCCGACCGGGACTACCTGCCCGTCCGCAACGCCGAGGCGGTCGCCGCCGCCGTCGAGCGGCTCGCCCCGGACGCCGGCACGGTGGTGGGCATGTCGCTGGGCGGCCTCACGGCGATCCGGCTGGCCGCGCGGCGCCCCGACCTGGTGCGCCGGCTCGTCGTCGTGGACGTCACGCCCGGCGTCACGCCGGAGAAGGCGGCGCCGATCACGAACTTCGTCAACGGCCCCGAGACGTTCGGCTCGCTGGACGAGCTGCTGGAGCGGACGGTCGCCTTCAACCCGGGACGGTCGGTGAGCTCGCTGCGCCGGGGCATCCTGCACAACACCGTCCGCTCCCCGGACGGCACGTGGCGGTGGCGCTGGGACCGGTTCCTGACCCCCGGCGCCGGCTTCGGCTTCGGCGCCCTCTGGGACGACCTCGGCGCGGTGAAGGCGCCGGCGCTGCTGGTCAGGGGCGCGCTGTCCGGCGTCGTCTCGGACGAGGACGCGGCCGAGTTCGCCCGCCGCGTCCCGCACGCGCGCGTCGAGACGGTCGAGGGCGCGGGCCACTCGGTTCAGGGCGACCGGCCCGTCGAGCTCGCGCGCCTCATCGACGGCTTCGCGACCGACGGCTTCGCCTGATCCCGCCGGACGCGGTCACGCGCCGATCGTGTCGAGCAGGTGCCCCCACTCGGGGTACGCCGCGACCTTCTCCAGGTGCATCGCCGTGATCGTTCCGGCGAGCGCGGGGTCCGGGTCGTCGGACAGGCGCATCGGGTGCAGCCGGGCGAGGTGCGGGAGGATCTCGTAGTCGCCGTCCACGTGGACCGGGTCGTAGAGGTAGCGGCGCAGCGCGTCCAGGTTCTCGACCGCCGCGCAGTAGGCGTGGGTGAAGCCCTCCGCCGGGTCGCCGAGGTCCTGCCCCACGGCGGAGAACGCCACCGACTCCATGGACGCGGTGCGGCGCATCCTCGCGAGGACGGCCTCCTTGCGCTCCTCGGTCGTGTCGGCGCGGAAGGCGAAGCGCAGCAAAAGAACGATCATGAGGGTCTCCTAGCCCGTCGATGCGGTCGAGGACCACCGTAGGAACCGCGGCGAGGACGGCCAATGCGTCAGCGTCTCGCTGGGATAAGCGAGCGTCTTCCCGTGGAGACGCGGCAGTAGGGTCCCGGTGTGGACGTGCTGAGCGATGTGATCACCGTGATGCGCACCGGCGAGCCCGGGTCGGCGCGCGCGGAGCGGCGGGCGCCGTGGCGGGAGCGGCTGCGGCCGGCACCGGGGACGGCGGCGTTCCAGGTCGTCCTCGCCGGCGGGTACTGGCTGATCCCCGCGGACGCCGCGCCGGTCGCGCTCGCGGCGGGCGACGTGGTCCTGCTGCCCCGCGCCGGCGACGCCGAGCTGGCCGACTCCCCGCCCGGCCGGCCGGACGACCGGCGGCCGAGCGCCGTCCTGCTGTGCGGGGCCTACCGGCTCGACGCCGACCGCGGCCATCCGCTCATGGACGAGCTGCCGGACGTGCTCCACCTGCCCGCCCGGCTCGGGCACCATCCGCGGCTGCGCGCCGTGGTGGACCTGCTGGGCGCGGAGCTGGAGCGTCCCGGGCCGGGCGGCACCGCGATCGTGCAGGCCCTGCTGGAGACGCTGCTGCTGTACGTCCTGCGGGCGTGGCTGGAGGACCGCCCGGTGTGCGGCGGCCCGGACGGCTGGGCGGCGGCGCTGGCCGACCCGGTCGTCCACGCGGCGCTGGACGCGATCCACGGCGACCCCGCCCGGCCGTGGACCGTCCGGGACCTGGCGGCGCACGCCGGGATCTCGCGGGCGGCGTTCGCCCGGCGCTTCGCGGCGCTGGTCGGCCGCCCGCCGCTGGCCTACCTGACCTGGTGGCGGCTGACGACCGCGGCACGGCTGCTGCGCGACTCGGACGCGCCGCTCGGCGCCGTCGCCGCCCGCACCGGATACGGGTCGGAGTACGCCTTCGCCAGCGCCTTCAAGCGCCAGTTCGGCACTCCCCCAGGCCGCTACCGCCACGCCGTCCCCACGGGTGACGGCCGGCGGTGAGCCCCGGGCCCGGACCGAATATCCGCGGGGACTCTTGACGGGGAGATATTTCACGTTTTGAATCAGGCCGTGAAATAACACGTGACATAAGGGCGTACGCTCCCCACCCCCGCGAAGGAGATGCGCATGCATCCCGCCCCGCTCGTGTCCCCACCCCGTGCCACCCGCCCCGCCGCCGCCGCGCTGCTCCTCGTGGCCGCGCTCCTCGTGCCCGGCACCGTTCCCGGCGCGCCGGACCGGGCGTCCGCCGCCACGCGTCCCGCGACCGCGCGGGCCGCGGCCTGCGGCACGTCCGACGCCGCCCTCAACCGACCCGCCACCGCCTCGTCCAGCGAAAGCAGTGCCTTCCCCGCGAGCGCCGCCGTGGACGGCAACGCCGGAACCCGCTGGTCCAGCGCCTTCAGCGACCCGCAGTGGCTGCAAGTGGACCTCGGCTCCAGCCAGCAGGTCTGCCAGGTCGTCCTGAGCTGGGAGGCCGCCTACGCCACCGCCTTCCAGATCCAGGTGTCCGACAACGGCACCTCCTGGACGAACGTCTACTCCACCACCACCGCGACCGGTGGCACCCAGACGCTCAACGTCACCGGCACCGGCCGCTACGTCCGCCTCTACGGGACGGCCCGCGCCACCCAGTACGGGTACTCGCTGTTCGGCCTGACCGTGCACACCGAGTCCGGCGGGAACCTGCCGGGCGGCGGCGACCTGGGGCCGAACGTCTACGTCTTCGACCCGTCGATGCCCGCGTCCACGATCCAGAGCAGGCTGGACTCCGTCTTCACCCAGCAGGAGAGCAACCAGTTCGGGTCGGCGCGGTACGCGCTGCTGTTCAAGCCCGGCAGCTACAACGTCAACGCGAACATCGGCTTCTACACCTCGATCGCCGGCCTCGGCCGCAATCCCGACGACGTCACGATCAACGGCGGCGTCACCGTGGACGCCGGGTGGTTCGGCGGCAACGCCACCCAGAACTTCTGGCGGTCCGCCGAGAACCTCGCGATCAGCCCGTCCGGCGGGGCCGACCGGTGGGCGGTGTCGCAGGCGGCGCCGTTCCGGCGGATCCACGTGCGCGGCGACCTCAACCTGGCCCCGACCGGCTACGGCTGGGCCAGCGGCGGCTACATCGCCGACTCCAAGGTGGACGGCCAGGTCCAGCCGTACTCCCAGCAGCAGTGGCTCACCCGCGACAGCCAGATCGGCGGCAACCTCAACGGCGTCTGGAACCAGGTGTTCTCCGGCGTCGTCGGCGCCCCGGCGCAGAGCTTCCCGAACCCGCCGTACACCACGCTCGACACGAGCCCGGTGACCAGGGAGAAGCCGTACCTGTACGTCGATTCCTCCGGCGCGTACCAGGTGCTCGTCCCGGCGCTGCGGCGCAACTCGCGCGGCACGACCTGGTCGGGCGGCGCGACGCCTGGGACGTCCATCCCGCTGACGCAGTTCTACGTCGCCAAACCGGGCGACTCTGCTGCCACGATCAACGCGGCGCTGGCGCAGGGACTGAACCTGCTGTTCACGCCGGGCGTGTACCACCTGAGCCAGACGATCAACGTGACGCGGCCGGACACCGTCGTCCTCGGCATCGGCTACCCGACGCTCATTCCCGACAACGGCGTCACGCCGATGGCGGTCGCGGACGTGGACGGCGTCAAGGTGGCCGGGCTCCTCTTCGACGCCGGGACGGTCAACTCGCCGGTGCTGCTCCAGGTCGGGCCGTCCAACGCGAGCGCGGGGCACTCGGCGAACCCGACGTCCGTGCAGGACGTGTTCTTCCGCATCGGCGGCGCCGGGGCCGGCAAGGCGACCAACAGCCTCGTCGTGAACAGCGACGACACGCTCATCGACCACATCTGGGCGTGGCGGGCCGACCACGGCTCCGGCGTCGGCTGGACGGTCAACACCGCCGACAACGGGCTGACCGTCAACGGCGACAACGTCACCGGGTACGGGCTGTTCGTCGAGCACTACCAGAAGTACCAGCTCGTCTGGAACGGCAACGGCGGGAAGACGATCTTCTTCCAGAACGAGATGCCGTACGACCCGCCGAGCCAGTCCGCGTGGCGCTCGGACTCGCCGGACGGCTACGCCTCCTACAAGGTCGCCGACTCCGTCACCACCCACGAGGGCTGGGGCCTCGGCGCGTACTGCTACTTCAACGTCGACCCGTCGATCACGGCGGCGCGCGGCTTCGAGGCGCCGAACCGCTCCGGTGTCCGCTTCCACGACCTGCTCACGGTGTCGCTGGGCGGCAACGGGACGATCACGCACGTGATCAACAACACCGGCGGGCCGGCGACCGGCACCGCCACCGTCCCCTCGAACGTCGTCACCTACCCCTGACCGGCCGACGACCCTGATCAACCGACGCCTCTGATCGACCGCCCCCGCGGTCCGGCCGCTCCTCGACGGGCCCGCCTGCTCCCAGGCGGGCCCGCCGGGCCGGACCGCCCATCTCCGCCCCCACCCCCCGAAACAGGAGATGCCCTGTGAAACGCCCGGTAGCGGCCGTCGTGGCCGCCCTGCTGACCCTCTTCGCCGTCGTCCTGACGCCGGTCGCCCCGACGGGCGCCGCCGCGTGCGGCACGTCCGACGCCGCGCTGAACCGGCCCGCCACCGCCTCGTCCACCGAGAGCGGCGCCTTCCCCGCGTCCGCCGCCGTGGACGGCAACACCGGAACCCGCTGGTCCAGCGCCTTCAGCGACCCGCAATGGCTGCAAGTCGACCTCGGCTCCAGCCAGCAGATCTGCCAGGTCGTCCTGAGCTGGGAGGCCGCCTACGGCACCGCCTTCCAGATCCAGGTGTCCGATAATGCCTCCACCTGGACGAACATCTACTCCACCACCACCGCGACCGGCGGCACCCAGACCCTCGACGTCACCGGAACCGGCCGCTACATCCGCCTCTACGGCACGGCCCGCGCCACGCAGTACGGGTACTCGCTGTGGAGCTTCACGGTCCACACCAGCGGCGGGACGACCACGCCACCGGATTCGTTCTGGGGCGACACCTCCACCATCCCGCCCGCCAAGAACGTCCTCACGGTCAAGATCCTCAACCGGACGAACGGGAAGTACCCCGACAGCCAGGTCTACTGGAGCTTCAACGGGCAGGTCCACTCGATCGCCGAGCAGCCCTACCTCGACATGCCCGTCAACTCCGCCGGGCGGATGTACTTCTACCTCGGCTCGCCGAGCGGCCAGTACTGGGACTTCATCGAGTTCACGGTCGGCGCGTCGGTGTTCAACGGCAACACCACCAGGGTCGACGGGTTCGGCCTGAAGCTCGCGATGCGGCTGCACGCCCGTGACGGGTACGACGTAGCGGTCGGCGAGGACCAGGCCACGTTCGCGGAGGACCGCTCGGCCACCTTCCAGCGGTTCGCCAACGAGGTCCCGACCGAGTTCAAGACGCTGGCCCAGGTGAACGCGCCGTACCGGATCCCGGCGCCGGGCAACGCGGCGGTGTTCCAGCCCGGCGGCGCGTACGCGGACTACTTCACCTCCTACGCGGCGTCCGTCGGGGTCTCGGCGACGACCGCCCAGGTGACGGGGTGCGCGGGACCGCTCGCCAACGACGCCGCGATGTGCTCCGCGCTGAACCGGCACGTCGCGACGCTGCCGCGGTCGCAGTGGTCCGATCCGAGCCAGTACTACAAGGCCGCGCCGGCGAACTACTACGCGAAGTTCTGGCACGACCACGCGATCAACAGGCTGGCCTACGGCTTCCCCTACGACGACTACGCGGGCCAGTCGTCCTTCGTCTCGCACGGCGACCCGCAGTGGCTGCTCGTCGCCGTCGGCTGGTAGCGGGAGGAACCATGAACGCGGTCCAACGGCACCGCTGGACGGCCTGCGTCGCCGTCCTCGCGATACTCGCCGCCCTGCTCACCGTCCTGCTCGCCGTACCCGGCGGCGTCGCGCGCGCGGCGACGCTCCTCTCGCTGAACAAGCCCGCGACGGCCTCGTCCGCGGAGAGCGGCGCGTTCCCCGCCTCCGCGGCGGTGGACGGCGACGCCGGGACGCGCTGGTCCAGCGCGTTCGGCGACCCGCAGTGGATCCAGGTCGACCTCGGCGAGAGCGCGACCGTCAGCCAGGTGGTCCTGAACTGGGAGGCGGCCTACGCGACCGCCTTCCAGGTCCAGGTCTCCGCCGACGGCTCGGCCTGGACGACCGTCTACTCCACCACCACGGCGACCGGCGGCACCCAGACCCTCGACGTCAGCGGGACCGGCCGGTACGTCCGCGTCTACGGGACCGCCCGCGCCACCGGCTACGGCTACTCGCTGTGGGAGTTCTCCGTCTACGGCACCGCCGGGACGCAGCAGCCGCCCGGCACGGCGCCGATATCGGCGTTCAAGCAGGTCACGGCGTCGTCCTACGAGGGCGGCAACGCCCCGGCCGCGGCGCTGGACGGGCGGACCACGACGCGCTGGTCCAGCCAGTTCAGCGACGCGCAGTGGCTGCGGGTCGACCTCGGCGGCAGCGCCACGATCACCGGCGTGACGCTCAACTGGGAGTCGGCCTACGCCACCGGCTACCGCATCGAGGTGTCCGACAACGGGACGTCTTGGACGACCCTCTACTCCACGACGACGGGCAAGGGCGGGGTCGAGAACCTGACCGTCTCCGGCAAGGGCCGCTACGTCCGGTTCACCGGGACGGCCCGCGCCACCGGCTACGGGTACTCGCTCTGGGAGTTCCAGGTCTTCGGATCGGTGGACTCCTCGTCCACCACGGCCCCGCTGCTGTCGCCGCCGACGAAGGCGCCCGCGACGACCGGGCAGTTCGCGCTGTCCTCCCCCGCCGACAAGGCGATGGTCACGAGCACGCGGCGGCCCGCGTTCTCCTGGGCGTCCGTCCCGGGGACGGCCCGCTACGAGCTGTGGATCAACGTCAGCCGCACCGACTACGACTTCACCGCGTCCGGTCCGCTCCTGGACCTCTACACCAAGGTCGCCGAGCCCACGGGCACGACCTACACGCCGACCTGGGACATCACCGACCGCTGGACGTACCGCTGGTTCGTCGTCGCGGTGAGCGGCTCGGGCGCGCGGACCACGTCCGCCATCCGCACCTTCAGCCTCTACATGCCGGAGATCGAGACGGTCGACGACGGCGTCGGCGTCGTCAACGGCGCCCGGGACCTCAACAAGAACGGGACGATCGAGCCCTACGAGGACTGGCGCAACCCCGTGGAGACGCGCGTCTCCGACCTCCTCGGCAGGATGACGGCCGAGGAGAAGGCGTACCAGATGTTCTACAACGCCCAGGCCTATCCCCGGTCCGGGTGGCACTTCGGCCCGGCGCAGCCGAACGACCTGCACAACGTCCTGCTCGGCGCCGCGGGCACCCGCCTCGGGATCCCGCCGGTGTCGGCGGGCGACACGATCGCCGGCTACCAGACGACGTACCCGCTCCAGAGCGCCCTGGCCGCGGCGAAGGACTACCCGCTCGACTACCGGCTCGGCGACATGCAGCGCCGCGAGGAGCTGGAGGTCGGGGCCCGCGGGACGCTCGGCCCGCTCGCGGAGGTCGGCACGAAGGTGCTCTACCCCCGCATCCAGGAGGGCAACGGCGAGAACGCCGACGTGGCCGCCGCGCAGGTCCGGGCGCTGGTCGCCGGGCTCCAGGGCGGTCCGGAGCTGAACCCGGGCTCGGTGCTCGCGACCGTCAAGCACTGGCCCGGCGAGGGCGCCGGCGGCGAGGCCGGCATCACCTTCGACGCCGTCACGATCAAGTACCACATGATCCCGTGGCGGGCCGCGCTGGACGCCGGGGCGGTCAACATCATGCCCGGCTACGCGGGCAGCTCCTACCTCGACCCGGGCGGCCCGGGTGCCGGGAACAGCGCGCCGATCCTCAACTACCTGCGCAACGAGCTGGGTTACACGGGGCTGATCACGACCGACTGGCTGCCGTCCGGCGCGTGGATCAGCGCGGCGAACGCCGGGTCGGACGTGATGGGCGGCGCCGACCCGGGCGCGTCCGGGTTCAGCATCGCGAGCTTCGTCGCCGGGGTGCCGATGAGCCGGATCGACGCCGCCGTCACCCGGATCCTGCGGCTGAAGTTCCAGCTCGGCGTCTTCGACCGCCCCTACGGCGACCCGGTGAACGGCCCCTACCGGTTCCACCAGCCGTCGTACGCCGCGCTCGCGAACCAGGCGGCGCGGGAGTCCGTCACCGTGCTGAAGGACGACGGCGTCCTGCCGCTCAAGCTGAACTCCGGCGACAACATCGTGGTGGCGGGGCCGCGCGCCACCGACGGCGCGTCCTGCTGCATCTGGACGAGCTACTTCCACTCCGACTACGGCTCCCTGAACCTGCTGGACGCGATCAAGGCGCGGGCGGCGAAGGCGGGCGTGAACGTCTACCAGGACAGCGGCCCCTCGCCCAAGCTCGCCGTGGTCGCCGTCGGCGAACCGTCCTACACCCACGCCACCGCGTGGACGAAGGAGCAGCCCTACCTCCCACCCGACCAGCTCGCCGTGATCCAGCGGTTCCACGACCAGGGCATACCGGTGGTCGTGGTGATGGACCTGCCGCGCCCGACCGTCATCAGCGAATGGAACGGCCTCGCCAACGCCATCGTCATGACCTACCGGGGCGGCGAGGAGATCGGCCCGGCCACGGCGAGCCTGCTGTTCGGCGACTACACGCCGCGCGGACGGCTGCCCTGGCAGCTTCCTCGCAGCGTGGACCAGATCCTCAAGCCGGGCGGCACCGACGTCCCCGCGGACGCCGTGGAGGACTGGAACATCCCCTACGACCTCGGCGCCACGGCGGCCGAGCGCGCCGACATCCGCGCCCGCATCAACGCCGGGCAGGCCCCGGCCACCACCTACGGCAACCCCCTCTACCCCTACGGCGCGGGACTCCAGGGCTGGCCCTGATCCGCACCGCCACGCGAACGGGCCCCGGCGCTCCACGCGCCGGGGCCCCGGCGTCTCCGGGGCCCGGGCGTTAACCGGCCACCTCGTGAGAACCCTTCGCCAGGATGATCGAACGGTGGGATCCTGGCGGGGTGACCGCACCCCCGCCGAGGTTGCTCAGGGTCGACGACGCCGCCGAGATCGCGGGCATGCCGGACGGGCCGCCCGCCGGCCGGGACCGCCGCGGCACCGGCGACCGGGCGGGCGACCCGTGATGCGGGCGCTGCGGCCGACGCGGGCACTGGGGCCGCGCGGCCCGGCGGACGGCGGGCCCGACGCGCGCGTGCTGTCGCGCGTCCGCTGGTCGCTGACCCTCCAGCTCGCGGCGGCGGTCACCGCGGTGGTGGCGCTCGTCGGCGGGCTCGTCCACCTGGCGATGGCGGCCGGGCAGCGCGGCGACGCCGAGCGGGACCTGCGGCACGTGATCGCCGCGAACGCGGTCGAGAACGCGCCGCCGTGCGTGTGGATGTTCGCCGTCCGGGACGGCCGGACGGTCCGCACCCCGAACGCGCCCGCCGACCTGCCCGTCCAGGCCGACCTGCGGGCTCCGGGCACGGTGGTCCGCGAGCACCGCGTCGGCGGGATCAGCTACCTCGTGCGCACCGAGCACCGCGGCCCGGACGTCGTGCAGGCCGCGCTGGACCGGCGCTACCAGATCCAGGAGCGGCACCGGCTGTACGGCGCGCTCGCCGTCGCCGAGCTCGGCGGGCTGCTCGCCGCCCTCGCCACCGGCCGGCTGCTGGCGCGGCGCGCGATCGCGCCGCTCGCCGAGGCCCTCGACCGGCAGCGCCGGTTCGTCGCCGACGCCAGCCACGAGCTGCGCACGCCGCTGACGCGCCTGCACGTGCGCGCCCAGCTGCTGGCCCGGCGCGCCGGCGCCGGCGGCCTCGGCGACGAGCTGCGCACGATCGTCGCCGACACCCGGCAGTTCGGCGAGGTCATCGAGGACCTGCTGCTGTCGGCGCGGCTCCGCCCCCGCGCGGCCGGCGGCGACGCGGTGGACCTGGCCGCCGTGACCGCGTCGCTCGTGGCGGCGGAGTCCGCGCGCGCCGAGACGCGCGACGTCACGCTGGCGGTGGTCCGCGCCGGGCGGCCCTGCGTCGTCGAGGGGGTCGAGTCGGCGCTGCGCCGTGTCGTCGGGGCGCTGCTGGACAACGCCGTCGGGCACACCCCGCCGGGCGGCCGGGTCGAGGTGGCGGTGACGCACCGCGGCGGCCGGGTCGAGCTGACCGTCCGCGACGACGGCGTCGGCTTCGACCAGCGGGACGCCGAGCGGATCTTCCAGCGGTTCAGCCGCGGCACCGGCGGCGAGGGCCGCCGGTTCGGGCTCGGCCTCGCCCTCGTCCGGGAGGTCGTGGAGAGCCACGGCGGCACCGTCGCCGCGACCGGCCGTCCCGGCGCCGGGGCGACCTTCACCGTCAGCCTGCCGGCCGCGCTGCACCGCCTGCACGCCTGACCGCCTGAGACACCGGAGGCGCCGGAGACGCCGGGCTCGTCAGGCCGCGGGCGGGAGGTGGATCCCGACGATGCAGGTGTCGTCGTCGGTGTCGGCGTCGCTGTGGGTGAGGAGATGGTCGAGGCGGGCTTCGAGGTTGGACACGGGCTGCTCCGCGCTGACCAGGAGCCGGTCCAGGGCGTCCTGCATGGAGCCGTCCCGGCGCTCGACGAGGCCGTCGGTGTACATGAGGAGGGTGTCGTCGGGCTCCAGGGTGATGACGCCCTCGTCGTACTCGCCCTCCTCCAGCGCGCCGAGCATCATCCCGCGGATCATCCCGAGCGACCTGGCCTGCCCGTTCCGGAGCAGGACCGGGGGGAGGTGGCCCGCGCGGGCCCAGCGCAGGGTCCTCGTCTCCGGCTCGTACAGGCCGCAGAGCGCCGTCGCGGTGACGTTGTCGGTGAGGTGGTGGGCGACGAGGTTGAGCCAGCCGAGGAGCTGGCCCGGGCCGGCGCCCGTGGCGGCCAGGCCGCGGAGCGCGTTGCGCAGGACGACCATGCCGGTCGCGGCGTTGATGCCGTGCCCGGCGACGTCCCCCACGCACAGCAGCACGTTGCCGGACGGCAGGACGACCGCGTCGTACCAGTCGCCGCCCACCAGGTGGTCGTGCTCGGCGGGACGGTACCGGACCGCCGCGCGGAGCCCGGACGTGGCTATGGGGCCGCGGGTGGGGGGCATGATGGCGCGCTGGAGCTCCAGGGCGAGGCGGTCGCTCTCGGCGGCCTCCTGCTCGGTGTGGGCGAGCTGGTCGCGGGTGGCGGCGAGCGCCACCTCCGTCCAGTGCTGCGCGGAGATGTCCTGGTAGGCGCCGCGGACGGCGAGCAGGTGCCCGCCGTCGTCCAGGACCGGCTCGGCGACGATGCGCAGGTGCCGGATGATGCCGTCGGGCCGCCGCAGCCGGAACGAGATCGAGCTCGGCCGGTGGTGGTGCATGAGGGTGCGCAGGAACCGGCCGATGGCGGGCTCGTCGTCCGGGTGGGCCTGCGCGGGCAGGTCGGCCATCCGGACGGGCGCGGCCGTGGCCTCCAGCCCGTAGAGGGCGAAGAGCTGGCTGTTCCAGGTGACCTCGCCGGTGACGAGGTTCTCCTCGAACCCGCCGATGCGCCCGAGCCGCTGCGCGTGGTGGAGCAGGCTCGCCAGGCGGGCCGCCTCGTCCTCCAGGCGCCAGATCAGCAGCACGCAGCCGCCGTGGCGGCTGATGCTGACGGCCGCGGTGGCGGTCAGCGGGACCTGGTCCACGAGGGCCGTCAGGGTCATCTTCTCGGCGCGGAAGGGCTCGCCGGTGGCGTGGACGCGCTCGACCTTCTCGAACAGCCCGCCGACGTCGGCGGCGAGCGGGTACGCCTCCAGCAGCAGCGCCCCGACGACCGCGGCGCGGGGCCGGCCCGCGAGGTCGACGAACCGGTCGTTGACGTGGTGGATGCGGAAGTCGGCGAGCCCGCCGTCGGGGTGCCGGTGCGGCACCAGCACGAACGCGGCGTCGTGCAGCCCGTCCGCGAGGTCGATCAGCTCGGCCGTCCGCGACCCGGCGGCGGGCGGCCCGGCCGGGGACGGGGCGGTCTCCAGCGTCCGCGCGCACAGCTCGGCCAGCGCCTGGACCTGCCGCTCGATCTGCGGGGACCGCGCCTCCGGCACGCCCGGCCAGCAGATCTCCAGGACGCCGATGACGCGGCCGCCGGTCCCGGCGGGGACGGTGACCCGGCCGCCGCCCGGCAGCGCGTGCTGCCCGATCGACGGCAGCCCCGCCCGGGCGAGCGAGCCGAACCACACCGGCTGCCGCT
>NZ_CAACUY010000207.1 GCF_900659615.1 Actinomadura fibrosa | reverse complement strand
AGGACGTTGGCGGCCGCGAGGACCGCCGCCGCCCCGCGCCCGAGCGCCGCGGGACGCGTTCCGCCGCGCGCCGCCGTCCGTCCCCGCGTCAGCATCGCCACTCGCTCTTCTCGCAGTCGGGCAGCGACCGCAGCGACAGCGTCCTGGCGATCGCGGCGGCGATCTGCGGCGCCGCCGCGAACGGCTCGCCGGGGCGCCGCTTCTTGATCGCCTTGGCCGGGCGCCCGTCGGACTGGCCGGACGTGGTCAGCACCACGTAGGGGCCGCCGCGGTCGGAGGTGCGGTCCTGCCGGGCCGCGTCGTCGAACCGCGCGGACGCCGTCCCGGGGAACGCCGCCGCGCGCAGGGCGGGCTTGGCGCCGCCGCCGTCGGGGCCCTGCGCGCCGGGGAGCTCCTTGAACGCGCGGTCGGCCGCCCACGGGTCGGCGAAGACGACCACGCCGACGGTGGTCACGATACCTTCGAGCTGGTCGACGTAGGTGGCGCGGAGGACGGCCTTGCACCCGTGCTTGCGCAGGGTCGTCATGAGCTCGGGGTCGACGCCCTGCTCGCAGCCGGTGTCGGGGACGATGCCCGCCCTCGTGGCGTACTCGGCGTCGCCGTCCGGCGGGCCGTAGCTGAGCCGGCCGGGGAAGACCCGCTCGGCCGGCCACGCCTCCCAGCGCCGCGCGACCTCGGCATTCGCGGCGCGCTGGAGCTCGGCGTTCGTCGGGTCGCGGTGGAGCGTGGCCCAGGCGCCGGTGAGGGCGATCGCGCTGGTCGCGAGATAGGTGCAGCCGAGCACGATCGCCACGACCATCCACTGCCGGGCCCGGAGCCCGAGCACGGTCGGACGAGGCGGCGCGGCCCCCGGCCCGGGACCCGTCCCGTAAGCGCCCCCGCCGGGGCCGCCGCCGTACGGAAAGCCGGACGGACCGCCGATACGACTGGGAGGCCCGCCGAACCGCCCCGGCGCGCCGTCCGGCGGACCGCCGGGAGGCGCGCCGGCCGGGGAACTCGCGGAGGGGCCTGGCTGCGGGCCGCCTGGCGGGCCCGAGGGACCGGGCCGGAACGACGGCTGCTGGGAGGGGGGCAGGAATGCCACAACAGCCAAGATTAACTCTGCTTCACGACATTCCGCCCTTCCGTTGAAGCAAGGACGTCTCGCCGAACTCCGGAGGAACCCCCCTCAACCAACAGCAAAGGCCCCTCCGAAGAGGAGCCCTCACTGTCATGCCGTGGCGGCGCGGGTACGACCGCCTACGTCAGAAGTTCTTCTTGATTTCCTTGGCGGCGTCCTTGGCGTGCTCGCCGACCTGCTTGGCGCCGCCGGCGGCCTGGTCCCTGCGGCCCTCGGCCTCCAGGCGCGGGTCGCCGGAGCGGTAGCCCGCCTCCTCCTTGCCGCGGCCCTTGGCCTTCTGCGCCTTGTTCTTCAGCTTGTCGAGGATGCTCATCGCTTCGCCTTCCTCCTCAGTTCCGAGCGTGCCCGTCAGGGCGCACCGATGCCCGTTCCGTCCCGATCTATGCGGTCGTGACCTATGCGGTCGTGCGGATGTCGCGGCGGATCCGGGCGGCCTCCTCGTGGATGCGCACCTCGGTCTCCAGGAGCTTCGCCTCCGCCTTCTCCGTGCGCAGCCGGGCGCGCATCTCGCGGAAGCTCGGCGCGCGCCGGGTCTCCGCGGTGCGCCGGCCCGTCCGTGAGCGCGAGAAACGCTCGAAGAGCCCCATGGTCCCGTTCACTCCTCATCGCCTCGGGCCGGTTCGGTCGCCGGCGCCTGTGCGACGGTCCGATGCCCACGATGCGGGGATTCATTCCACGACGCGGCCTGACATGCGCTTTTCCCGGGGCACCGGCGTCCGGGAATGCCTCCGGACATGGCAAGGTTGTGCCGAGTGGACGAAGAGGTCCCCCAGATCCGCCGAGCGTCAGCACAGGAGCAGTCACCGTGTCGTTGCCACCTCTGGTCGAGCCCGCAGCGGAGCTCACCCGCGACGAGGTCAACCGCTACTCGCGGCACCTGATCATCCCGGACGTGGGGATGTCCGGGCAGAAGCGCCTCAAGAACGCCCGGGTCCTCTGCGTCGGCGCCGGGGGCCTCGGCTCCCCGGCGCTCATGTACCTCGCCGCCGCCGGGGTGGGGACGCTCGGCATCATCGACTTCGACGTCGTGGACGAGTCGAACCTCCAGCGGCAGGTCATCCACCGGCAGTCCTCGCTGGGGCAGCCGAAGGCGGAGTCGGCCGCCGCGACGGTGCGCGAGATCAACCCGCTGATCGACGTCGTGGTGCACAACACCGCGCTCGACCGCGACAACATCATGGACATCTTCGGGCAGTACGACCTGATCGTCGACGGCACCGACAACTTCGCGACGCGCTACATGGTCAACGACGCGGCCGTGCTGCTCGGCAAGCCGTACGTGTGGGGGTCGATCTACCGGTTCGACGGGCAGGCGTCGGTGTTCTGGGCCGAGCACGGCCCCTGCTACCGCTGCCTCTACCCCGAGCCGCCGCCGCCCGGCATGGTGCCGTCCTGCGCCGAGGGCGGGGTGCTCGGCGTGCTGTGCGCGTCGATCGGCTCCATCCAGGTGAACGAGGCGATCAAGCTGCTGACCGGCATCGGCGAGCCGCTGGTCGGACGCCTGATGATCTACGACGCGCTGGAGATGAACTACCGGTCGGTCAAGGTCCGCAAGGACCCCGAGTGCCCGCTGTGCGGCAAGAACCCGACGCAGACCGAGCTCCTGGAGGACTACGAGGCGTTCTGCGGCGCGGTCTCCGAGGAGGCCGCCGAGGCCGCGCAGGACTCCACGATCTCCGCGCGCGACCTCAAGGAGATGCAGGACCGCGGCGACGACATCTTCCTCGTGGACGTCCGCGAGCCCAACGAGTACGAGATCGTCTCGATCCCGGGCGCGACGCTGATCCCGAAGGGCGAGTTCCTGAACGGGTCGGCGCTGGAGCGGCTGCCGCACGACAAGAAGATCGTCCTGCACTGCAAGTCGGGCGTGCGGTCGGCCGAGGCGCTGGCCGTGGTGAAGAACGCCGGGTTCGGCGACGCGGTGCACGTCGGCGGCGGCGTCCTGGCCTGGGTGAACCAGATCGACCCGAGCCTGCCGTCCTACTGACCGGCTCCCGAAGGCCCCCGGATCCCCGCGGATCCGGGGGCTTTCGCATGTCCGGGGCTCAGTCCGGCGGGGTGTAGGTGAGGCCGAGCTCGGGGGCGATCTCGGACAGCATCAGCTCGAACATCGGCGCGGCGTCGTCCAGGGCGAACTCCAGGTGCCCGAAGACCTCCAGGCTGACGCCGCCCTGGAGCCGGACCCAGCACTTGAGGTACTGCTGGATGACGCCGAGCGGCAGGGTCACGCCGAGGACGCCGTCGCGGTAGCGGCGCAGCTGCTCCAGCAGGACGGGGTCGATCGACTCGTCGGGCGGCACGGGGAACGGCTTCTTCTGCCACAGCTCCAGGAACAGCGCCATGAACGTCCAGCCGAACTTCTGCGCGCACTCCTCGGCGAAGTCGGCCTCCCGGTTCTCGACCCCGCGCACCGGGGCGCCGAAGAGCAGTGCGTACTCGCGGGGGTGCGCGAGCGACCACCGGCGGAACTGCCGGCACACGGCCATGACCTTGCGTCCCATGTCCGGCGGGTCGACGGCCTTCATGGCGGCGTGGAGCTCGTCGGTCAGCTCGTTGAAGAGGTCGCCGACCAGGTGTCTCAGCAGCTCGCCGTGGCTGTCGTAGTAGCGGTAGAGCGCCGGGGCGGTCATGCCCATCTCCCGGGCGATCGCCCGGAGCGTCACCGCCTCCGCGCCCTCCGCGACGAGGATCCGCCGCGCGGTCTCGGAGATCTCCCTGACCGTCGCCTCGCGCATCCGGTCACGCCGTGTGCTCACTGCGCCGCCTCTTCCCGTTCGGTGCGCCGCCGGTCGGCGCCGTGCCCGGCGCCCGGCGCACCCGCCGCCCGCGGCCGCGTCCGGCCGCCTCCGCATGATTCCCCAAAAACACCGTTGACGAAAGTGAACGGCATATGCAATGTTAACACTGTTCGCAGTAAACGCCGTTCACGTCGGTTACCGGTTGTAACAGAGGAGACGACGATGTTCGATCGATGGGGCCGCTGGGTGCACCGGCGGCGCGGGTGGGTCCTCGCGGTGGCGGGTGCCGCGCTCGTCTTCGCCGCCGTCTGGGGCACGGGCGTCTTCGGCGCGCTGAGCTCCTCCGGCGGCTTCGAGACACCGAGCAGCGAGAGCGCGCACGCGGCGAGGACGGCCGAGCGCGCCCTCGGCCGCGACGACGCCGACGTGGTGGTCCTCTACCAGGCGCGCCCGGGCATGACGGTCGACGACCCGTCCTACCGGGCGGCGGTCGAGCGGTCGCTGTCCGCGCTGCCGCCCGGGAAGGTCGCCTCCACCTCCACCTACTGGACGACCGGCGCGCGGCAGTTCGTCAGCGACGACCGCACCGCGACCTACGCCGTCCTGCGGCTCGCGGGCCCGGACGAGGCCGGGCGCGAGGACGGCTTCAAGGACATCCGGGACGAGCTGACCGACGTCGGCGGCGGGCTCACCGCCAAGCTCGGCGGGACGGTCGGCACCGGCACCGCCATCAACGAGCGCGTCTCCTCCGACATCGGCCGGGCCGAGGGCATGGCCATGCCGGTCCTGCTCGTCCTGCTGGTGCTGATCTTCGGCGGCCTGGTCGCGGCGAGCCTGCCGCTCGCGATCGGCGGCTTCGCCATCCTCGGCTCCTTCACCGCCCTCCACCTGCTCAGCTACGTCACCGACGTGTCGATCTTCGCGGTGAACATCACCACGTTCCTCGGGCTCGGCCTCGCGATCGACTACGGCCTGTTCGTCGTGAGCCGGTTCCGCGAGGAGCTCGGCCGGGACCCGGGCCGCACCACCGTCGAGGACGCCCTCGCCGCGACGATGGCGACCGCGGGCCGCACCGTCGCCGTCTCCGGGGTCACGGTCGCGGTGTCGCTGTCCGGGCTGCTGCTGTTCGAGCAGAACTTCCTGCGCTCCATGGGCTACGGCGGGATCGCGACCGTGTTCGTCTGCATGGTCGGCGCGCTGACCGTCCTGCCCGCCCTGCTGAGCCTGCTCGGCACCCGGGTGAACGCCCTCTCCGTCCGGCGCCGCCGCCGCTCGTCCGCCACGGCGGCCTCCGCGCCGGGCCGGGCGGACGGCTGGTGGGGGCGGCTCGCGCACAGCGTCATGCGCCGCCCCGTCGTCTACGTCGTCGCGACCGTCGCGCTGCTCGTCGCGCTCGGCTCCCCGTTCGCCCGCATCAACTGGGGCGGCGTGGACGCCAAGGTGCTGCCCGACGGGACCGACGCGCGGGTCGTCTCGGAGCAGATGGAGACGCGGTTCCCGCGCAACGCCACCGCCCCGATCGAGGCCGTCGTGACCGGCACCGCCGACCGGGCCGCGCTCCAGGCCTACCAGGACCGGCTGACCGCCCTGCCCGGCGCGACCGACGCCGCCGTCACCGGCTCCAGCGGCACGACGACCCGCATCGCCCTGCGGTACGACGCCGATCCCAACTCCGGCGCCGCCCGCGCCCTCGTCGATCGCGTCCGGGACGTCCCGGCGCCGCCCGGCGCGCGCGTCCAGGTCGGCGGGGCGACCGCGGAGGTCTCCGACCAGCTCGCCAGCGTCGGCGCGACGCTGCCGTGGCTCGCGCTGCTGGTCGGCGGCGCGACCTTCGCCCTGCTGTTCCTCGCGTTCGGGTCGATCCTGCTGCCGCTCAAGGCGATCGTGATGAACCTGCTGTCGCTGTCGGCGACGTTCGGCGCGGTCGTCCTGATCTTCCAGGACGGCCACCTGTCCGGGCTGCTGGACTTCACCGCGACGGGCTCGATCGCCCCGGCGATGCCGGTCCTCATGCTGGCGATGCTGTTCGGGATCTCGATGGACTACGAGGTGTTCCTGCTCTCGCGGGTCCGCGAGCAGTACGACCTGACCGGCTCCAACACCGCCGCGGTCGCGGCCGGCGTGCAGCGCACCGGCGCGATCATCACCAGCGCCGCGCTGCTGTTCATCGTGGTGATCGGCGCGTTCGCCACCTCCGGCGTCACGTTCATCAAGATGACCGGCGTCGGCATGGCCATCGCGATCCTCATGGACGCCACGCTCGTCCGTGCGCTGCTGGTGCCCGCGACGATGCGGCTGCTGGGCCGCGCCAACTGGTGGGCCCCCGGCCCGCTGCGCCGCCTCTACGGCCGCTTCGGGATCCGCGAGGGCGACGAGCCCGCCCCGCCGGCGTCCCGCCTCGAACCCGTCGCCTAGCCACGGGACAGCCACCGGCACAGGGACGGGGGCGCGGAAAACACCACCACATCGGGGGCGCGGGGCGGAGCGGAGGCTCCGCCCCGCAGCCATTTACCGGGCAACTACGGCAAAGCGCTTGTGCTCGATCCGGCGCGGCGCGAGACTGAACGTCATTCACCGGCCGTCCTGTCGTGTGACGCGCACCGCGACGGACCCCGCCCGGTACACCCATCTCAATGCGAACACGGGACGCTTTCCCTTTCCCTGGAGGCACCATGTCCACGCTGGTGATCACCGAGGCCGAGACGGCGCTCGGGCACCTGGAACGCCTGACCGACGTGCTGCGCTCGCGCGGCTGGACGGTCGAGGTCGCCGCACCGGACGACCGGTGCCCGTCCGCGCTCGTCGCCAACCCGGAGATCCGCGCGTTCAACGAGAACGTCATCGCCGTCCAGAACCACGCCGACCGCACCTGGTCCTACTTCTACGGCTGGGGCGAGCGGATCGCGTCCTGCGACGACCCGTCCGGCGCCGCGTCCGCGCTCGGCCGCGTCCTCGCGGTCCGCCGCGACTGACGCCCGCTGCACGACGCCCGCTGCACGACGCCCTGCGTACGGCGCCGCGGGCCCCTATCGCCGCGGTTCGGGACGATCCCGCAGCTCACATAGCATGTGCGCATGCTCTGGACGCGATATGTGGCGATCGGCGACTCCTTCACCGAAGGGGTCGGGGACCCGGCCCCCGGCGGCGGATGGCGCGGCTGGGCCGACCGGGCGGCGGAGGCCCTCGCGGCCCGCGCCGCCGGGTTCGGCTACGCCAACCTCGCGGTCCGCGGCCGCCTCCTCGGCCGGATCATCGACGAGCAGCTCCCCGCCGCGCTGGAGCTGAGGCCCGACCTCGTGTCGGTGTCGGGCGGCGGCAACGACCTCCTCCGGCCCGGCACGGACGTGGACGAGCTCGCCGCGCGCATGGACGCCGCCGTCGCGGCGCTGCGCGGCACCGGCGCCGACGTGGTCCTGTTCACCGGCGTCGACCCGGCCGGCTCGCCGGTGATCCGGCGGACCCGCGGGCGCGTCGCCGTCTTCAACGAGCAGCTCCGCGCGATCGCCGCCCGCCGCGGCGCGTTCGTCGTCGACCAGTGGTCCATGGACGTCCTGCGCGACTGGCGCGCCTGGGCCGAGGACCGGCTGCACATGTCGCCCGAGGGCCACCGCCGCGTGGCGCTCGCCATGCTGGAGGCGCTCGGCGTGCCGGACGTGGGCGACTGGCGCGAGCCGCCGCTGGAGCCGCTGCCCGAGCTGAGCCGCGGCGCGCGGCTGCTGTCCGACACCCGCTGGGCCCGCGCGTACCTGGCGCCGTGGATCGGCCGCCGGCTGCGGGGCCGCTCGTCCGGCGACCTGGTCACCGCCAAGCGCCCCGTCCTGGCACCCCTCGGCGAGGACGCGTCCCGGAGCCCGCTCCTCTAGGCGGACTTGCGGCCGCGGCTCTTCGCGGGCTCCTTCTTCGCCGCCGAGGACCCGGAGGACGACTTGCGCGCTGATGTCGACCGCGCCGACGACTTGCGCGCGGCCGGCTTCTTCGCGGCGGGCTTCCCCGCGCCGCCGCCCTTGCCGCCGCGGCTCTTCTTCGCCGCCTCCACGCTCGCGCGCAGCGCGCTCAGCAGGTCGGCGGCGGGCTCCTCCCCGGCCTCCTCCTCCGGCCTGGTGATCTCCTTGCCCTCGATCTTGGCGTCGATCACCTGCTGGAGCGCCTCGCGGTAGGCGTCCTTGTACTCGGAGGGGTCGAAGTCGCCCTCCATCGACTCGATCAGCGAGGTCGCCATCGAGAGCTCCTGCTTGCGGACCTCGATGTCCTCCTCCAGGAACGGGAAGTCGGGCGCGCGGACCTCGTCCGGCCACAGCATGGTCTCCAGGACGAACACGCCGTCGCGGACGCGCAGCGTCGCCAGCGACTCGCGCTGCCGCAGCGCCACCTTCACGACCGCGACCCGCCCCGAGCCCTCCAGGGCGTCCCGCAGCAGCACGTACGGCTTGGCGCCCTGCCCGTCGGGCTCCAGGTAGTAGGACTTCGCGAAGTAGATCGGGTCGACCTCCTCCTCGCCGACGAACTGGAGCACGTCGATGCGGCGGCTCGTCGACAGCGGCAGGTCGGCGAAGTCCTCGTCGGTGAGCACGACCATGTCGCCGGACGGCAGCTCGAACCCCTTGGCGATGTCGGAGTACGGCACCTCCTCGCCGTCGACCGTGCACACCCGCTTGTACTTGATGCGGCCCCCGTCCTCGCGGTGCACCTGGTGGAAGGCGACGTCCCGCTGCTCGGTCGCCGAATACAGCTTCACCGGTATGGTCACCAGCCCGAAGGAGATCGCGCCCTTCCAGATACTGCGCATGATCTGTCCTTACCCCGCACGTTCCTCCCCTTAGCCTCGCAACCCCGTTCGATTTGCGCCACAACGAGCCCTTGATCCTTTTCCTCGGCGCGGGCAGCGGGTAAGACGGCGGTATGACCATGCCGTGGCCGGTCGAGCCGATGATGGCCGTCACCGGGGACCTCCCCGACGACGGCGAACGCTGGGGGCTGGAGCTCAAATGGGACGGCGTCCGCGCCCTCGCGCACGTCTCCGCGGACGGCGTCCGCGCCGCCGGGCGCCGCGGCGGGGACGTCGCGGGCCGCTACCCGGAGCTGTCCGGCCTCGCCGACCTCCTCCCCCACCACGACGTCCTCCTGGACGGCGAGGTCGTCGCCTTCGAGCAGGGGCGGCCGAGCTTCGAGCGCCTCCAGCGCCGGATGCACGTCGCCCACCCCGACCCCCGGCTGATCCGCGAGGTGCCCGTCCGGTACGTCGTGTTCGACCTGCTCTACCTGAACGGGCGGCCCCTCTACGACGCCCCCTACTCCGAGCGCCGCTCCCTCCTCGCCGAGCTGGACCTCGCCGGCACCGGGCCGGTCGAGGTGCCCCCGTACCTGGACGGCGGCGACACCGCCCAGGTCAAGGAGCTGCTCGACTTCACCCAGGAGCAGCGCCTCGAAGGGGTGCTCGCCAAGCGCCTCGACTCCCCGTACCGGCCGGGCCGCCGGGTCGAGTTCTGGCGCAAGGTGAAGAACTTCATGACGCGCGAGGTCGTCGTCTGCGGCTGGAAGCCCGGGAAGGGGCGCCGCGAGGGCGGCGTGGGGTCGCTGCTGCTCGGCGAGTACGACGCGAAGGGCCAGCTGTACTTCGTCGGGCACGTCGGCACCGGCTTCACCGACCGGGCGCTCGACGAGCTGTACCGGACGCTGTGGCCGCTGCGGCGCTCCACGAGCCCCTACGACGAGCCCGTCCCGCGCGAGTTCGCCCGTGACGCCCAGTGGGTTGAGCCCCGCCTCGTCGGGGAGGTCGCGTACAGCGCGCGCACCCGGGA
The DNA here is from genome assembly GCF_900659615.1 of Actinomadura fibrosa. Lineage (GTDB taxonomy): Bacteria > Actinomycetota > Actinomycetes > Streptosporangiales > Streptosporangiaceae > Spirillospora > Spirillospora fibrosa. The sequence continues at coordinate 6,342 of NZ_CAACUY010000207.1, read as the reverse complement.
GGGCCGCCTCCGGTTCCCCTCCTGGCGCGGGCTGCGGGACGACAAGGACCCCCTGGAGGTGACCAGTGAGCAGTGAGAAGGTGGGCGTCGACGTGGACGGGCAGCATCTGACGCTGTCCAACCTCGACAAGAGCCTCTACCCGGAGTTCACCAAGGGCGAGGTCATCGACTACTACGCCCGGGTGGCGCCGGTGATGCTGCCGCACGTCGCGGACCGCCCGGCGACCCGGATCCGCTTCCCGGACGGCGTGGACGGCGGCAAGTTCTACGAGAAGAACGCGCCGTCCCACACCCCGGACTGGGTCCGCACCGTGACCGTCCCCACGCCGGGGAGCTCGAAGGGGCGCGACACGCTCGACTTCGTCGTCGTCGACGACCTGCCGACGCTGGTGTGGTGCGCGAACCTGGCGGCGCTGGAGCTGCACGTCCCGCAGTGGAAGGTCGGCCCGCGCGGCAAGGTGCACGAGCCCGACCTCGTCGTGTTCGACCTCGACCCCGGCGCCCCCGCGACCGTCGTCGAGGCCTGCGAGGTGGCGCACCTGCTGCGCGCGCTGCTCGCCGAGGACGGGCTGGAGTCCTACCCCAAGACCAGCGGCAAGAAGGGCCTGCACCTCTACGTGCCGATCAAGGAGTCATCCCGGACGTCCGAGTACGCGAAGGGCATCGCGCAGCGGCTCGCCAAGGAGCACCCCGACCTGGTCGTCGCGAAGATGGAGAAGAAGCTCCGCACCGGCAAGGTGTTCGTGGACTGGAGCCAGAACAACCCGGCGAAGACCACCGTCGCGGCGTACTCCCTGCGCGCCGCGGACAGCCCCTCGGTGTCCACGCCCGTCACCTGGGACGAGCTGGAGTCCTGCGACGGCGCCGCCGGGCTGGCGTTCACGCCCGACGAGGTCCTGGCGAGGATCGACAAGCACGGCGACCTCCTCGAACCGCTGCTCGCCTCGGAGCGCCCGGCCCTCCCCTGATGCCCGGACCCTCCCCTGCCCCACCCCCCACCCCGGACATCTCCCCACGTTCTTCGCTTATCGGATGCCCTATGTGTCCGAACGGGCACGCTCCGGCAGCGGATCCGCCACCATGAGGGGCACGGGGACATCGTTCGGTGCGGAAGGATGAGCAGTTGCCGAAGAACCATCACTACGGCGCCGTGGTGCTGGGCGGGGGGACCGCGGGGACTCTGGTCGCGTCCGGGCTCGCCCGCGCGGGCCGCGACGTCGCGCTCGTGGAGAACCGCCTGGTCGGCGGCGAGTCGCCGTACCACGCCTGCGTCCCGTCCAAGTCGCTGCTGTCGTCGGCGCGGCGCGGCGAGACCTGGGAGCTCGCCGTCGCGCGGCGCGACGAGCTGGCCCGGCGGCGCGAGGACGACCGCGCCGTCGCCCGCCTCGCCGAGGACGGCGTCACCGTCCTGCGCGGCCGCGGCCGGGTCCTCGAACCCGGCCGGCTCGACGTGGACGGCACCGGGCTCGGCTTCGACGACCTCGTCGTCTGCACCGGGAGCGAGCCCGCCGTCCCGGCCGTGGAGGGGCTCGCCGACGTCCCGTACTGGACGAGCGACGAGGCCCTGTCCGTCCCGGACCTGCCGCGCCGCCTCGTCGTGCTCGGCGGCGGCCCGGTCGGCTGCGAGATGGCGCAGGTCTACGCGGCGTTCGGCTCGCAGGTCGCCGTCGTCGAGGCGTCCGGGGGGCTGCTGACCGCCGAGGCCGCGTTCGCCGGGGAGGCGCTCGCCGACGCGCTCCGCCGCATGGGCGTCGACCTGCGGCTCGGATCCGGCCTCGGGCACGTCGAGCGCAAGGACTACGGGCTCCGGCTGTGGCTGTCGGACGGCGGCGCCCTCGACACCGACCGCATCCTCGTCGCGGCCGGGCGCCGTCCCCGCGTCGAGGGCCTCGGCCTGGAGGCGCTCGGCGTCGCCGTCTCCCCCGGGCACGGCGTGCCGGTCGACGAGACCTGCGCCGTCCCGTCCTCGACGGGCGGGATCTGGGCCGCCGGCGACGTCACCGGCGTCGCCCGCACCGCCCACGCCGCCCGCTACCAGGCGCGCGTGGTGCTCTCGAACCTCCTCGGCCGGCGGCGCGAGGCCGACTACCGGGCGATCCCCCGTGTGGTCTACACCACGCCCACCGTGTACTCGGTCGGGATCTCCCCGAGGCAGGCCGCGGAACTCGGAATAGACCTGCTCACGGCCGGGTACGACCTCGCGGCGACGACGCGGGCCGCCGTCGAGGCCGACGACCGGGGCCGCGTCGAGCTGTACGCCGACCGCGCCCGCGGCCTGCTGATCGGCGCGGCCGCGGCCGGGCTCTACGCTGAGGAGTGGATGAGCGAGATCGCACTGGCCATCCGCGCGGAGACGCCGCTGAGCCTGCTCACCGACGTCGTCCACGCGTTCCCCACCTACGGCGAGTCCATCGAGGCGCCGCTGCGGGAACTGGCCGGAAGCCTGTGACGAGTCCCCGACCCCGTGACGAGTCCTTCGAGGAGGCGCAATGAGTGAGACCGACGACCTTGAGCAGCCCGTACCGGTCGAGGCCCCCGAGGCGGACGCCGCCGAGCAGCGGACCCCGGTCGAGGGCGACGACGACGAGCGGGCCGCCTGGCCCGACCAGGTGCCGTTCGACGCCGACGAGTTCGACGTCGCGGACCAGCACCGCGAGATCAAGCTGGACGACGACGAGGAGCCCCGCTGACCGGTCCCCTGGCCCCGCGGCCGGTCCCCTGACCGGCCGTCTCGCCCGGCGGCCACACTCCCCCGCCGGGCGGGCCGGGGCCGGGTGGCGGAGGTGCCCGGGGAGTCGCTCTCGGAAATACACTGACCTGCGTGAAGGAACGTCGGCGGGCTTTGTTAGTGACCCGCGAGGTTACTCGCGCGTAGGATGATGGGATTGTTTCCCCGCGACGGACACCCTCTTCCGTCGCATTGATTCGGTGATCGGAGAGTGTGGTGACCGCGACCCCGGACGCCCGCCCCCGTGGCACGAGACTGCCGCGCCTGGCGCGCCGCAGGCAACTGCTCGGCGCGGCCCAGGAGGTGTTCGTCGCGCAGGGCTACCACGCCGCGGCGATGGACGAGATCGCCGAGCGCGCGGGCGTCAGCAAGCCCGTCCTGTACCAGCACTTCCCGGGCAAGCTGGAGCTCTACCTGGCCCTGCTGGACGAGCACGCCGAGGCGCTCGTGAAGACCGTCCGCGACGCCCTGGAGTCCACGACGGACAACAAGCTGCGCGTGCAGGCGAGCATGCAGGCGTTCTACGACTTCGTGGCGGGCGACGGCGAGGCGTACCGGCTCGTCTTCGAGTCCGACCTGCGCAACGTGGCGCCCGTCCGCGCCCGCGTCGACCGGGCCAACCAGCAGTGCGCGGAGATGATCGCCCAGGTGATCGCCGAGGACACCAACGCCCCGAACGACGAGGCGCACCTGCTCGGCATGGGCCTCGTCGGCATGGCCGAGGTCAGCGCCCGCTACTGGCTGTCCCAGCACCGCGCCATCCCCAAGGACACCGCCGAGAAGATCATCGCCCGGCTCGCGTGGCGCGGGATCTCCGGCTTCCCCCGCACCGGCTGAGTTCAGTCCCCGCCGGGCGTTCACTCGCGGCGAAGTGGCACGGCGGCGGAACCGCCGATCTCCGTGCCACCATCGGAGGCGGGGCCGCCGGTGGCCGGCGGACGCGTTCGACGACGGGAGCATCACGTGCAGGTTCGCATCGGCGTCCAGTCTGTGCCCAAGGAACTCGTGGTGGACACCGCGCAGTCGGCCGACGAGGTCCAGCAGGCGCTGGCCGAGGCGCTGGCCGACGAGCGCGGCGTCTTCGTGCTCAAGGACCGCCGCTCCGGGCGGATCGTCATCCCGGCCGACCGGGTGGGCTACCTGGAGATCTCGGAGGACGAGCAGCGCAGCGTGGGCTTCGGCACCCAGTACACCTGAGACCCCGGCACGGGGTTCCGAACAGGCCCCGGACGAGTGCCGGACCAGCTCCGAGCAGGCCTTGGGCAAGCTTGAAAACCTCCTGACCTGCGCTTTGTTTGATCCGGGTATGGCGGGCATATCGATTCCCGACCACGGGCCACGCGGCCCACGGAAACGGAATGGATGATCGACATGATCACGACGATTCTCTGGTTCATCGTCGTCGGTGCCGTCATCGGCGCCCTGGCGCGCCTCATCGTCCCGGGCCGCAACCCGATCGGGATCGCGATGACGATCCTGGTCGGCATCGCCGGGGCGATCCTCGGCGGTGTGATCGCCAACGCCCTCGGCGCCGGGACGCTCGTCGCACTGCTCTTCGCGGTCCTGCTCGCCGCCGTCGGCGTGATGGCCCTGACCTCGATGCACTCCCGCGGAGGCGGCCGGCGCTACGGCTGGGGCGGCCGCCGGCGCTCCTACTGACCGCCGCCGCCCGAACCGCGGTGACGGTCACGGACCGCTGAACCCGGTCCACTGAGCGCGGCCGCCGGCCCCGAGTCCCCCGCCTGAGGCCGGCGGCCCACCGGTGAAGGCCCCCGCCGTCCGGCGGGGGCCTTCGCCGTGGCCGCCCGGACGATGTCCGGAAGTGGCCGTTGTGACCCCGCTTCCACCGGGTGCTCCCGGGTCCTCCGGAGGTTTCGCCGGAGGCGGGATAGGCCCTGGCGGGCGGGGCATGGAATAGACAGGATCGCGGATACGTTGAGTCCAGTGATCGGCTATTGGTGTACGCACTTGACGGTCGGTACACTGCGTGGCGGAGTGTGACCGCACGCAGCCACAGCGAGTGACTGCTCTCAACCCCTGACTGCGGTCGCCGAAGAATTGATTGACGGCTGGTCCCTCCCGCGCGAGCGCGCGGCCACAGGAAGCGATCGGCGGGCGCGTCCGAGCGGCGCCGCCCGGCCGGAGCCCACTGTGTCCTGGACCGGACGCGACGTCCGCGTCCCCCGGCATCCCGCCGGGACGGGCATCGGGCCGCGCCGCACCCGGGAGCGAGGACCCCGCACATTGGAGGCTGAAAGCCCTGACTACCTTTCGTGAACTCGGGGTCGTCCCCGAGATAGCAGACGCCCTCGAAGCCGAGGGCATCGTGGAAGCGTTCCCCATCCAGGAGCTCGCCCTGCCGATCGCGCTGGGCGGGCACGACATCATCGGCCAGGCCCGCACGGGCACCGGCAAGACGCTCGCGTTCGGCGCCGCGCTGCTCCAGCGCATCGAGCACGGCGGCCGCAAGCCGCAGGCGCTCGTCGTCGCGCCGACCCGCGAGCTGGCCCTCCAGGTCACCGACGACCTCCTGGTCGCCGGCGGCAAGCTCGGCACCCGCGTCCTGTCGGTCTACGGCGGGCGCGCCTACGAGCCGCAGATCAGCGCGCTCAAGGAGGGCGTCGACGTCGTCGTCGGCACCCCGGGCCGCCTGCTCGACCTCGTCAAGCAGAAGCACCTGGACCTGTCGCAGGTCGGCGTGCTGGTGCTGGACGAGGCCGACCGGATGCTCGACCTCGGGTTCCTACCCGACATCGAGCGGATCATCGACCGGATCCCGGCGCAGCGGCAGACCATGCTCTTCTCGGCGACGATGCCGGGCGAGATCGTCTCGCTGTCGCGCCGCTACCTCACCCGTCCGACCAACGTGCGGGCCGAGTCGCACGCGGAGTCCGAGGCGACGCCGCAGGTCGTCCAGCACGTGTTCCAGGCCCACCAGATGGACAAGCCCGAGATGGTGGCCCGCCTGCTCCAGGCGGAGGGCCGCGGCCTGACGATGGTCTTCTGCCAGACCAAGCGGGCCTGCGACCGCGTCGCCGCCGACCTCGCGCAGCGCGGCTTCGACGCCGCCGCCGTGCACGGCGACCTCGGGCAGAGCCAGCGGGAGCGGGCGCTGCGCGCGTTCCGCAACGGCAAGATCGATGTGCTCGTCGCCACGGACGTGGCGGCCCGCGGGCTCGACGTCGACGACGTCACCCACGTGGTCAACTTCGAGTGCCCCGACAGCGCCGACACCTACGTGCACCGGATCGGCCGGACCGGCCGGGCGGGCAAGGAGGGCGTCGCCGTCACGCTCATCGACTGGGCCGACCTCACCCGCTGGAAGCTGATCAACAGCACGCTCGACCTGCCCTTCGCGGCGCCGGAGGAGACCTACTCCACCTCGCCGCACTTCTTCGAGGCCCTCGGGATCCCCGCGGGCACGAAGGGCAAGCTGCCGAAGGAGCAGCGGGGCGAGCGCGCCGGGCTGGACGCCGAAGAGCTCGAGGACATCGGCGAGACCGGCAAGACCCGCACTCACACCCGCGAGCGCGACACCGAGCGGGAGCGGCCGCGGCCGCGCCGCCGCAAGCGCGCGCGGACCCGCACCCGCGCCGGGCAGCCCGTCGAGGGCG
>NZ_CAACUY010000206.1 GCF_900659615.1 Actinomadura fibrosa | reverse complement strand
CACGAGCCCGCTCAGCAGGACCGGGACGCCGTCCCCGGCGCGGGCCCGGAGCGCGGCGGTGTCCAGGCGGAACGGCGCCAGCACCGGCTCCCGCGTGCGCAGCGCGTCGTCCAGCAGCGCCAGGCCCTCCTCCCGCGGCAGCGCGGGCAGGCCCATGCGGCGCATCCGCTCCAGGTCGGCGTCGCCGAGCTCCCCGAGCCCGGTGTCGACCGCCCACAGCCCGAACGCCAGCGACGCGGCGGGCAGGCCCAGCGTGCGGCGGTGCAGCGCGAGCGCGTCCAGGAACACGTTGGCGGCGGCGTAGCTGCCCTGCCCCGCCGCCAGGACGAGCCCGCCGACCGACGAGAACAGCACGAACGCCGACAGGTCGCGGTCGCGGGTCAGCTCGTGCAGGTTCCAGGCGCCGTCCACCTTCGGGCGCAGGACGGCCTCCACGCGCTCCGGCGTGAGCGCCCCGACCAGGCCGTTGTCCACGACACCGGCCGCGTGGACGACCGCGTCCACCGGATGGCGGTCCAGGACCCGGGCCAGCGCCGCCCGGTCGGCCACGTCGCACGCCTCGATCTCGACGCGCGCACCGTGCGCCGCGAGCTCCGCGCGCAGCTCCGCCGCACCCGGCGCGTCCGCGCCGCGGCGGCTCGTCAGGACCAGGGTCTGGACACCGTGGCCGGTCACCAGGTGCCGGGCGACGTGCGCGCCGAGGCCACTCGTCCCGCCTGTGACGAGCACGGTCGCGTCGGGCGTCCACGGGTCATCACCGTCCTCGACGGCCGCCGCGGGGACGCGGGCCAGGCGCGGCACGAGCAATGTGCCGCCATCTCGGACCGCGACCTCGGGCTCGTCGATGAGCGATGCCGGGAGCGCCTCGCCCTCACCGAGGTCCACGAGCGCGAACCTGCCGGGGTTCTCGGCCTCCGCCGCCCGGACGAGACCCCACACCGGCGCGTGGCCGAGATCGACGTCCTCGCCGTCCACCGAGACGGCGCGGCGCGTGACGACCGCGAGCCGTCCGCCACTTCCGCCCTCGGTGTCGTCCTGGCCTTCGCCTTCCTCGGAAAGCCACTCCTGGATCTTGGAGAGCACGTCGTCCAGGACGGCGCGGACGACCTCCGGCGCGTCCCCGTCGGCCACCGGGACCTCGTAGATCGCGGCGTCCGCTTCCGCGACGGCGCCGGCCTTCTCCCACGCGAGCGTGAACAGCGACTCCCGATGCTCGCCGCCCGCCTGCAACTGCTCGATGGAGACCGGACGGGAGACCAGCGTCTCCACCGACAGGACGGGCGCCCCGGCCTCGTCGGCGACCAGCAGCTCCACGCCGTCGCCTTCACCGTCGCCTCGCTCGGTGCCGGTGATGCGGGACATCCGGACGCGCAGCGCCGCCGCACCCGCCTGGTGAAGCGTGACGCCGTTCCACGAGAACGGCAGATGCGGAGCGTCTCCGTCGCCCTCGTCCAGCAGGCCCGTGTGCATCGCCGCGTCGAGCAGCGCCGGATGCACGCCGAACCGGTTCGCCTCCGCCCCCTCCGGAAGCGCGACCTCGGCGAACACCTCGTCACCGCGCCGCCACGCCGCCCTGAGCCCGCGGAACGTCGGCCCGTAGTCGTAGCCGCGGGCGAGCAGCCGCTCGTACGCGCCGTCCACAGGGAGCGGCGTCGCGTCCCGCGGTGGCCATACCGCCAGATCCGACGACGGTGAGGCCGCCGCCACGGTCGCGCTGCCGGCCGCGTTCCGGACCCATGTCTCGCCGTCCTGGCACGAGTAGATCTCCACCGTGCGCGTGCCGGACTCCGTCTCGCCTCCCACCACGACCCGGACCGCCACACCGCCCCTCTCCGGGACGATCAGCGGCGCTTCGAGCGTCAACTCCTCCACCGCGCCGCAGCCGACCTGGTGAGCGGCCTGCAACGCCAGCTCGACCAGCCCCGTACCGGGAAGCAGCACGGTGCCGAGGACGTCGTGATCGGCCAGCCAGGGCTGCGAGTCCGTGGACAGCCGCCCGGTGAACACCGCCCCGCCCGTATCGGGCAACTCGACCATCGCGCCCAGCAGCGGATGCTCGACGGCGTCCAGCCCGGCCGCCCCAAGGCCCGCCTCCCCCATCAGCCAGTACCGCTTGCGCTGGAAGGGGTAGGTGGGCAGATCGACCCGCTGCGCGCCGGTGCCGTCGAAGACCGCGTTCCAGTCGACCGGAACGCCCGCTGCGTGCAGCCGTCCGATGCCGGTGAACAGGCTCTCGGTTTCTGGGCGGTCGCGGCGGAGGGTGGCGGCCATGGTGCCGTCGGCGGTCTGCTGCGCCATCGCGGTCAGGACGCCGTCCGGGCCGATTTCGAGGAAGCGGGTGACGCCTTCCTTATCGAGGTGGTGGACGTCGTCGGCGAACCGGACGGCGTCGCGGACGTGCCGGACCCAGTAGTCGGGCGAGGTGACGTCCTTGGTCAGGCGGATCGTCGGCTTGCTGTAGACGATCGTTTCGGCGACCTTGCGGAAGTCCTCCAGCATCGGGTCCATGAGCGGCGAGTGGAAGGCGTGGGAGACCTTCAGCCGGGTCGTCTTGCGGTCGGCGAAGTGCTCGACCACCGCTGCCACGGCCTTATCGGTCCCAGAGATCACGACGGACGTCGGGCTGTTGACAGCGGCGATCCCGACTTCATCGGTGAGGTGGGGGGTGACCTCGTCTTCGGTGGCCTGGATGGCGACCATCGCTCCGCCGGACGGGAGTGCCTGCATCAAACGCCCTCGTGCGGTGATCAGGCGGGCTGCGTCTTCCAGGCTGAACACGCCTGCCACGTGGGCGGCGGCCAACTCGCCGATCGAGTGACCGGCCAGGAAGTCAGGCCGGACGCCCCACGACTCGACGAGACGGAAGAGCGCCACTTGCAGCGCGAAGATGGCGGGCTGGGTGAACTCCGTGCGGTTCAACGCGTCCGCGTCCGACCAGATCACGTCCTTGAGCGGCAGCTCCAAGGCCGCGCAGACCTCATCGAACGCCACTGCGAACGCCGGGAACGTGTCATACAGCTCGCGGCCCATCCCGACCCGCTGGCTGCCCTGGCCCGTGAACAGGAAGGCCAGCTTGCCGTTGGTGACGACGTCCGAAACGATCTCGTCACCGATGAGAACCGCGCGGTGGTCCAGCGCGGCGCGTCCTGTCGCGGCCGAGAACGCCACGTCCAGCTCGTTCTGGTCCTGGACGAAGGCGGAGAACCGCTGGACCTGCTCCTCAAGGGCTTCGCGAGTTCTGGCCGACACGGGAATCGGCACCACTGGCAGGTCGCGGCGCTCCTGCGGCTCCTGCTCGACGGCCGGTGCCTCTTCGATGATGACGTGGGCGTTGGTCCCGCTGATCCCGAAGGACGACACCCCTGCCCGGCGCGGACGATCATTACGCGGCCACTCGCGCGGCTCCGTCAGCAGCCGGACGTTCCCCGCGGTCCAGTCGACCTGCGGCGTCGGGTCGTCCACGTGCAGCGTCTGCGGCATGACGCCGTGCCGCATCGCCTCGATCATCTTGATGATCCCGGCGACCCCGGCGGCGGCTTGGGTGTGGCCGATGTTCGACTTGATCGACCCGAGCCACAGCGGCTCGTCCCGCTCCTGACCATAGGTCGCGAGCAGCGCCTGAGCTTCGATCGGGTCGCCCAGGGCGGTGCCGGTGCCGTGGCCTTCGATGACGTCGACGTCCGATGTCGAGAGACCGGCGGCGGCGAGGGCCTGGTGGATGACGCGGCGCTGCGATGGGCCGTTCGGCGCGGTCAGCCCGTTGGACGCGCCGTCCTGGTTGGTGGCCGTCCCGCGGACGAGCGCCAGCACCGGGTGGCCGTTGCGGCGCGCGTCCGACAGCCGCTCGACGAGGAGGACGCCCGCGCCCTCGCCCCAGCCGGTGCCGTCGGCCGCGGCGGCGAAGGACTTGCAGCGGCCGTCCGCCGCGAGGCCGCGCTGACGGGTGAACTCGATGAACGTCTCGGGGGTCGCCATCACCGTCACGCCGCCCGCCAGCGCGAGCGCGCATTCGCCCGAGCGAAGCGCCTGGATCGCCAGGTGCAGGGCGACGAGCGAGGACGAGCAGGCGGTGTCGACGGTGACGGCCGGGCCTTCCAGGCCGAGGGTGTAGGAGACGCGGCCCGAGACGATGCTGCCGTTACTGCCGCCGCCGTAGTCGTGGTACATGACGCCGGCGAAGACGCCGGTCGGGCTGCCCTTCAGCGTCGTCGGGTCGATCCCGGCCCGCTCCAGAACCTCCCACGACGTCTCCAGCAGGAGCCGCTGCTGCGGGTCCATGTCGCGGGCCTCGCGGGGGCTGATGCCGAAGAAGTCCGCGTCGAACTCGGCCGCGTCGTAGAGGAATCCGCCCTCGTCCGCGAGGCTCTTGCCGGGTTCGATCTCCCAGCCGCGGTCGGCGGGGAAGGCGGAGATGCCGTCGGTGGCGGTGGCCACGAGCCGCCACAGGTCGTCCGGTGTGGTGACACCGCCGGGGTAGCGGCAGGCCATCGCGACGATCGCGATCGGCTCGTCGTCGAGCGGCGCCCGCACGGAGACGCGGACCTCGTCCGACGACCCGGCGAGCGTGTCGCGGAGATGGTCCGCGACCGCGCGGGCCGTCGGGTGGTCGAAGACGAGCGTGGCGGGCAGCCGGAGACCGGTCGCGGCGTTCAGCGCGTTGCGGAGCTCGACGGCGGTGAGCGAGTCGAAGCCGAGGTCCTTGAACGCGCGGTCGGGTTCGACGGCGTCCTCGGCGTCGTGGCCGAGGACGGCGGCGACCTGCGCGCGGACCACGTCGAGCAGGACCTGCTCCCGCTCGGCCCCGTCCAGGCCCGCGAGCCGCCTGAGCAGCGAGGAGTCACCGGTCGCGCGCCGGGCCGGGACGCGCACCAGGCCGTGCAGCATCGCCGGGACGAGCCCGGACGCCGCCTGCGCGCGCAGCACCGCGAGGTCGAGCGGCACCGGCAGCAGCACGGCGCCGCCGGAGCGGACGGACGCGTCGAACGCCGCGAGCCCCTGCTCGGCGGACAGCGGCGGCAGGCCCGCGCGGGCGAGCCGCCGGATCTCCGCCTCGTCCAGGCGGTCGGCCATGCCGCCGGCGTCCGCCCACGCGCCCCAGGCGAGCGACTGCGCGGGGAGGCCGTCCGCGCGGCGGCGCGCGGCGAGCGCGTCCAGCCAGGCGTTGGCCGCCGCGTAGTTGCCCTGCCCGGCGGAGCCGAGCGTCCCGGCGAGGGACGAGAAGAGGACGAACGCGGTCAGGTCGCGGTCGCGGGTCAGCTCGTGCAGGTTCCAGGCGGCGTCGACCTTGGGACGGAAGACGGCGTCCACGCGCTCGGAGGTCAGCGCGGACACCACGCCGTCGTCGAGGACGCCCGCGGCGTGGACCACCGCGTCGATCGGGTGCCGTGCGAGCAGGGTTGCGAGGGCTTCGCGGTCGGCGGCGTCGCACGCCTCGACGGTGACGTCCGCGCCGAGCCCGGAGAGTTCTTCGCGCAGCTCGGCCGCGCCTGGTGCGTCCGGCCCGCGGCGGCTGGTGAGGACCAGGCTCCGCACACCGTGGACGGTGACCAGATGGCGCGCGATCAACGCGCCGAGTCCGCCCGTACCGCCGGTGATCAGGACGGTGCCACCCCAGCTCGGGACGGTGTCCCCGGCTTCGGCCCTGGCCAGCCGTGGGACGCGGATCTGGCCGTCGTGGATCGCGAGCTCGGGCTCGCCCGGCGGCAGTTCGGCGGGAAGCCCGGCCGCGGTGTCGACGAGGAGGAAGCGGCCGGGGTTCTCGGCCTCCGCCGCGCGGACCAGGCCCCAGACCGCGGCGTGGGCGAGGTTGCCGCCGTCGGTCGCGCCGTCGGTGACGACGATGAGCCTGTCGCCGGCGCGCTCCTCGTCGGCGAGCCAGTCCTGCACGGCGCCGAGCACCTGGTCGGTGACGGCGCGGACGGCGACCGGGGCGTCCTCCTGGAACTTCAGGCAGCGCAGCACGACGCCGTCCACCGGCGCGCGATCGGCGGGCGCGGGCACCCAGTCCACCCGGAACAGCGGTTCGGTCGCAGCGGCGGACCGGAGCTGTTCGGACGACACCGGCCGCGATGCGAGACCGCCCACGCCCAGGACCGGCCGTCCGGTCCCGTCCGCGATCCGGATGCCCATCTCACCGGACGGCGACGGCGCGATGCGGACCCGCGCCGAGGACACGCCACCACCGTGCAGCGTCACGCCGCTCCACGCGAACGGAAGGTGCGTCTCTCCCCCGCCGTCGTCCTCCAGCAGGACGGCGTGCATCGCGGCGTCGAACAAGGCGGGATGCAGGCCGAACCGTCCCGCCTCGACGGTCTCGGGAAGGGCGACCTCGGCGAACGTCTCGTCGCCGCGCCGCCACGCGGCCCGGAGCCCCTGGAAGACCGGGCCGTAGCCGTAGCCGCGCCCCAGCAGCGTCGCGTAGGCGGTGTCGACGTCGATCGGCGTCGCGCCGGGCGGCGGCCAAGCGGTGAAATCCCAATCCGGCGTGTGGCCGTCCGCTGGGCCGAAGCGTCCGCTCGCGTGGCGCGTCCACGGCTCGTCGGTGTCGCCGCCGTCCCGGGAGAAGATTGAGAACGTCCGCTCGGCCGCATCGACGACGACCTGGACGGCCGCCCCGCCGCGCTCCGGCACGATCAGCGGAGCCTCCATGGTCAGCTCATCGAGCGCCGTCGCTCCGACCTCGCGGCCCGCCCGCAGCGCCAGCTCGACCAGTCCGGTGCCGGGGAAGAGCACGGTGCCGAGCACGTCGTGGTCCGCGAGCCAGGGATGCGCGTCGAGCGAGAGCCGCCCGGTCAGGACGGCGCCGTCCGACTCCGGAAGCGCGACGACGGCACCGAGAAGCGGGTGGTCGGCGGCCTGCTGCCCCGCCCCGGCCACATCGGACGTCCCCTTCGGCTCCGCCCAATACCGCTTGCGCTGGAAGGGATACGTGGGCAGATCGACCCGCTGGGCGCCGCGTCCCTCGAAGACCGCCCTCCAGTTCACCGGGACGCCCGCTGCAAAGACCTGGCCGATGCCTGTGAACAGGCTCTCGGTTTCGGGACGGTCGCGGCGGAGGGTTGCGGCCATGGTGCCGTCGGCGGTCTGCTGCGCCATTGCAGTCAGGACGCCGTCCGGGCCGATCTCCAGGTACCGGGTGACGCCTTCGCCGTCGAGGTGGCGGACGTCGTCGGCGAACCGCACGGCGTTGCGGACGTGCCGGACCCAGTAGTCGGGCGAGGTGACGTCCTTGGTCAGGCGGATCGTCGGCTCGCTGTAGCTGACCGTCTCGGCGACCTTGCGGAAGTCCTCCAGCATCGGGTCCATCAGCGGCGAGTGGAAGGCGTGCGAGACCTTCAACCGGGTCGTCTTGCGGTCAGCGAAGTGCTCGACCACCGCTGTGACCGCGTCCTCGGCACCGGAGATCACGATGGAGGTCGGGCTGTTGACGGCGGCGATCCCGACCTCATCGGTGAGGTGCGGGACGACCTCGTCCTCGGTGGCCTGGATCGCGACCATCGCCCCGCCCGGCGGAAGCGCCTGCATCAGACGGCCCCGAGCCGTGATCAGACGGGCGGCGTCCTCCAGGCTGAACACCTCTGCCACGTGGGCGGCGGCCAGTTCGCCGATCGAGTGACCGGCCAGGAAGTCAGGCCGGATGCCGCACGACTCGACCAGGCGGAACAGCGCCACTTGCAGCGCGAAGATGGCGGGCTGGGTGAACTCGGTGCGGTTCAACGCGTCCGCGTCGCCCCAGATCACATCCTTGAGCGGCAACTCCAAGGCCGCGCACACCTCGTCGAATGCCGCCGCGAACGCCGGGAAGGTGTCGTACAGCTCGCGGCCCATGCCGACGCGCTGACTGCCCTGCCCTGTGAACAGGAACGCCAGCTTCCCGTCGCTCACCGAGCCCGACACGACCTCGGACCCGACCAGCACGGCGCGGTGATCCAGCGCCGCCCGTCCCGTCGCCGCCGAGAACGCCACGTCCAGCTCGTTCTGATCTTGGACGAGCGTGCGCAGCCGTTGCACCTGGGCGTCGAGTGCCTGGCGCGTCTTCGCCGAGATCACGATGGGAACGACCGGCAGGTCGCGGCGCTCCTGCGGCTCCTCCTCGACCGGCTCAGCCTCTTCGATGATGACGTGGGCGTTGGTCCCGCTGATTCCGAAGGACGAGACACCTGCCCGGCGCGGACGATCACCACGCGGCCACTCGCGCGCCTCGGTCAGCAGCCGAACCGAACCCGCGTCCCAGTCGACTTCCGCAGTCGGCTCGTCCACGTGCAGCGTCTTCGGCAGGACGCCATGCCGCATCGCCTCGACCATCTTGATGATTCCGGCGACTCCGGCGGCGGCCTGCGTGTGGCCCATGTTCGACTTGATCGAACCGAGCCACAGCGGCTCCGCACGCTCCTGCCCATAGGTCGCGAGCAGAGCCTGAGCCTCGATCGGGTCGCCCAGCGTCGTCCCGGTACCGTGCGCCTCGACCGCGTCCACATCGGCGACCGACAGGCCCGCGTTCGCCAGCGCCTGCCGGATCACCCGACGCTGCGACGGGCCGTTCGGCGCGGTCAGACCATTGCTCGCGCCGTCCTGGTTGAGCGCGCTGCCCCGCACCACCGCCAGGACCGGGTGGCCTTTGCGGCGCGCGTCCGAGAGCCGCTCCACCAACAGCATCCCGACGCCTTCGCCCCAGCCCGTGCCGTCCGTGGTGGACGAGAAGGACTTGCAGCGGCCGTCGGTGGCGAGGCCGCGCTGCTCGCTGAAGTCGATGAACGTCTCGGGTGTCGCCATGACCGTCACGCCGCCGACGAGGGCGAGGGAGCATTCGCCGGAGCGGAGAGCCTGCCCGGCCCAGTGCAGCGCGACCAGCGATGACGAGCACGCCGTGTCGACCGTCACCGCCGGGCCTTCCAACCCGAGGGTGTAGGCGACGCGGCCCGAGACGATGCTGCCGCTGCTTCCGCCGGGATAGTCGTGGTACATCACGCCGGCGAACACGCCGGTCGGGCTGCCCTTGAGCGTCGTCGGGTCGATCCCGGCCCGCTCCAGGACCTCCCACGACGTCTCCAGGAGAAGCCGCTGCTGCGGGTCCATGTCGCGGGCCTCGCGCGGGCTGATCCCGAAGAAGGCGGGGTCGAACCAGGCGGCGTCCTGGAGGAATCCGCCGTCGCGGACGTAGGTCTTGCCGGGCTTGCCGGGTTCGGGGTCGTAGATGCCTTCGACGTCCCAGCCGCGATCGGACGGGAACGCAGAGACAGCGTCCACGCCGTCGAAGACGAGCCGCCAGAGCGCTTCGGGCGAGTCAACGCCGCCGGGGTAGCGGCAGGCCATCGCGACGATGGCGACGGGCTCGTCGTCGGACGCGGTCACGGCGGACGCGATAGGCGCGTCGTCCACAGTGCCGGAGAGCTCGTCGAGCAGGTGGCGGGCCAGATCGGCGGCGGTCGGGTGGTCGAAGACGAGCGTGGCGGGCAGGCGGAGCCCGGTCGCGGCGCCGAGCAGGTTGCGGAGCTCGACGGCGGTGAGGGAGTCGAAGCCGAGGTCGCGGAAGGCGCGCTCGGGGTCGACGGCGGCGGCTCCGGAGTGGCGCAGGACGGTGGCGGCCTGCGCGCGGACGAGGTCGAGGAGTTCGGCGGCGCGCTCGTCCTCGGTGAGCCCGGCGAGGCGCTGCCGGAGGGCGCCCGTGGCGGCCGCTCCGGTTCCGGCGACGCGGCGGGACCGGCCGCGGACGAGGCCGCGGAGCATCGGCGGCGGTGGTGTGCCGAAGGCCGCCGGGTCGAGGCGGGCGGGGACGAGGACGGGGCCCGCGGTGTCCGCCGCGGCGGCGTCCAGGAGGGCGAGGGCCTCGTCGCGGGCGAGGGCGCGCATGCCGGTCTGGGCCAGGCCTTCGGCCATGCCCTCCCCAGCCCAGGGGCCCCAGGCGAGGGACACCGAGGGGAGGCCGTTCGCGCGCCGGTGGTGGGCGAGGGCGTCGAGGAAGGCGTTGGCGGCGGCGTAGTTGCCCTGGCCGGGGGCGTTGAGGACGCCCGCGACGGACGAGAAGGTCACGAACGCGGTCAGGTCCATGTCGCGGGTGAGTTCGTGCAGGTACCACGCGGTGTCGGCCTTGGGGCGGAGGACGCGGTCGAGCCGTTCGGGCGTCATGGACGCGATCACGCCGTCGTCGAGGACGCCCGCCGTGTGGACGACGCCGCCGAGGGCGCGGCCGTCGAGGAGCGCGGCGAGGGCGTCGCGGTCGGCGGTGTCGCAGGCGGCGATCTCGACGTCGGCGCCGAGGCCGGTCAGCTCGGCGGCGAGGTCGGCGGCGCCGGGCGCGGACGGGCCGCGGCGGCTCGCGAGCAGCAGGCTCCGGACGCCGTGCCGGGTAGCGAGGTGGCGGGCGACGGCGGCGCCGAGGGCGCCGGTCCCGCCGGTGATGAGGACGGTCCGTTCCGCGTCCCAGAGGGGGGCGGCGTCCGGGTCCGGTGACACGCGGGCGAGCCGCGGTGCCTCCGCCTCGGTGCCGCGGAAGCGGAGTTCCGGCTCGCCGTATCGCAGGACGTCGCCGGGGTCGATCGGGCCGTCGGCGTCGACGAGGACGAACCGGCCGGGGTCCTCCGCCTCGGCGGAGCGCACGAGCCCCCAGACGGCGGCGTGGGCGGGGTCCGAGCCATCGGTGGCACCGCCGGTGACGACCACGAGCGTCGCGTCACGCTCGGACGCGGACCGGATGGCGTCGAGCGCGGCGGCGGTGGCTTCGCGGACGGCCGCCGGCATGTCGCCGGACGAGGGCGCGCAGTGGTGGACGAGCACCTCCGTGCCGGCGGAGGGAGACCGCTCACCGGAGACGGATACCCAGTCGACGCGGAACAGGGCGTCGGTGTCGCGGGCGGCGGCTCTGGCGAGCCCGTCGGCGGTGACGGGGCGCAGGGTCAGCGAGCCGACGGAGGCGACGGGCCGCCCGGTGGCGTCGGTGAGTTCCAGCGACACCGTCTCGTCGCCGCGGACGCGGAGGCGGACCCGCGCGGCCGTGGCGCCTTCGGCGTGCAGGGCGACGTCGGACCAGGAGAACGGCAGGACGGTCGCGTCCTCGTGGACGACGTCGAGGGTGTGCAGGGCCGCGTCGAGCAGGGCGGGGTGGAGGCCGAACCCTTCGGCGCCGACGCCTTCGGGGAGCGCGATCTCGGCGAGAAGCTCGTCGCCGTGCCGCCAGGCGGCGCGCAGCCCGTGGAAGGCGGGCCCGTAGTCGAGCCGGTCGTAGAGGCCTTCGACGGGAAGGGGCTCGGCGTCGCGCGGCGGCCAGGCCGCGGTGTCGGCGGGCGGTTCGGCCGCGTCGGCGGCGAGGACGCCCGCGGCGTGCCGGATCCATTCGCGGTCCACGGGCGCGTCGTCGGCGCGCGAGTACACGGCCACGGCGCGGCGGCCGGACGCGTCGGGCGCCTCGACGGCCACCTGGAGCTGCACGCCTCCGTGCCCGGGCAGGACGAGCGGCGCTTCGAGGGTGAGCTCCTCGACGCGGCGGCAGCCGACGTGGTCGCCCGCGCGGACGGCGAGGTCCACGTACGCGGTGCCGGGCAGCAGCACGGACCCGAGGACGGTGTGGTCGGCGAGCCAGGGGTGCGATCCGGCGGACAGCCGTCCGGTGAACACGGCGCCGCCGGAGCCGGGCAGCGTGACCATGGCGCCGAGCAGCGGGTGGCCGGGCCGGTCGAGTCCGGCGGAAGCGACGTCCCCGCCGAGCCCGCTCTTGTCCAGCCAGTAGCGGGAGCGCTGGAAGGCGTAGGTGGGCAGATCGACCCGGCGTGGGGCGCGGCCGTCGAACACGCCCGTCCAGTCGATGGGGGCGCCCGCGGCGTGCAGGCGGCCGAGGGCGGTGAGCGCGGCGACGGGTTCGGCCTCGCGGCGGCGCAGCGCGGGGACGAGCACGGCGGTGTCGGCGGTCTTGGTGAGGCACTGCCGGGCCATGGCGGTGAGGACGCCGTCCGGGCCGACCTCGACGTACCGGGTGACGCCTTCGGCCTCCAGCCGCGCGACCGCGTCGGCGAAGCGGACGGTGTCGCGGACGTGCCGGACCCAGTACTCGGCGGACGTGACGTCACCGGACGCCGTCACGGGAATGTCCGGCTCGGTGTAGGCGACGGTCTCGGCGACGCGGCGGAAGTCGTCGAGCATCGGGTCCATCAGCGGCGAGTGGAACGCGTGCGAGACCTTCAGCCGGTTCGTCCGGCGGTCGGCGAAATGGGCGAGGATCGCGGCGACGCCGTCCTCGGTGCCGGACAGGACGACGGAGGACGGGCCGTTGACGGCGGCGATCCCGGCGTCGCCGTTGAGATGCGGGGCGACCTCGTCCTCGGACGCCTCGACGGCGACCATCGCGCCGCCGGGCGGCAGGGCGCCCATGAGCCGTCCGCGGGCGGTGACGAGGCGGGCGGCGTCGGCGAGGGAGAACACGCCCGCGACGTGCGCGGCGGCCAGCTCGCCGATGGAGTGGCCGGCGACGGAGTCGGGCCGCGCGCCCCACGACTCCAGCAGGCGGAACAGCGCGACCTGGAGCGCGAAGATGGCGGGCTGGGTGAACTCGGTGCGGTTCAGCGCGTCGCCGCCGTCCCACATGACCTCGCGGACGGCGGGATCCAGCTCACCGCACACCTCGTCGAAGGCGCGGGCGAAGGCGGGGAACGCCGCGTGCAGCTCGCGGCCCATGCCGGGGCGCTGGCTGCCCTGCCCGGTGAACAGGAAGGCGGTGAGCCCGGTGGGACGCGCGGCGGCGGGGACGGGCGCGCCGTCCGCGAGGGCGGTGAGCTCGCGCAGCAGCTCGTCGCGGTCGCGGCCGACGACGACGGCGCGGTGGTCGAGGGCGGAGCGGCCGGTGGCGAGGGAGTATCCGACGTCGACGGGGTCCTGGGCGGGCTCGTCCCGCAGGTGGCCGGCGAGCCGACGCGCCTGGACGCGGAGCGCGGTCTCGGACCGGGCGGACAGCGGCAGCGGCACAGGCACGCCCGCGAGGGGCCTCGGCTCGGCGGGTTCCGCGGGCTCGGCCGGCTCGGGGGCGGGCTGCTCGATGATCACGTGGGCGTTGGTGCCGCTGACGCCGAACGACGACACCGCGGCGCGGCGGGGGCGGCCCGCGTCCGGCCAGGGGCGGGCCTCGGTGAGCAGGCGGACGTCGCCGGCGTCCCAGTCGACCTGCGGGGACGGCTCGTTCACGTGCAGGGTGGCGGGCAGGACGCCGTGCCGCATCGCCTCGATCATCTTGATCAGGCCGGCGACGCCCGCGGCGGCCTGCGCGTGCCCGATGTTCGACTTGACCGACCCGAGCCAGAGCGGTTCGGTGCGGTCGCGGCCGTAGGTCGCGAGGAGCGCCTGCGCCTCGATCGGGTCGCCGAGCGTCGTGCCGGTGCCGTGGCCCTCGACGGCGTCCACGTCGGCGGGCGCGAGCCCGGCCGCGGCGAGCGCCTGCCCGATGACGCGGCGCTGGGACGGCCCGTTCGGCGCGGTCAGCCCGTTGGACGCGCCGTCCTGGTTGACGGCGGAGCCGCGGACGACGGCGAGGACGGGGTGCCCGTTGCGGCGGGCGTCCGACAGCTTCTCCAGCAGCAGGAGGCCCGCGCCCTCGCCCCAGCCGGTGCCGTCGGCGGACGCGGCGAACGAGCGGCAGCGGCCGTCGGGCGACAGGCCGCGCTGCTCGCTGAACTCGACGAACGTCTCGGGCGTCGCCATGACGCTGACGCCGCCGGCGAGGGCGAGGCCGCACTCCCCGGACCGCAGCGCCTGCGCCGCCCAGTGCAGCGCGACCAGCGACGACGAGCAGGCCGTGTCGACGGTGACCGCGGGGCCCTCCAGCCCGAGCACGTAGGCGACCCGTCCGGAGACGAGGCTGCCGTCGCTGCTGGTGACGCCGTAGTCGTGGTACATCGCGCCGGCGAACACGCCGGTGCGGGTGCCGCGCAGCGACGCCGGGGCGACGCCGGCGCGCTCCACCGCCTCCCAGGCGATCTCCAGCAGGAGCCGCTGCTGCGGGTCCATGGTGAGCGCCTCGCGCGGGCTGATCCCGAAGAACTCGGGGTCGAAGCCGGCGGCGCCGTGCAGGAAGCCGCCGTCGCGGACGTAGCTCTTGCCGGGCTTCCCGGGCTCGGGGTCGTAGAGGGAGCCCAGGTCCCAGCCGCGGTCGGCGGGGAACGGGGTGATCGCGTCGCGGCCGCCCGCGACGAGGTCCCACAGCTCCTCCGGGGACGCGACGCCGCCGGGGAACCGGCAGGCCATGCCGATCACCGCGACGGGCTCCGTGGCGGACTCGGCGGCGGCGCGCAGCTCCTCGTTGCCGCGCCGGAGCCGCTCGTTCTCCACGAGGGAGCCGCGCAGCGCCTCGACGATCTCCTCGACGTTGGACTCCACTGCCGTCTCAGCTCCCGCTCACCGTCGTGGCCCGCGCGCCGACCGCGTCGAGGAATCCGCCGAGCACCTCGGTGAAACGCTCGGGCTCCTCGAAATGCGGGGCATGGCTGGAATTCTCCAGAATTTCCCAGCGGGCGTCCGGAATCAGTTCCTGAAAGGGCCGCACGGCGGCGGGGGTCGCCTCGTCGTGCCGGCCCGAGAGGATCAGCGTCGGGACGGCGATGCGCGGCAGGTGCTCGATCACCGACCAGTCGCGCAGCGTCCCGACGACGTGGAATTCACTCGGCCCGTTCATCGTGTGGTAGACGGTCGGGTCGGTGTGGGTCTCCATGAACGTGGCCGTGAACTCGTTCGGCCACGGATCGAGGCGGCACAGGTGCCGGCCGTTGAACACCATGACGGCCTCGAAGTACTCGTTGCTGTCGGTGGTGCCCGCGGCCTCGTGCCGCCGCAGCGTCTCGTCCACGCCCGGGGGGAGCTGCGCCCGCAGCACCTCCATCTCCGCGAGCCACAGCGGGTAGGACACGGGCGAGTTCGCGACGACCAGCCCGCGCAGCCCGGCGGGGCGGTCCGCGGCGTGCCGGGCGGCGAGCATCCCGCCCCAAGACTGCCCGAACAGCACGTAGTCGTCGGCGACGCCGAGGGCGCGCAGGAGGTTGTCGAGCTCGTCGAGGAACAGCTCCGGCGTCCAGAACTCGGGGCCCGCGTGCGGCAGGTGGGTGGAGCCGCCGTTGCCGAGCTGGTCATAGTGGACGACCTGCCAGCCGCGCTCGGCGAAGACCGTCAGCGGCAGCAGGT
Organism: Actinomadura fibrosa; assembly: GCF_900659615.1. Taxonomy (GTDB): domain Bacteria; phylum Actinomycetota; class Actinomycetes; order Streptosporangiales; family Streptosporangiaceae; genus Spirillospora; species Spirillospora fibrosa. Next base: position 1,012 of record NZ_CAACUY010000206.1, on the reverse strand, counting down.
AGTCGTGGGTGGCCCCGGGGCCGCCGTGCACGACGACGAGCGCGGGGCGGCCCGGCTCGGGCCGTCCGGTGACGCGGTACCAGGTCTTGTGCTCCCGGAAAGGAACGGTTCCTTTGGCCGTGGGCGTCGGCGCCATTTTTCAACCACCTAAAGTCGGCGTTCTCAGCCGGAAAAGCGCGTCCCCCCGCGCGCGAGAATTCCCGGGGGAAAAGCTGACATTCGCGACGCTAGTGGGGGGCGGGGCGGGCGGACACCCTTAACCCGTACCGCCCACCCCTAATCCGCCGCCCGCACCCGGAGCCGCGGCGGCCGCTCAGCCGAGCGCGTCCAGCCAGCCGCCGATGGCCTCCGCGGTCATCGGCGCGTTGTCCTGCCCGAGCGTGAAATGGTCGCCGGGCACGGTCCGCAGCGTGTGCGCGGGATCCCAGGGCCGGGCGAGCATCTCCGCCGGGTCCGTGCCCTCCGGCGGCTCGACGAACGGCTCCGCCGCCTGGACGAACAGCGTCGGCGCGGCGGGTCCGGACGGGTCGAAGCCCGCCAGCACGTCGAAGTAGTGGATCATCGCCGACAGCCGCGCCGCGTCGTAGCCCCCGTACGCCGACTCCATCGTCAGCAGGGAGCTCATGAGCTGACCGAACCCGACGTTCATCGCCTCGTCGTCCACGCGGAACGTGTCGACCAGGACCAGCCCGGCCGGCGGGGCGCCCGCGGCGTCCTCCAGGTGGCGGGCGAGGAGGTGCGCGATGATGCCGCCAGACGAGTAGCCGAGCAGGGCGAACGGCTCGCCGTCCGCCGCGTCCAGCACGGCCTCGGCCAGCACCCGGGCGAGGGCGTCCGCGGAGCCGGGCAGCGGCTCGTCCCGCCCGAACCCGGGCAGCGGCAGCGCCGACACGTGCCGGACGCCGCGGAACTCCGCGCCCGCCGCGCGACCGATACAGGCTACCAACAGTTCGCAGCGTGCGAGCCGGTTCCGCCGGGGCGGGACACGTCCTAGCATCGCGCGTGGCGCTGG
>NZ_CAACUY010000205.1 GCF_900659615.1 Actinomadura fibrosa | reverse complement strand
CCCGGCGCGCGAGCCCGCCGCGCGCACCGGCCTCGTCACGCTGCGCCGCCGCGGCGCCGGCACGGAGCTCCCGCCCAACGCGTGAGCCGCGCGTCCTGGGCCGGGAGCCGCTGTCGGACGCGGGCTCTACAGTCGTTGCGAACCGCACCGAGGAGGCACGCGATGACCGGACCGCTCGACACCGCGCAGGCGATCACCAAGCTCCCCGCCCAGGACCTCGAACGCGCACGCGCGTTCTACCGCGACCGCCTCGGCCTGGAGCCGGTCGAGGAACGCGACGGCGGCCTCCGCTACGTGTGCGGGACGACGGAGTTCCACCTCTTCTCCTCGTCCGGCGCGGCGTCGGGCGCGTCCACGCAGATCGGCTTCGAGGTGGACGACCTCGACCGGGTCGTCGCCGACTTACGCGCCCGCGGAGTGCGGTTCGAGCCGTTCGACATGGCGGGCTTCGACGTCAAGGACGACATCGTCACCGTCCCGAACAACTACCCCAGCAAGGGGACCGGTGAGCGCGGGGCCTTCTTCCGCGACAGCGAGGGCAACCTGCTGGCCGTAGGGCAGGCAATCCGCTGACCGCCGCAACCAGCATCAGCAGCACGATCGCGGTGACCGAGGCATGACACCTCGAAGACTGCCACCAGGCCAGATAGTTGGCGGCCCAGGTCGCCAGGCATGGATCTCCGACGCCCCAGTCGCCGACCCCGCTGAGCTATGGGTGCGCTGCCTGGCTGAGCGGGACGCGACCGGGCTCTATCCCATCCTGTTCTCCTGGCCCTCGGTCGAAGGGGGCGCATGGTCACTGGAAGGCGTCGCCGCGACGGACCTGAACACCGAGCTGGAACAGGCGTGGCGTGCCGAACGCGCCCGGTTCAGGCAGTACGACGAGCGATTCCCCGGCGGCGACCACACCGATCTGCTGCCGGCTTTCACGGAATGGCCCGGTCTGGCCCCTGCTGTCCCGGCGACAGCCGCCTCGCCCGGGCCGGACGAGGCCGCAGCCGCCGTCGTGCGCTGCCTGCTGAAAAAGCCCTGCGGACTTGACGACTGCCACTTGGTGCTGGCCCCCGCCGAACGCAGCGCCGATGTCCCCGTCGTCATCGGCTGGCACGCGGAGACCTCCCTCGATCTGCTGTGCGCGCTGCTGCGCAGTTGGGAGGACCGGTTCGGGGCCCGCGTCGTCGTCCTGCAAGGCGCTCAAATGTGGGTGTCTGTAGCACGGCCGCCGGCCACGGCGGAGCACGCAGCCCACATCGCGCTGGAGCACTTCCTGACTGACACCGACACCATGCGGGAGTTCACCCCGTTCGCCGATTACGCAGCCGGGCTGATCGGTGCCCACGTATGGCAATTCTGGTGGGACTGACGCTCGACGGCGTTTGGGCGGTCTCCGGCAGGGTGGGGTCAGGGCAGGATCGCGTCGACGTAGCCGCCGTCCACTCGCAGGGCACCGCCCGTTGTGGCGGACGCCTGCTCCGAGCTCAGGTAGACGACCATGTTCGCGATCTCCTCCGGCTCGATGAGCCGCTGGATCAGCGAGTTCGGGCGGTGCTCGGCCATGAAGCGGCGCTGCGCCTCGTCCCACGGCAGGTCCTCGCCCACGAGGTCGGCGACGAAGTCCTCCACGCCGCCGGTGTGGGTCGGCCCGGCGATGACCGTGTTGACCGTGACGCCCGTCCCGGCGACCGCCTTGGCGTAGCCGCGGGACGCCGCGAGCAGCGCCGTCTTCGTCACGCCGTAGTGCACCATCTCCTCGGGGATCACCACGGCGGAGTCGCTCGCGATGAACTGCACCCGGCCCCAGCCGCGCTCGGTCATGCCGGGCAGGTACCGGCGCGCCAGCCGGATACCGGACAGCACGTTCACCTCGAAGTACCGCCGCCACTCGTCGTCGTCCACCTCCAGGACGGGCCGCGCCCCGAAGATGCCGAGGTTGTTGACCAGGATGTCCACGTCCGGGACCTCCCGCAGCAGCGCGTCGGCGCCCTCGGCGGTGGCCACGTCCGCCGCCACGCCGCGCAGGTCCGCGTCGGGCAGTTCCTTCCGCAGCTCGTCCAGGGCCGCGCCGACGCTCTTCTCGGAGCGGCCGTTGACCACGGTGGCGGCACCGGACCGCGCCAGCCCCGCGGCGATGGCCCGTCCGATGCCCTGGGTGGATCCGCTGACGAAGGCGGTCCGTCCGGTGAGATCGATGTCCATGCGGTGATCGTTCCCACCTTCGCCGGGCTCAGCCCGCTTTCGCGATGATGTCCGCCACGCACCGCTCCGCCAGCGCCGCGATCGTGAACGACGGGTTCGCGCCGCCGATGCTGCCGGGCACCATCGCGCCGTCCAGGACGTACAGGCCCGGATAGCCCTTCACCCGCCCGTACAGGTCGGACGACCTGCCGAGCGCGCAGCCGCCCAGCGGATGCGCCGTGAGCGTCGCCGGCCACGTCACGTTGACCGGGACCGCCTCCGGGTTGGCGTGCATCACCTTCGCCGACCAGTCGCTCGCTGACTTCGCCGCCGCGGACGCCTTGCCCGTCCAGTCCGACAGCCTCACCTTCCCGGTGAGCCGGTCGTAGCCGAACGTCCCGCGGTTCTCCAGGTCGGCGGTCATCACGAGCGTCTGGAGGACCGGCAGCCCCTGCGCCTGGAGGAGCTGCCAGCTCTCCACCCGGATCGGCAGCTCGAACTCCCCGTCGATGAACACCGTGGACGCGCTCGCCGCGCCCTGCGACGGACCCGCCTCGTCGACGTAGCTGTACCCGGTGTACTGGTCGCCGTTGTCGCCGAACCCCGTCCCCACCGAGGCGTCCAGGTCCGGCAGCGCGCCGGTGTCGCGCGCGGCCACGAGGAGGCGGTTGGTGTTCAGCGTCCCCGCGCAGAGGAACAGCATCTCGCACACGTACTCGACCGTGTCGAGGGTCTTGCCCCACGGGTCCAGGTGCCGCACCTCCAGCCGGTACCGCCCGTCCGCGCCCCGCCGGATCGACCGCACCTCGCTCATCGTCTGGAACTGCACCTTCCCGGTCGCCTTCGCCGCCGGGATGTAGTTCACGGTCAGGCTGTTCTTCGCGCCGTCGCTGCACCCGAAGTCGGTCTCCCCGGCGATCGCCGACGGCCGCACCGTCCCCGCCAGCTCCTGCCGCAGGACGTCCCAGTTGAACGTCGACATCAGCTTCTCGGGCCTGTACCCGGCCTTGGCGACGTGCTGGTCCCACACGCGCGAGTGCGTGAACGGCCGCGAACCGTAGATGTCGTCCGGCATGAAACTCGGCCTCAGCATTGCCTGGACCTTCGGATACCACCTGGACGTCATCTCGTCGAAGGGGATCTGCGGCGGGAACAGCTTCTCGTAGTACTTGCGCGGCGGAGCCACCGTCGCGCACGTGTACACCAGCGAGCCGCCGCCCAGCCCGGCCCCGCACCCGATGTTCAGCCCGGCCTCGTTCGAGACCTCCATGACCCCCGCGTACGGCACCATCGGGAACGGCAGGACGACCGGCCAGTCCGCGTACGTCCGGAACCAGAACATCTTCTCGCTGTAGTTGAGCTGCGACCCGAACACCGCCTTGTGCGGGTCGGTCGGCCACTCCTGCCCGCGCTCCAGGACGAGCGTGTCCACGCCCGCCTGGCCGAGCCGCAGCGCGCTCACCGAGCCGCCGAAACCGGACCCGACGACGATGGCCTTGTAGTCGGTGCGCCCCGACGGCGCCGCGAACGCGGGTGCCGCGAGCGCCCCGCCCGCCGCGACGGCCAGGCCGCCCCCGGCCGACATCTGCAGGAACGAACGACGACTGAGAGTGCCCATGGCGAACCTCCGGGCTCGGGGTGGTCCCGGCACTGTCACTCCGGTGTCGCCGCCGTGGAATGCACCCGTCCTAGAAGTTGCCGATCCCGCTTGTCACTCGACAACACAAAACGGACTCACCCTCCGTAAGCCCGCGTGACCTGCGGTGAAAGCCACAGCTATGGCCGCCGCGCCCCACTCCGGGGGCCAGGACGGGAGGGGGTGGAGTCAGGCTCGTCCGGAACCGGTCTCGAACTCCGCCCAGACGACGGTGCGCGCCCCGTCCGAGTGGTGCCCCCACCGGCTGGCGAGCGCGTCCACGATGTGCAGGCCGCGCCCGCTCTCGCCCTCCGGCGCCTCGCGCAACCTGGGCCGCGTCCGCGCATTCCCGTCGTCGGTCACCTCGGCACGCAGCAGGCCGGACCCCGCCAGCAGCGCGATCGAGAGCTTCCCGCCCCGTCCGGACGCCGTATGCCGGATGCCGTTGCCGGCGAACTCGTCCACCACCAGCGCCATGTCGTCCAGCAGTTCGTCACCGGGCGCGAGCCGCGCCGGGACGAGCGTGTCTCGCAGGAAATACCGCGCATAAGGCACGGACCGCTCCACGCCGGGCAGCGTGAGCACCGCGAGAAGCTCCAGGTCAAGGGGGATGCCGGGTGTCATCGTCAGTCCTTCCTCTGAACGTCACCCGACAGGCTCGTCGCCCTCCGTCACCGAATCAAGACGCTTCGAGAAGGTTAGGTCTATTCGTCCCTACATTTATGAGAGAGGCGGCGTATCGAGAACGAATATATCCGGGTATCGACAAACGGCGATACGTCGAACCCATCGCGTGACAGGCTCTGAGGATGCGTAACGAGAATCGGCAGACATACCGCCGCCGCAAGATCGGCGATGCGCTGCGCGAGTTCCGCGAGGAACTCGGGCTCACCCAGTGCGCCGCCAGCCGTATCCTCGAATGCTCCCAGGCGTCCGTAAGCGCCTACGAGAACGGCCATCGTGCGATTCGCCCACGCGATCTAAAGTACATTCTAGACACATACGGCGTAACGGATGAGCTGGTCCGGGGGCGGCTCCTGTCGCTCGCGGCGCAGGGACGCCAGCGCGGTTGGTGGCATAACTTCGAGGAGCGATTCGAGCCAGGCGTGGTGGATTTTGCGTCCCTCGAAGCCGATGCCTCCCGCATCCTCATCTTCGAGCCCGAACGCGTGCACGGTCTTCTGCAGACCGAGGCGTACGCTCATGCGGTCATCCTGGGCTCGGGGAGTGCGGTCCGTAGCCCACGGGACGCTGAGACCGAAGTCAACTTCCGTCTGCACCGGCAGCGGTTGCACGAGCAGACCAATCCGCCGCGTATTTCAGTGATACTCGGCGAGGGAGCCCTCCGGCAATTGATCGGCGGCCCGGTGGTCATGCGGGAGCAGCATCGCAAGCTGCTGACCATGGGGGAGCGCCCGCACATCAGCTTACGGGTCATTCCGTTCTCGGCGGGTGCGCATCCAGGTCACGGCGCCTTCACTATCCTGAGCGTCGGGATCGACGCTCCGCTCGACGTGGTGGCCATCGACTGCCTCACGCGTAACTGGTACATCGATGAGCCGCCGGAGATCGAGTACTACACCGAAGCCTTCGAGGCGCTTGAGGGTTTCGCCCTCTCGGAATCCGATTCCCGGACGCTCATCGAGAGGGTAGCGTTCGAGATATGAGACTCGACCTGACCACCGCTACTTGGCGTACCAGTAGTCACAGCAACGGAGCGGGAACCCAATGCGTGGAGGTCGCGGCGCTTGGGGCGGGGGTGGCGGCGCGGGATTCGAAGGATCGGGCGGGGGGCGTGCTGGGGTTCACGGGTGCGGAGTGGGCGTCCTTCGTGGACGACGTCAAGGGCGGCGTGTACGACCTGGCGTGATCAGCGGGGCCGGGGGGCTAGTACGTGGACGAGCCCTCGGATATCGAACGCTACGGCTGGGGTCTTCGCCGAGCTGTGAACATGGCCCTGTGCCAGAGCGGCGCCCAGGTGCTGGTCCATGGATAGCGTCTGAGACATGACCGAGCAGATGCGGTGGCGGACCAGCAGTTACAGCGGTAGCGACGGGACTCAATGCGTGGAAGTGGCCGCGCGGGCGGGGAACCGGGGCGTAGCGGCGCGGGATTCGAGGGATCGGGCGGGGGGTGTGCTGGGGTTCTCGGGTGCGGAGTGGGTTTCCTTTGTGAACGACGTCAAGGGCGGCATGTACGACTTGGCGTGATCAGCGGGGGCGCCGAGCGTCGATCTTTATGAGCGCGTCTTCGGGGGTCTGCGGTCGCTCGCCTTTTCGCGGTCGGACTCCCGTGCGTTCATCGAACGGGTAGCGTCCGGGATATGACCGAACGGATGCAGTGGCGGACCAGCAGCTACAGCACGGACCACCCCAACAACTGCGTGGAGGTCGCGGCGCTTGGGGTGGGGGTGGCGGCGCGGGATTCGAGGGATCGGGCGGGGGGTGTGCTGGGGTTCTCGGGTGCGCAGTGGGCGTCCTTCGTGGACGACGTCAAGGGCGGCGTGTACGACCTGGCGTGATCAGCGGGGCCGGGGAACGGTCAGGAATCGAGAAGCGCGAGGTGGCCGGTCGAACCTAGCGTTCCGGGCATGGACATCAGCATTCACTGGACGTTCCTCCCGCACACCGACCCGGAGGCCTCGCTGGCCTTCTACCGCGACATCCTCGGGTTCGAGGTCCGCAACGACGTCGGCAGCGGCGAGATGCGCTGGATCACCGTGGGACCGAAGGGCCAGCCCGGCACGTCCATCGTGCTGGAACCGCCGGTGGCCGACCCCAGCGTCACCGCCGACCAGCGCCGGACGATCACCGAGATGATGGAGGCGGGCACGTACGCGCGGATCGTCCTGAGCACCACCGACCTGGACGGCGTCTTCGACAAGGTGCAGGCCAGCGGCGCGGAAGTGGTCCAGGAGCCGACCCAGCAGCCGTACGGCGTCCGCGACTGCGCGTTCCGTGACCCGGCGGGCAACCAGGTCCGCATCAACGAGGTCCGCTGAGCGACGGCCGCGCGGGGACCAGGGCGGACTGTGCATGCAGGGTCCGCCCTGGTGCGGGTCGTTCAGCCGACCCAGTCGTGCCCGGCAGGGACGAACGTGACGCCGGACGCTCCTGTGGGCGCGCTGTCGTCCCACATGTGGCCGGCAGGGCTGTAGCCGCCGTCGTTGTTCCCTGTCGGTGCGCCCCCCATCCAGTCGTGGCCGGCCAGAGGGTGGCCGTTGTCGTGTTGACCCGCGGGGGCCGCGTCGCCGCTCGCGATTGCCAGGGCGAGTCCGCCGAGCCCCAACGTCCCACCTAATGCCGCGATCGCGGCCGCCTTCCTGATGCGCATGGCGCTCTCCTTCGAGTGTCGGTCCGGTCGCCTTGCTCGCACCCGGCGAGCGTTGCTGCGGGGAGCGGGCGGAGCAGGACGATCTCCTACGTCCGAGCGTGCAGGACGAGACCGGATCCGTCGTTGCGGCAGCGCGCACACATCTGTGCCGCGCGTGCACGATCCGGGTCACAGCCGCGTCACGGCTTCCGGCTCCGTGCTGTGACCGTCCGCTGGCTAGACAGTGGCGGACGGAAGTGATCACGCGAGGGAGGCGACCGTGACCGATGACGGACGGTGGGACCGGCGTTCGCTGCTCCGGGGCGCCGCCGTGGTGGCCGGTGCCGCCGCGGCCGCGCCACTGCTCGGCGGGACGGCGGCAGCGCAGACCGGCGAAAGCGACGCGGACGCGCTGTTCAAGGCCGGCGAGTTCGAGAAGGCCGGGCGCGCCTACGAGGAGATCCTCAGGAAGGATCCGGCGAACGTCCACGCGGCCCGGCGGCGCGGCAATGTCGCGCTTCTGTCCAACCAGTTCCCGGACGCCGAGAGGTACTTCAAGACGGCGCTCGATCTGGCCCCCGGCGACAAGGAGACCAACCAGCTGCTGGGCGACTGCTATATGCGGCAGGACAAGTTCGCCCTGTCCGTCCCCTGTTGGAAGGCGGCCGGCAGCGACGTCCGCGCCACGTGGATCGGAGCGGTCAGCGGGACGCCGTACCAGGTCAGCGGCGACGTCGCGCGGCTGCCATGGCAGCAGATGGACCCGACGCCGCTGGTGGAGGGCTCGGTCAACGGCGGGCCGTCCAAGCGCTTCATGTTCTACACGGGCGCGCCGTGGCTGGGCCTGTCCGCGGACGTGGCCAAGGAGGCCGGGCTGACCGCCGTCGCCAGCCAGAAGATCGACTATCTGGACGGCACCGCGTGGCAGTACTTCGGGGTGCTGGAGTCCTTCAGGCTGGGCGGCATCGAGCTGCGCAACCTTCCCGTCGAGTGGTCCGAGACAGACCAGCAGGACCCTGGCGGACCCCACGACGGCCTCATCGGCACGTGGATCTTCTACCACCTGCTGACCACGTTCGACTACGCGGGACGATCGCTGATCCTGCGCCGCCGGACCCCGGAGGCGTCCAGGAAGGTACGCGCCGACGCCCTACGAGCGGGCGCCGCGCCCCTGCCCTTGTGGTTGGCCAATGAGCACGGGGTGCACACCAGGGGCAGCATCGCCGGCTCCGGCCCGCGGGTGGCGGGCTTGTCCGTCGGTGGAGTCAGCGAGCAGGCCGCGGTCATGAGCGAGGAGACGGCGAAGCGGCTGGGGGTCCGCATCGACTACGACCGTCCGCTGGAGACCTTCGCCCACAGTCACCCCACCGTCGTCTACCCCTGCTATCCGAAGGAGATCCGCCTCGGCAACGCCGTCGCGAAGCGGATCTACTGCAACGCGAACCCGACCAGCGGGCCGTCCCGCTCGGGATTCGACACCGTCGGCGCCTTCTTCCACCCGTTCTTCAAGCCCTACAACATCACGCTCGACTTCACCGGAATGAACGTCTACATCGCCCGCGGCAAGGCGGCCTGATCGCCGCGCCGTTTCCCGGCCGGCTCGCCGAGGGATCAGGGCGTGAGTGTGGACGGGAAGCCGAACATCGCGACGAGCGCCGGGTCATGGAACTTGACCACGCGGGAGACGCCGGTGGCGGTGGGGGCCAGCACCACGACGCCGTCGGCTCGGAGCTCGCCGCCGCCGTCCCGGTGGTACACGGCGGCGGCGGGCTGGCCGTTCGCCGTGGTCGGGAGCATCCGCCAGTCGCCCGGCGCGCCCAGCACGTAGGCGTCGAGGACGCGGAGGCACATCGCCCGGCCCGCCTGCCAGTCGCGGAACGGCGTCGCCTCCAGCGCGGCGTCGGTGCGCAGGACCCGTTCGAGCAGCCCGGCGTCGGAGTGCTCGAAGGCCGCGACGTAGCCGTCGAGTAGCGCGCGTGCCCGCCGGTCGGCCGGTTCGAGCAGCTCCTCGGGCTCGGGCTCCAGCTCGTCCAGCCGGGCGCGGGCGCGCTGGAGACCGCTCTTGACCGCCGCCGTCGTGGTGCCGAGGATCTCCGCGGTCTCGGCCGCGGAGAACGCCAGCACCTCGCGAAGGATGAGGATCGCGCGCTGGCGGGACGGCAGGTGCTGGAGGCTCGCGATGAGCGCCAGCCGCAGCGACTCGCGTCCGACCGCCGTCGCGGCGGGGTCGTCGGAGGGCGGGGCGATCCACGCGTCCGGCAGCGGTTCCAGCCATGCGACCTCGCCCGGCGCGACCGTCCTCGGCGGACGATCGGGTCCGTCGTTCGGACCCGCCAGGCCCGAGGGAAGCACCCGGATCGGGCGCGGCTTCGACGCCGACAGGCAGACGTTGGTGGCGATCCTGTAGAGCCAGGACCGGATCGACGCGCGGCCCTCGAACCGCGCGTAGGACCGCCACGCCCGCAGGTAGGTCTCCTGCACCAGGTCCTCGGCGTCGTGCGCCGAGCCGACCATGCGGTAGCAGTGCGCCAGCAGCTCCCGGCGGAACCGCTCGGTCTCGGCGGTGAACCGTTCCTGGTCCGGTGCCGCCTGCGGATTCGTCGTCACGCCGCGGAGCCTGGTGGTGCCATGCGTCAACGTGTGTCCCCAGGTCGATCGTCGGTGGTCGTCAGGGCAGGAGGGCCAGTTTGCCGACGGTGGATCTGGCTTCCATCTCCGCGAGTGCCTTCGGGCCGTCGGCCAGCTCGTACGCGGTGGGCGGGGCGGGAGTGAGCACACCGGCGGCGATGAGCGCGGACAGCTCGCCCATGACCTCGCCGAAGACGTGCGGCGCGGCCTGGATCAGCACGCCGAGGTTGAGGCCGATGACGTGGACCTGATGCTTGTAGACCAGCTCCCAGTTGGTGACCGGGGCCTCGCCGCCGGCCGAGCCGTAGACGACGACCCGTCCGGTGACCCGCCTGGCCGCGGCCAGGCTCGCGCCGAAGGCGGCGCCGCCCGCGCACTCCAGCACCACGTCGGCGCCGGCGCCGCCGGTCAGCCGCAGCACCGCGGCGGGGAGGTCGTCGTCGCGGGCGTCCAGGACGTGGTCGGCGCCCAGCGCCAGCACCGTCTCGTGCTTGCCCGGCGACGCGCTGGCGATGACCGTCGCGCCGTAGTGCTTGGCCATCGTGACCGCGGCCTGCCCGGTCGCGCCCGCCGCGGCATGGATCAGCACGGTCTGCCCCGCGCTGACGCCGCCGAGCGGTTTCAGCGCGGCCAGCGCCGTGGGCAGGTTCACGACCAGGCCCAGGGCCTCCTGCTCCGTCCATCCGCGGGGCACCGGGACCGCCGCGGCCGCCGGCAGGACCATGTACTCGGCGAACGCACCGTCTCCGACGCCCACCACGCGTTCTCCGGGCCGCGTGCCGTTCACCGCCTCTCCGACCGCGACGACCTCGCCGGCGGCCTCGAAGCCCGCCACGTACGGTGGGCGCGGACCGTCCGCGAACGTGCCATGGGCCTTCGAGACGTCGGCGAAGTTGGCCCCGGCCGCGCTGACCCGGATGAGGACCTCGCCCGGCCCGGGGCTCGGCACCGGCGCGTCGGTGATCAGGCGCATGTCCTGTGGACCCTTGAAGGACGTCTGCTGCAACGCGCGCATGGTCACGGGAAGGCTCATCGGTGGTCGTCCTCGCTCTCGGAGTGCATGAGGGAGGCCGGCCCGTCCGTCGGGCTGCGCCCCCCACCATGTAGACCGCGGCGACCGCCGAAAGGAATCGATCGATTGCGAATCGGCGCCGCCGGGACGCGTACAGCAGCGGCCTGGCGTTATTTGGGACGGTCGGTGTACGCGGCTCGGCTGGCCTCGATCTCGGCGATGTGCTCGATCGCCCAGCCGGCGAGGGCGAGCGCGGGCGGGATGAGGCTTCGTCCGGTGGGGGTCAGCGCGTACTCGACGCGGGGCGGTACCTCGGCGTAGGCCGTCCGGGAGACCAGGCCGTCGCGTTCGAGGTTCCGGAGCGTCAGCGTCAGCATCCGCTGCGAGATGCCCGGGATCTGCCGGTGCAGGTCGGTGAAGCGGAGCCGTCCCTGATCGAGGGTCGCCACGATGAGGAGCGTCCACTTGTCGCAGATCCGGTCGAGGACGGCGCGGATCGTCCGGCCGCCGTCCCCGCGGATCATGCAGGTGTGCTCGTACTGCGACATGACAACCCCCTGTGTGTAACGCACACCCGTGTGCCTTTTGTAAGCCTCTCAATGGTGACTCATGATGGGGCAACTTACGCCTGATAACCATCCTGCGAGGAGTCGCCGTGGACGTCGCCTACTGGATCGTCGCCGCGTTGCTGGCCTTGTTCTACCTCTACGCGGGCGGCAAGAAGGTCGTGCAGAGCCAGGAGCGGCTCCAGCCCATGATGGGGTGGGTCGACCGCGTGCCCATGCCGCTCGTCAGGGTGATCGGGACGCTGGAGGTCCTCGGCGCCGCAGGCTTGATCCTGCCGCCGCTGACGGGGATCGCGCCTTGGCTCGCCATCGCCGCGGCGGTCGGTCTCGTCCTGATCCAGGTCGGGGGCACCGCGGTCCACCTGTCGCGTGGTGAGGCCCAGGTGATCTGGCTGAACATCGTCCTGCTGCTGGCGGCGGCCGCGGCGGCGTGGCTGGGGACCACCTGGCTGTGACCTGCGGCGGCTCAGCCCGCTTCGTGGCCTGGTTCGAGGTCGGGCAGGGAGCGGAAGGTGAGCGGGGCGCCCTCGGTGCTCGCCGCCACCTCGACCGGGGCCAGCAGGAACCCGATGTGGTCGCCGAGGTCGACGCGTTCGAGGATCCGGCCGACCAGGTACCGGTGGGCGCCGGTGAGCAGGGGGACGCCCTCCGGGCCCGGCCGCCAGGAGCAGCGGGCGAACTTGTCGACCTCGTCGCCGGTCTCCGAGCCGAAGAGCGCGGCCAGTTCCTGCTGGTCCTCGTCCCGGCCGAGGACGTGCACGGCGAGGACCGTCGCCGCCTTGGCCGTCCGGTACGTGTGGTTGCGCTGGGACAGGCAGATCAGGTACCGGAACGGATCGATGCTCGTCTGGGTGGCGAAGCCGACCAGGCATCCCGCCCGCGTGCCCGTGCCGGGATCGACGGTGGTCACCACGAACATCGGGTAGTCGAACCCGGCCACGAAATCATCGCTGTCCACCCGCACACCCTACGGCCGCGAGGCGCGGACGCCTCGGCCTGGGCCGTCCTCAGAGCAGGAACACCGCGGCGGCCTCGTCGGCGAGGGCGGCGGAGTCCGGCGCGTCCGGATCGGTCTGGGCCAGGTGCGCCAGCCCGAGGATGGCGGCGTAGGCGACCCGCGCGCGGGACGTCGCCCGGTCCGGGGACAGGCCGAGCTCGCGGTAGGTGCGGGCCAGGAGGTCCAGCCGGGCCCGGTTCACCTGGCGGACCGCGTCCCTGACCCGGGGGTCGCTGCGGTCGCCGAGCAGGCTCAGGTGCACCGACGGCGCCAGCGGCTGGACGGACTGCACCACGACGGTGAGCAGCTCGCGCAGCCGCCGGGCCGGATCGGCGATCGCGGCGAACTCGGTGAGCCCCTCCTCGCCGTGGCCCTGCGCCCACTGGGCGAGGGCCGCCGTGATCAGCTCGTCCCGGTTGCGGTAGTGCGCGTAGAAGCTGCCCTTGGTCACGCCGAGCGTCCGCGCCAGCGGCTCGACCGCGACCGCGGCCAGCCCGCCGTCCGCGATCGCCTTGAGCGCGGCCCGGGCCCAGTCCTGCGCGGACAGCCGCGTCGACTCCTTCACCACGGCCAACAGGATACGCCGACGTATTGTCCCGGACCCGCCCCTAGGATACGGTGGCGTATCCATACGCCACCGTATTGATACGCCACCGTACTAAGGAGTGCCGGATGGGGCATGCGACGATCCGCCGAGTGGTCACCGGACACGACGCCGAAGGCAGGGCCCGCGTGGTGGACGACCGCGAGGTCGAGGCCATCACGTCCGAGCTGATGCCGGGCTTCGCGGTCTACCGGCTGTGGGGCCGGGACGAGCGGCCCACCTTTCCCGACGACGGCGCGCCGCGTCCCGCCGACGCCTACTACCCGCCCCCGGACGGGTCGCGCTTCATGGTCAACCTGATCCCGCCGGGCGAGCCGGTCCCTCCCGCGGACCTCGACACGGACGCCGCGCTGGCCGAGGTGGAGCGGCGGATGCCGGGTGCGATGGCGCGGATGGAGCCCGGCACCTCGGGGATGCACACCACCGACAGCCTCGACTACGTCCTGGTCGTCTCCGGCGAGGTCACCCTGGAGTTGGACGACGGCCGGCGGACGGCGCTGCGGGCGGGCGACGCGGTCGTCCAGAACGGCACGCGGCACGCCTGGCGCAACGAAGGCACCGAACCCTGCCTGATCGTCGGCGTCGCCATCGGCGCAAACCGCGCGAGCTGACCCGGATCGGTGATCCGCTCCGGCCCGGGGCCGCGTGCGCGAAGACCCGCGTGCGGGGGCGATGGACTGCCTAGACTGCGCGCGTGGCTTTAGGTGATCTTGACGTGGCGCGGTGGCGGGGCCTGGCGGACCGCGACGCGGAGCGGGTGGCGCGCGAGGCCGCCGAGACCGCCGGGGCGGAGCTGGTGGAGGTGGGCCGGCGCGGCGGCGCGGACCGGCGCGGACGGTACGCGCTGTTCCGCCGGGACGGCGACATGTACGGCCTGGTCCCCGGCGGGCACGTCGAGGTCGGGTACGACGGCGGCCGGTTCGCGCCGTCCCCGGGGCAGCTCGCCTCCTACGCCGCCTCCTACGAGGAGTACGGCGGTCCGGGCGGGCTGCCCCGCGACGTCCGCGAGTACGTGGACGCGGCCACGTCGCCGCCGCGGACGGCGGACGTCCCGCCGATGCTCGTGGCCGTCCGAGCCCGCGACGCCGGGCTCACCCGCGTCGCCCCCGACCATCCGCTGATCACCGAGTTCCTGGCCGAGCACGCGCCCGGCGGCAGGGAGGTCCGCGTCACCTGGCCGCCGGGGAGCCGGCCGGCGCGGCAGGCCCGGATCGTGCTGGACGGCGCCGGAACGGTGACGGAGGCGTGGCTGATGTACTCGCTCGCCGACGATGTCGCGCGCATGGCGTCCGCGGGGATGCGGCCGCTCACGCCGGACGAGTGGGAGCACGCCTGCGGCGCGGGGGCCTCCACGCTGTTCCGCTGGGGCGACGACTGCCCGTCCGACCGGTACCCGTCGGCGAGCCTGAACGTCGTGACCCGGGAGTTCGAGCCCGCCACCGGTCCGCAGCTCGAACCCAACGCGTTCGGCCTGCACATCGCCGACGATCCCTATCGCGCCGAGCGCACCGCCGATCCCGGCGTCATCTGCGGCGGGGACGGCGGCGGTACGGTCTGCGGCGGCGCGGGCTTCTTCCTAGGCTGGTTCTGCCTGGCCACGTCCTACCGGGACGCGGCGGGTGTGCCGCCGGAGGAGGGGAACGTCCTCGTCCGGCCCGCGATACCGCTCACCTAGCGTCGCCCTGCCGCCGATCGGGCATCGTGCTCGGGCCCGGCGCTCGGGGGGCGGGCGTCAGTCCGGGAGCCAGGAGCCGTGGAAGCCCGTCGGGACGCCGCGCGGGAGTTCGACGGTCGCGACGGGGCCTGCGGCGACGTCGGTGGCGTCCAGGACGAGCAGGCGGGACGCGGTGCCGTCGCGGGTCGTGGCGATCGTGATGAGCCAGCCGTCGTCCTCGCCGCGCGCGCCGCCGCCGGACCCGCCGGCCGGGACGAAGACCGCCTCGCCGAGCATCGTGTCGGGGCCCATGTCCCACGCGGTGACGGCGCCGGACGCGTCGTACTTCACGATCGAGGACTTCACCTTGCTCAGCGGCTCGGTGCCGGTGACGGTGTAGAGGTACCGGGACGGGCGGCCGACGCGGTCGTCGTCGAGCGTGGGGAACTCCACCGCGCGGTCGTCGAGCCGCTCCTCGGCGACCTTGCCCGACCCCGGGTCGAGCGTCCAGCGGTGGAGGTGGCCGCGGCCGACCGGCGGCGCGGACGGAGGCGGCGGCGTGATCGTCCGGGAGAGCAGCTCCCAGAGGGCGACGAACTCGTCGCGCGTGTAGCGGACCGCGTCCAGGACGACGCGGCCGGCGGCGTCCTCGTGCGCGTTGCCGACGTGGAAGACGAAGCAGGGCTCGATGTCGAACCACTGGACGGGCGCGTCCGGCACGTCGTGGCGCATGACGCCGAGGCGGGCGCCGTAGGAGTCGTCCCAGCCGTAGGGCATGCCCCGCCCGACGCGGGCCAGGTCGAAGGTCATCGGCAGGTCGAGCCAGACCACGTGGTGCTCGGTGATCGCGAAGTCGTGCATCATCGTGCCCGCCGGGACGCCGACCTCCCGGCTGCGGACGAGCCGCCCGGCCGCGTCGAGCCGGTGGTAGGTGAGGAACGGCGGCCGCATGCCGTAGCCGAAGAAGTGCAGCTCGCCGGTGTCCGGGTCGCGCTTCGGATGCGCGGTCATGCCGGTGGTCAGCCGCCCGCCGAAGTCGCAGGGCCCGACGGTGCCGAGGTCGGGCGTGACCTCCTGCGGGAACCCGACCTCGACCAGCGCGAGGACGCGGCTGGCGTGCCGGACCACGTGCGTGTTGGCGTTCGCGGCGGCCAGGTCGAGGCGCCCGTCGGGGGTGACGAACGACCGGCCGCACACGGCACCGGAGCGCACCCAGCGGTTGCGGTACCACTCCGCGCGCCCGCCGCGCAGGCGCACCCCGTGCAGCATGCCGGGCCCGACCTGGAGGTGGCCGGTCGTCGTCCCGGGGAGGGCGTTCGGCCCGTTGCGGACGTAACGTCCCGCCAGGTCGGCGGGCAGCGCCCCGGTGACGGGCAGGTCGCGGGCCTCGATCTCGTCGGGCACGGACCTCAGGTGCCCGGGCAGGTCGTGGCGGGCGACGGTATCGGCGTCGATCATGGGAGGCCCCTGGGACGGACGGCGCCCCGCGCGCCGCCGGGACCCCCAGCGTGCGCCTCCCGGCGGCGCCTGTCACCCGGTTTTACGCCGCCATCTCGCGGACCGGCAGGTTCAGGTGCCGCCGGTAGTGCCCCGAGCGGAGCCTGCTCTGCGCGTACGGGCCGCGCTCGTCGTCGTCCAGCGCCGTC
>NZ_CAACUY010000204.1 GCF_900659615.1 Actinomadura fibrosa | reverse complement strand
TTGAGGGCGTGGACCATTTTGATGATGGCGGCGATGCCGGCGGCTGCTTGGGTGTGGCCGATGTTGGATTTGATGGAGCCGAGGAATAGGGGCCGGTTTTGGGGGCGGTTGGTGCCGTAGGTGTTGTGGAGGGCGTGGGCTTCGATGGGGTCGCCGAGGGTGGTGCCGGTGCCGTGGGCTTCGACGGCGTCGATGTCTTGGGGTGAGAGGTGGGCGTTGGTGAGGGCGGTGCGGATGACGCGTTCCTGGGCGGGTCCGTTGGGTGCGGTGAGGCCGTTGCTGGCGCCGTCTTGGTTGATGGCTGAGCCGGGGATGACGGCCAGGATGTGATGGCCGTTGCGTTCGGCGTCCGCGAGCCGTTCGAGGAGGATGAGCCCGGCTCCTTCGCCCCACGCGGTGCCGTCGGCTGAGGCGGAGAAGGGTTTGCAGCGGCCGTCCGGTGCCAGGCCGCGCTGTCTGGAGAACTCGATGAAGGGCACCGGTGTGGCCATCACCGTCGCACCACCGGCCAGGGCCAGGGAGCATTCGCCACCGCGCAGCGCCTGGCAGGCCAGATGCACGGCGACCAGCGACGACGAGCAGGCCGTGTCCAGGGTCATCGCCGGGCCCGCGAGCCCGAGGCTGTAGGCGATCCGGCCCGAGGCCAGGCTTCCCATGGTCCCGGTCGCCAGGTGACCTTCCACGTCCTCAGGCGGCCGCTGCGGACACGACAGGTACTTGTGGTCGATGACGCCGGCGTAAACGCCGGTGGCGGTGCCGCGCACCGCGTCCGGGGCGATGCCGGCGTTCTCGAACGTCTCCCATGCGATCTCCAGCAGTTGGCGCTGTTGCGGGTCGGTCGCGAGGGCTTCGCGGGGGCTGATGCCGAAGAAGGCGGCGTCGAAGTCGGCGGCGTTGTGGAGGAATCCGCCGTGCCGGGTGTAGGAGGTGCCGGGGTGGTCGGGGTCGGGGTGGTAGAGGGCGTCGAGGTCCCAGCCCCGGTCGGTGGGGAACTCGGTGATGGCGTCGCGTCCTGCCGCCACCAGCTCCCAGAGGTCGTCGGGGGATTCGACCCCGCCGGGGAACCGGCACCCCATGCCGATGATCGCGATGGGTTCCGTCCGGGCCGCCTCCGCGTCGCGCAACCGCGACCGTGCCTCGCGCAGGTCGGAGGTGGCTCGTCTGAGGTAGGTGCGAAGCCGCTCTTCGTCGGCCATGTCAGCCCGTCCCGTTGTCGATTTCGGCGAAGATCTCTTCGTCCGTGGCGGACGTGAGGTCGGCGTTCCCGAGGTCGGCGGCCCGTCCGGCCGTGCCGTCGCCGGTCAGCCGGCGCAGGATCGCCTTGAGCCGCTCCTCGACGGTCCGGCACTCGGGCCGGGAGACGTCGATGCCGGTGACGGCCGCTTCGAGGGCGTCGAGGTGGGTGCGCAGCGCGGTGCCGTCGGCCGGGGCCAGCCGGGCGCGCAGGTGGCCGGCCAGTGCGGCCGGGGTGGGATGGTCGAAGACGAGGGTCGCCGGCAGCCGCTGTCCGATGGCGGCGCTCAGCCGGTTGCGCAGCTCGACCGCGGTCAGCGACTCCAGCCCGAGCTCGGCGAAGGCCCGGTCCGGTTCGACCAGCTCGGGTGCGGGGTAGCCGAGGGCCTCGGCGACGTGCCGGCGTACCAGTTC
Organism: Actinomadura fibrosa; assembly: GCF_900659615.1. Taxonomy (GTDB): domain Bacteria; phylum Actinomycetota; class Actinomycetes; order Streptosporangiales; family Streptosporangiaceae; genus Spirillospora; species Spirillospora fibrosa. Next base: position 14,908 of record NZ_CAACUY010000204.1, on the reverse strand, counting down.
GAGCGGATCACCGATCCGCTCCGGACCGCCGACCCGGGGCTCGCGTGGTCGGGCCGGTCCGGGACGCGGCCCGGTCATGAGCAGGACGACCTTCCCGGTGTGCCGGGCGAGTGACAGATGCCGGAGCGCCTCGGACGCCTGGCGCGCGTCGAAGGCGGTGACCGGCAGCGGCTCGACCGCGCCCGCCGCGAACAGGTCGTGGAGTTCGGTCAGGATGCCGTGCACCCGGTCGAGGCCGGGATCGAGGAGGTCGAAGGACCGGTAGGTCACCCCGGGATGCTCGGCGGCCACCGCGCCGGGGTCGCGGACGTCGGTCTTGCCGAGCTCGACGAAGTGACCGCCGCACGGCAGGACGCGCAGCGACGCGTCCACCAGCGGCCCCGCCAGGCAGTTGACGACCACGTCCACCCCGGCGCCATCGGTTCCCCGCAGGATCGCGTCGGCGAACTCGTCGGAGCGCGACGACGCGATGTGGTCCGCGGGGACGCCCAGCTCGCGCAGCCGGTCCCACTTCGGCTCACCGGCGGTCGCGTAGACCTCCGCACCGAGATGCCGGGCGAGCTGAAGGGCGGCCATGCCCACCCCGCCGGTGGCGGCATGGATCAGCACCCGCTGCCCGGCCGTGAGCCCTGCCAGGTCCACCAGGGCGTAGTAGGCGGTTATGAAGGCGATCGGCACGCCGGCGGCCTCGGCGTACGACCAGGAGTCCGGGATCCGGCTGAGCAGCCGGTGGTCGGTGACGACCACCGGTCCGATGCCGTCCGCGAGCATGCCGGTCACCCGGTCGCCGGGGGCGAGCCCGGTCACGTCCGCGGCGACCGCCTCCACCACCCCCGCGCCCTCGCCGCCCGGCGGCCGCGGATCGTCGACCAGCCCGAGCCCGACGACGACGTCACGGAAGCTCAGCCCGCCCGCGTGCAGCCGGAGCCGCACCTGCCCATCGGCCAGTTCCCGGACCGGCGTGTAGGGCTCCGGTCCCAGGGTCCCCTCGCCGGTGTGGACGAGCCGCCACGAAGCCGCCGGTCCGCCCGGCCAGTAACGCTCGCGGGCGAACGGGTACGTGGGCAGCACCACCCGCCGGGGTACGGGTCCGGAACGCAGCGCGTCCCATGCCACGGCGACCCCTCTGACGTACAGCTCGGCCGCCGAGGTGAGGAAGCGCTGAGGGCCGTCGTCGGTGCGGCTCAGTGACCCGATCGCCAGTCGGCCGTTCCCGTCCACGACTCCGCGGATCATGTCGGCATGGATCGCGTCCGGGCCGACCTGGACGAACACCGTGTATCCGGCCTCGGCCAGTTCGCGTACCGACCGTTCCAGCGCGGCGGGGTCGGAGGTCCGCTCGTCACCGGCGGTGAGGGCCTTGACCCCGTCGTCCAGGCCGAGTGCCCCGTCGGCGCAGGCGGCGGCGACCTCACCGTCGCCCGCGCCGAGCACGGCCTCCGGTTCGACGCCCGCCGACCGCCAGAGGTGTGCGAGCGAAACCATGACGGCGAAGCGGGCCGCCCGGGCGGCGTCGGGCCGGTCGATCGCGGGAGCGTCCGGTGCTCCAGCGAGGACGTCGATCAGCGACCAGCCGGTGATGGGACGCAGGGCCGCCGCGCATTCGCGCAGCCGCTGGGCGAAGGCCGGAAACGCCTCGAACAGGCGCATCCCCATGCCGGACCACACCTCGGCGCCCGCGGGGAAGACGAAGGCGATCTTCGGGGCCGGCTCGGCGGTGCCCGTGACCGTACCGACCGTCTCCAGACCGCGCAGCACCTCGGCGCGATCCGTGCCGACGACCACCGAGCGGTGCCGCAGACGGGCGCGGCCGACCGTCAGCGTGTACGCGACCTCGGCGAGGCCCAGCTCGGGACGCCTGCCGAGATCGTCGCGGAGCCGGCGGGCCTGGCTGCGCAGGGCCCCGACGGTGCTCGCCGAGAGCGGCAGCGCGACGGGGTCCGGGCGCGGTGGTCCGGTCCCGGGGCCGGGTTCGGCCCCGGGTTCCGGCTCGGCCTGCTCCAGGATGAGGTGGGCGTTGGTGCCGCTGATCCCGAAGGAGGAGACGGCGGCGCGGCGGGGCCGCCCGGCGTCCGGCCAGCGGACCGCCTCGGTCAGCAGCCGCAGGTGCCCGCCGGCCCAGTCGATGTGCGGCGACGGCCGGTCGATGTGCAGGCTCTGGGGCAGCAGCCCGCGGCGCATCGCCAGGACCGTCTTCATGACCCCGGCGACCCCCGCGCCCGCCTGGGTGTGGCCGAGGTTGGACTTGACCGAACCCAGGTAGAGAGGCCGCTCGGCGGTGTGGTCCCGGCCATAGGCGGCCAGCAGCGCGTGCGCCTCGACCGGGTCGCCCAGGGACGTGCCGGTGCCGTGCGCCTCCACCGCGTCGATCTGGTCCGCGGTGAGCCGGGCGTCGGCCAGGGCCCGGCGGATCACGTTCTGCTGCGCGGGACCGCTGGGGGCCGACAGCCGCCCGCTGGCCCCGTCCTGGTTGATCGCGCCGCCGCGTACCACCGCGAGCACCCGGTGCCCGTGGGAGCGGGCGTCCGCCAGCCGTTCCAGCAGCAGCAGCCCGACGCCCTCGCTCCACCCCGTACCGTCGGCGGCCGCGGCGAACGGCTTGCAGCGGCCGTCCGGTGCGAGGCCGCGCTGCCGGGAGAACTCGACGAACACGGTCGGGGTGGCCAACACCGTCGCCCCGCCCGCCAGCGCGAGGTCGCAGTCGCCGTCGCGCAGGGCCCTGACGGCCAGATGCACGGCCACCAGCGACGACGAGCAGGCCGTGTCGATGGTGAGGGCCGGCCCCTCCAGCCCGAAGGTGTAGGCGACCCGGCCCGACGCGATGCTCGCCGCGCTGCCCGAACCGAGGAATCCCTCCACTTCCGACTGGGCGGAGGCGAGCCGGGTCGCGTAGTCGCCGTACATGATTCCGGTGAACACCCCGGTGGGAGTGCCGCGCAGTTCCGTCGGGGCGATGCCGGCGTTCTCCAGCGTCTCCCACGTGACCTCCAGCAGTTGGCGCTGTTGCGGGTCGGTCGCGAGGGCTTCGCGGGGGCTGATGCCGAAGAAGGCGGCGTCGAAGTCGGCGGCGTTGTGGAGGAATCCGCCATGCCGGGTGTAGGAGGTGCCGGGGTGGTCGGGGTCGGGGTGGTAGAGGGCGTCGAGGTCCCAGCCCCGGTCGGTGGGGAACTCGGTGATGGCGTCGCGTCCTGCCGCCACCAGCTCCCAGAGGTCGTCGGGGGATTCGACCCCGCCGGGGAACCGGCACCCCATGCCGATGATCGCGACCGGCTCGTGCGCCGCGCCGGCGAGCCGCCGGTTGCGGTCGCGCAGGCGCTCGTTCTCCAGGAGGGCGGCGCGGAGCGCCTCGACCACCCGGTCCGGGGCTGTGTCCATCATCGGTCCTCAGTCGGTGGGGTCATCGCCATCCGTACGAGATCGGCGACGCCGGCCGTCTCGATCGCGTCCCGTCGGCCGTCGCTCCGGTCGGCGTCCGCTCGGCCCGCGAGCCGGGTCAGCACGTCCAGCAACCCGGCCTCGCGCAGTCGGCTCAGCGGGATGGCCGCGATCGCCGCCCGCAGCGGCTCGTCCCGATCGCCGTCCCGGTCTCCGGCGTCCGGTACGAGCACGGTCGCGAGGTGGTCGGCGAGCGCGTCCGGAGTCGGATGATCGAAGATCAGCGTGGTGGGCAGCCGGAGCGCGGTCGCGGTGCTGACGCGGTCGCGCAGTTCGAGGGCGGCCAGCGAGTCGAAGCCCATGTCGAGGAACCCTCGTCCCGGCTCGATCGCCGACGCCGAGTCGTGTCCGAGGGCGGCGGCCGCCGCGGCCCGCACGACACCGAGCAGGGTACGCCGCCGATCCGGGCCGGAACCGGCGGCCAGCCGCCTGCGCAGCGCGGCCACAGCGCCGTCCCCCGGCTCGGCCACCCGCCGCTTCCGCCGCTTGACGCCGAGCACGACCGGATCACGGCAGGTCAGTGCGGTGTCGAGCAGCGCGAGCGCGGCCGGAGTGGAGAGCGGGTCGACGCCGGCGTTCTGGAGGCGCCGGTGGTCGGCCTCGGTGAGATGGCGGGTCATGGCGGACGTCTCGCTCCACAGGCCCCAGGCGATGCTGGTCGCGGGCAGCCCGTGGGCACGGCGGTCCTGGGCGAGCGCGTCGAGATAGCTGTTGGCCGCGGCGTAGTTGGCCTGGCCGGGGGAGCCGAGGACTCCGGCCAGCGAGGAGAACAGGATGAGGTTGGCCTGGGGGACGAGGCGGTGGAGGTTCCACGCCGTGTCGACTTTGGGCCGCAGGACCGCATGCAGCCGGTCGGGGTCGAGGCGGGTGAGGGCGCCGTCGTGCAGCACTCCGGCCGCATGGACGACGGCGGTGAGCGGGTGCTCGGCCGGGATGCCGGCGATGAGCGCGGCGAGCGCGTCGGGGTCCGCGGTGTCGCAGGCGACGGTGGTGATCGTGGTGTCCGTGGTGTCGGTGGTGTCCGTGGTGTTGGCGGTGTCGGTGGTGGCCGTGTCGGCCGTGCCCGTGGTGACGGGCGCGTGTCGGCCGGCCAGAACCAGATGGCGTACGCCGTGCCGGGTGACGAGGTGATCGGCCACGAGCGAGCCGAGGGTCCCGGTTCCGCCGGTGATCAGTACCGTCCCCTCCGGACCGAGACCGGGCGAGTCGCCGTCCGCGGCGACCGGGCGCAGCGGGCCGGGCCGATGCGCCCGGCCTTCGCGGAGTACGAGCTGCGGCTCGTCCGCCGCGGGTACGGCGAGCAGCGCCGCGCGCGAGGCCGCCGAGTCGTCGGTGTCGAGGAGGACGAACTGGCCGGGATGCTCGGCCTGCGCCGAACGGACCAGGCCCCACACGGTCGAGGCCGCCAGGTCCGCCACCGTGTCGCCCGGGACCGCGGCGATCGCGCCCTGGGTCATGATGACGAGCCGGGAATCGAGCAGCCGGTCGTCGGCCAGCCACTCCCGCAGCATCTCCAGCACGCGATGGGCGACGTCGTGCGCGGCGGCGGGCCCCGAGCCGTCCGAGACCACCGGGGCGAACACCACGCGGGGAGCCGGCCCGCCGCCGTTCCGCAGGGCGGCCGGCCCGGAGTGCTCACGAAGAGCCGTCCCCAGCGTGCCGATCACCGCGCAGTCGGCGGGCGCTGCCGATTCACCGAGTCCGTCCAGGGCCTCCCAGGTCGGACGCAGCAGCTCGCCATCGTTCAGGGCGGCCGAGCGGCCGGGTCGATCGGCGGAGACCGGCCGCAGGGCGAGCGACCCGATGTCCGCCACCGCCGCCCCGCTCTCGTCGGTCAGCGCCACCGTGACCTCGCCGGACCCGGCTCCGGTGAACCGCGCCCGCACGACACGGCCACCGGTCCCGAACCGGCTGACATCGGACCAGGAGAACGGGAGCGCCGTGCCCTCCGGGGCGAACGGATCGAGCCCGAGTGTGTGGAGCGCGGCGTCCAGCAGCGCCGGATGGAGCAGGAAACCCGCCGGATCGACCCGCTCGGGCAGCCGTACCTCGGCGTGAACCTCCGGGCCGCGCCGCCACGCCGCGGACAGCCCGCGGAAGGCGGGACCGTAGGTCAGGCCCAGGTCGGCGAGCCGGTCGTAGTGGCCGGTGAGGTCGACGGGGACCGAGCTTCCGGGCGGCCATGACGCCTCGGTCCCGGCCGGTGGCGCGGAGCCCGGGGCCAGCGAGCCGACGGCGTGGTCGGTCCACGATCCGTCCGTCCGGGCGCGGATCGTGACCGCCACCTCACCTTTCTCGGCGGGTGGGCCGGTGACGAGCTGGACCGGGACCGGCTTCCGCTCCGGGACCGTGAGCGGGGCCACGATCGTCAGCTCCGCGACCCGGCCGAGATCCAGGGCGTCGGCCGCCGCGAGGGCCAGCTCGACGAAGGCGCTGCCCGGCAGGATCACCGAGCCGAGGACGGTGTGGTCGGCCAGCCACGGCTGCGCGGCGCGGGACACGACCCCGCTGAAGATCCGGCCGCCGTCCGGGGTGTCGATCACGGTGCGCAGCAGCGGATGCCCGATCGGCGTCTGCCCGAGGGCCGCCGGATCCGCCGTGTCCGCCGCCGCGAGCCAGTAGCGGCGGCGCTGGAAGGCGTACGCCGGCAGCGGGACCGGTTCGGCACCGCCCGGCGGCGGGCCCGGCAGGCGTACGTGCGCGCCCCGGCAGTGCAGCCGGCCCAGCGCGACCAGGAACGCGTCGCGTTCGGGACGGTTGCGGCGCAGCGTCGGGATCAGCGCGATGTCGTGCCCGTCGAGGCCCCTCGCGGCCATCGTCGTGAGCGCCGTGCCCGGACCGACCTCCAGGCAGGAGGCGATACCCTCGCCGGCCAGCCGCCGGATCCCGTCCAGGAACCGCACGGTCTCCCGCATGTGCCGGACCCAGTACTCCGGCGTGCACAGGTCCGTGTCGGACCCGCCGGCCAGCAGCGGCACCACCGGGATGCTCGGCCGGCGGTAGTCGAGGCCCTCCGCGATCCGGCGGAACCGGGGGAGCAGCTCGTCCACGTGCGGCGAGTGGAAGGCGCCGCTGACCGGGAGCCGCCGGGTGCGATGCCCCCGCCCGCGCAGGCGCTCACCGATCCGGGCCACCGCGTCCTCGTCGCCGGCCAGCACCACGGTGGCGGGTCCGTTGACGGCGGCCAGCCCGACCTGGCCGGGCTCACCGTCGAGCATGGCCAGGACCGCCGATTCGGCGGCGTCCACCGCCAGCATCGTCCCCGCGGGCAGCTCGTCCATGAGCTGCCCGCGCGCGGCGACCAGCGCGCACGCGTCGGCCAGATCGAGGACGCCGGCGACATGCGCGGCCACGAGTTCGCCGATCGAGTGCCCCAGGAGCCGGTCCGGACGCACATCGCAGGACTCCAGCAGCCGGTAGAGGGCGAGCTCGACGGCGAACAGCGCGGGCTGCGTGTAGCGAGTCCGGCCGAGCGTGCGCCCGTCCGCGGAGTGGACGACATCGCGGAGCGCGCGGTCGAGGTGCGGTTCGAACGCGGCGCACACGCGGTCGAACTCCGCGGCGAAGCCGGGGAACGCCTCGTAGAGCTCCCGGCCCATCCCCGGCCATTGCGCGCCCTGACCGGGGAACAGCATCGCGACGCCGCCCGCCGCGGCCGTGCCGCGGGCGACGCCGGGTCCGCCCCTCCCGTCTGCCAGGGCGGTCAGCCCGTCCGCGAGGTCCCCGTGCCCGTCCGCGAGGACGACGGCCCGATGGCGGAGCAGGGCGCGGCCGGTCGCCAGGGTGGACGCGACGCCGGCGAGGTCGGCGTCGGCGGTCAGCCAGCCGGCGAGCCGCTGGGCCTGGGCCCGCAACGCGGGTTCCGTCGCCGCCGACAGCCGGAAGGCCAGCGGCCCCTCGTGCGCCGGCGCGCGCCTGCTTCCGGCGGTGGGCGGCTGTTCGAGCAGAAGGTGCGCGTTGGTGCCGCTGACACCGAAGGACGAGACGGCGGCCCGCCGGATCTCCCCGGTGTCCGGCCAGGGAACGTTCTCGGTGAGCAGTCTCAGCGGGCCCGACGACCAGTCGATGTGCGGGGTGGGCTCGGCGGCGTGCAGCGTCCTGGGCAGGATGCCGTGTCGCAGGGCCATCACCGTCTTGATGACCCCGGCGACGCCCGCGGCCGCCTGCGTGTGCCCGATGTTCGACTTCACCGAGCCGAGGTAGAGCGCCCGGCCGGCGGGGCGGCCGGTGCCGTAGACGGCTAGCAGCGATCGGGCCTCGATGGGATCGCCGAGGGCGGTGCCGGTGCCATGCGCCTCGACCGCGTCGATCTGGTCGGGTGACAGTCCGGCACTGGCCAGGGCGCGGCGGATCACGCTCTCCTGGGCCGGGCCGTGCGGAGCCGTCAGACCGTTGCTGGCTCCGTCCTGGTTGACCGCGCTGCCGCTGACCAGCGCCCAGACGCGGTGACCGTTGCGGCGTGCGTCGGACAACCGCTCCAGTACGAGCAGGCCGGCCCCTTCGGCCCAGGCGGTGCCGTCCGCGGCGGCCCCGAACGACTTGCAGCGGCCGTCGGGAGCCAGCCCGCGCTGCCGGGAGAACTCGACGAACACGGTGGGGGTGGCCAGCACCGTGACCCCGCCGGCCAGCGCCAGGTCGCACTCGCCCGCCCGCAGCGCGTTGCGGGCCAGGTGCGCCGCGGTGAGCGACGACGAGCAGGCCGTGTCGACGGTGACCGCGGGCCCGTGGAGGCCGAAGGAGTAGGCGACGCGGCCGGACGCCACCGATCCAGCGCTGCCGATCAGGAGATGCCCTTCCAGATCGGCCGGGACCTGGCGCAGGCGGCTTCCGTAGTCGTTGAACATCACTCCGGTGAACACGCCCGTCGAGCTGCCGCGCAGCGAGGTCGGGGCGATGCCCGCGTGCTCCAGCGCGGACCAGGCCACCTCCAGCAGCAGGCGCTGCTGCGGATCGATCGTCCGGGCCTCGCGCGGGCCTATGCCGAACAGCTCGGCGTCGAACTCGGCCGCGTCGTACAGGAAGCCGCCGTGCCGGGTGTACGAGGTGCCGGTCCGAGCGGGATCCGGGTCGTAGAGATCGTCCAGGGCCCAGCCGCGGTCCGTGGGGAAGGGGCCGATCGCGTCCAGGCCCTCGGCCACGAGATCCCACAGCTCGTCCGGGGTGCCGACGCCGCCGGGGAACCGGCAGCCCATGCCGACGATCGCGATCGGCTCGGCCTCGGAGGCGGGCCGGTCACTTGCGGCGCGGAGCCTGGCGTTCTCTTTCAGCGCCGCGCGCAGCGCGGTGACCAGGATCGGATCCGGTTCGCTCATCACGCTGTCCCGTCGTCGTGCTCGCCGGGGACGGCGTCGCCCAGCGCCAGGCGGACGAGGCCGTCGGCGTCCAGGCTGTCGATCGGGTCGCTGCCGGCCGCGTCGGTGTCGATCGGGTCGGTGTCGATCGGGTCGGGGAGCAGGCCGTGCAGGTGATCGGCCAGGGCCTCCGGGGTCGGATGGTCGAAGATCAGCGTGGCCGGCAACGGGAGGCCGGTCGCGGAGGCGAGCCGGCTGCGCAGCTCGACCGCCATCAGTGAGTCGAAGCCCAGGTCCTGGAAGGGGCGCCGCGGATCCACGGTGCCCGGCGCGCCGCCCATCACGAGCGCGGCCTCCGCGCCCACCAGCCGTTCGAGCCGTCGGCGTCGCTCCGCGACCGGCAACCCGGCGAGCCCCGCGGCCTGATCGGGACCGGGCGGTGCCTGGGGGCGACGGGTGCGGGGGTCCTCGAACGCCGCCGGGACGACGACGGGATCCGGCATCACGCTGGCGGTATCGAAGAGGCCGAGGGCACGCTCCCGGTCGAGCGGGGACAGGCCGATGCGCCGCAGGCGCTCCTTGGCGCCCTCGGCGAGCCGTCCCGCCATGCCGCCGGCCTCCGCCCAGGGGCCCCAGGCCAGCGATGTCGCGGGCAGGCCCAGCCGGTGCCGCCTCCGGGCCAGGGCGTCGAGAGCGGCGTTGGCCGCGGCGTACGCGCCCTGCCCCGGCGTGCCCAGGATGCCGGCCGCCGACGAGAACAGCACGAACGCCGTGACGGGATACCGCTGGGTGAGCTCGTCCAGGTGAACGGCTGCGTCGATCTTGGGCCGGAGGACCCGGTCGAGCCGCTCGCCGTCCAGCGAGGTGACGACCGCGTCCTGGAGGACCCCGGCGGTGTGCACGACCGCCGTGAGGGGCCGGTCGGCGGGGATCTGCCCGAGCAGGCCGGCCAGGGCCGGGCCGTCCGCGACGTCACAGGCCGCGATGGACACCTCGGCGCCGAGCGCACCGAGGTCCTCCGCCAGTGCGGCCGCTCCGGGCGCCGCCGGGCCGCGCCTGCTGGCGAGGAGGAGACGGCGTACGCCATGCCGCTTCGCGAGATGCCGGGCGATCACCGAGCCGAGCGCGCCGGTGCCACCGGTGATCAGGACGGTGCCCTCGGCGGTGAACGGCGACCCGGCCTCCGCGGCGGGCAGGCTTTCGAGAGCCGGGGCGTACGGCCGTCCGTTCCGCAGGGCGAGCTGGTCGTGGTCCTCGGCGTCGACCGCGGCGGAGGCGTCGTCGAGGTCGACGAGGCCGAAGCGGCCCGGGTACTCGTTCTGCGCCGAGCGGACCAGCCCCCAGACCGCGGCCGCGGACAGGCTCACCGGATCGCCGGGCGACACGGCCACCGCGCCCCGGGTCGTGATCACCAGCCGGGACGGACCCGCGGCGGCGAGCCAGTCCTGGAGCAGCTCACGGACGCGCTGGGTCGCGGCATGGACGTCGGTCGCCGGCGACGGAGCGGCGACCACGGCCGGCCCGGAACCGGCGGCGATACGCGTCCGAAGTGACTCGCCGGAACCGAGGTCGTCCATCAGCGGCAGCGGGCCCTTGGCCGTCGGGCCGGGCACGTCCACCGGCCGCCAGACGACGTGGAGCAGGTCCCCGGGCGGCTTGGGGGCGAGCCGCTCGGCGGAGACCGGCCGCAGGGTCACCGACTCCACCGTGGCCACCGGCCGCCCGGCGAGGTCGAAGAGCTCCATCAGCAGGCCATGCGGCCCGCTCGGCGCCAGCCGTACCCGCACCTCGCGCGTCCCGGCCCCGTGCAGCGCCACGCCCGTCCAGGTGAAGGGAATGCGCGGCCGCTCGGTCGCCGCACCACGGTCGGCCAGCAGCCCGTCCGCGTCACCGGCCGCCCCCAGTGCGTGCATCGACGCGTCCAGGAGGGCCGGGTGCGGGGTGAACAGCTCCGGCCGCACATGGTCGTGGTCGGGCAGCCGCACCTCGGCGAAGATCTCGGTGCCCTCGCGCCAGGCCGCGCGCATCCCGCGGAAGACCGGGCCCCACCGGTAGTACCGCTTCGCCGCGTACTCGTCGTAGAAGCCGGCCAGGTCGAGCGGCACCGCGGCGGCGGGCGGCCATGCGTCCGGTGCGGTCCCGGCGGGGGAGCGTCCGGTGGAGAGGACTCCGGTGGCGAGCGGCAGCCAGGATTCCCGGGCCGGGCGGCAGCGGAGCGTGAACCGCCGCTCCCCGGCATCGTCGGCCGGGCCGAGGCGGAGCTGGAGTTCGACGGCCGAATCCGCGGTGAGGACGAGCGGCGACTCGTGGACGAGTTCGGCGATCAGATCACACCCGGCCTGGCGGCCCGCCCATGCGGTCAGCTCCAGGAAGGTCACGCCCGGCACCAGGACGCGGTCGAGGACCTGGTGGTCGGCGAGCCAGGGCTGCGTCGCGCGGGAGAGCCCTCCGAGGAACAGGACACCGCCGTCGTCCAGCTCGATCACGCGGTCGACCATCGGATGCCCGGTGCGGTCCGCCGCGGGCGCCGGAGGCGGCGCGGGCGCCGGCCAGAAGCGCCGGTGCTCGAACGGGTACGTCGGCACCTCGGCGATGCCGGTGCCGCCGCGCAGCGCCGGGTGCGGGGCCCAGTCGACGGCCGTGCCGCCCACGTGCGCATGCGCCAGCGCGGCGAGGAGCGTCGGCCCGTCCGGCCGGTTCCTGCGCAGCATCGGTACAGCGCCGGCGACGTACGGCGTGAGGACGGCGTCGGGTCCCATCTCCAGCGAGCGGGTGACGCCGAGCCGGGCGAGGGCGCGGGCCGCGTCGGCGAACCGGACGGTCTCCCGCAACTGCCGTACCCAGTAGGCCGGGTCCGTGAGCTCCTCGACGGTGGCCGGCTCCCCGGTCAGCGCCGACACGATCGGGATGACGGGCCGTCGGTAGGTCACCGACTCCGCGACGGCCTGGAACTCCTTGAGGACGTCGTCCATGAGAGGGGAGTGGAAGGCCCGGTCGGTCGCCAGCGGCTTGGCCCGGTATCCCAGGGCGGCGACCTGCGCCTGGACCTCCTCGACCTCGGCCCGGACGCCGGAGATGACGACGGAGGCCCGCCCGTTCACGGCCGCGAGGGAGACGCCGGGCGTGAGCAGCGGGAGGACCGCCTCTTCCTCGGCCTCTACCGCGAGCATCATGCCTTCGGCGGCCTTCTGCATGAGCCGGGCCCGGGCGGTGATGAGTTCGCAGGCGTCGGCGAGGTCCCAGAGTCCGGCGACGTGGGCCGCGGTGAGCTCGCCGAGGGAGTGCCCGGTGAGGTAGTGGGGGTGAATGCTGTGGTGCTGTGCGGTGCGGGTGAGGGCGACGCTGATGGCGAAGAGCGCCGGTTGGGCGTTGGCGGTGTGGCGCAGATGCGCGGGGTCGGTGAGGACGGCGCGGAGAGGCGGGGCGAGGTGCGGCTGGAGCGCTTCGGCCACCTGGTCGAGGGTCGCGGCGTAGGCGGGGTGAGTGGCGTAGAGGTGCTGGCCCATGTCGGGGTACTGGGTGCCTTGCCCGCTGTAGATGAACGCGGTCTTCCCAGGCTGGACGGTGCCCTCGCGCAGGTTCGGGGCGGGCCGGTCTTCGGCGAGGGCGTGCAGGCCGTGCAGTGCTTCGGTCCGGTCGCCGGCGATGACGACACCGCGATGGTCGAAGGTGGCGCGCCGGGTGGCGAGAGTACGGGCGGCGGCGGTGAGGTCGAGACCGGGATGGTCGGCGAGGTGGTCGTGCAGTCGTCGGGCCTGGGCTCGCAGAGCCGTTTGGGTCTTGGCCGTCAGCACCAGTGGCACCGATTCCGGTGCGTCCGGTGCGTCCGGTGCGGTCTGTGTGCTATCGGGGGGTTGTTGGAGGATGAGGTGGGCGTTGGTGCCGCTGATGCCGAAGGAGGAGATGGCGGCGGTGCGGGGGTGGTCGGTGGCGGGCCAGTCTGTTGGCCGGGTGAGGAGTTTGAGGCCGCTGCTGTTCCAGTCGATGTGGGGGGTTGGTTGGGTGATGTGCAGGGTTTGTGGGAGGAGTCGGTGTTTGAGGGCGTGGACCATTTTGATGATGGCGGCGATGCCGGCGGCTGCTTGGGTGTGGCCGATGTTGGATTTGATGGAGCCGAGGAATAGGGGCCGGTTTTGGGGGCGGTTGGTGCCGTAGGTGTTGTGGAGGGCGTGGGCTTCGATGGGGTCGCCGAGGGTGGTGCCGGTGCCGTGGGCTTCGACGGCGTCGATGTCTTGGGGTGAGAGGTGGGCGTTGGTGAGGGCGGTGCGGATGACGCGTTCCTGGGCGGGTCCGTTGGGTGCGGTGAGGCCGTTGCTGGCGCCGTCTTGGTTGATGGCTGAGCCGGGGATGACGGCCAGGATGTGATGGCCGTTGCGTTCGGCGTCCGAGAGCCGTTCGAGGAGGATGAGCCCGGCTCCTTCGCCCCACGCGGTGCCGTCGGCTGAGGCGGAGAAGGGTTTGCAGCGGCCGTCCGGTGCGAGGCCGCGTTGTCTGGAGAACTCGATGAAGGGAAGCGGGGTGGCCATGACGGCCGCGCCGCCGGCGAGTGCGAGGGTGCATTCTCCGGTGCGCAGGGCTTGGCAGGCCAGATGTACGGCGACCAGGGATGAGGAGCAGGCGGTGTCGACGGTGATGGCCGCGCCTTCCAGCCCGAGGCTGTAGGCGATCCGACCGGACGCCACACTCGGCGTGCCACCGGTGATCATGTAGCCCTCGGCCTCGGGCGCGGGCCGCCCGGCGCCGTAGCCCTGCGCGGAGACGCCGGCGTACACGGCCGTGTCCGTGCCCCGCAGCGTGGCCGGGGCGATGCCGGCGTGTTCGAGCGTCTCCCACGCGATCTCCAGCAGTACCCGCTGCTGCGGGTCGATCGCCTGCGCCTCCCGTGGCGTGATGCCGAAGAACGCCGCGTCGAAGCCCGCGGCATCGTCCAGGAACCCGCCCCGGGGCGGCAGGCCGCCGAGGTCCCACCCCCGATCGGCGGGGAACGCGGACAGCCCCTCGCGACCTTCGGCGACCAGCCGCCACAGGTCGTCCGGGGAGCCGACGCCGCCGGGGAACCGGCATCCCATGCCGACGATGGCGATCGGCTCGCCGCGTGCCGTACCGGTCGCGACCGTACGTGCCGGGACAGGACGCTCGTCGCCGAACAGTTCGGCGTGGAGCAGATCGGCCACCGCCGCCGGGGTCGGGTGGTCGAAGACCAGCGTGGACCGCAGCGGTAGTCCGGTGCCGGCGGCGAGGGCCGCGCTGAACTCGACGGCCATCAGGGAGTCGAAGCCGAGCCGCTTGAACGGCAGGTCCGGGTCGGCCGATCCGCCGGTGACCGCGGTGGCATGGCTGAGGACCAACTGTGTCAGTTCGGCATGGCGTTCGGGAGAGGGCAACGCCGCCAGCCGGCCCCGGAGCGATCCGGTGGCATCGGCGTCCGGGGCCGTCCCCCCGGCCCTGGGCATCTCGGCGAGCAGAGGGCGTGGCCGGGCCAGGGTGAAGACCGGAAGGAAACGCGCCCAGTCGACGTCCGCGACGGTCAGGCAGGTCTCGTCATCGTCCAGGGCCTGCTGGAGCAGGCGCAGGCAGCTCTCGGGAGGCAGCGGGGCCAAGCCGTGCCCGGCCAGCCGGCGCGCGAGATCAGCCGAGCCCGCCATGCCCTCGCCGGCCCACGGGCCCCAGGCGATCGACATCGCCGGGCGGCCCCTCCCGCGGCGGTGCTCCGCCAGGGCGTCGAGGCAGGCGTTGGCCGCCGCGTACCCCGACTGGTCGACGCCGCCCCAGACGCCCGCGACGGAGGAGAACGAGACGAACGCCTCCAGCGGCTCCGTGCCGAGTACCTCGTCGAGAAGGGCCGCACCGGCCGCCTTGGCGCCGGCTTCGGCGAGATCGGCGACGGTCGTGTCGGGCAGAGCCGCCAGCCGGTTGATCCCGGCGAGATGGAAGACGGCTCGGATCGGCCCGTGTTCCGCCCGTACCCGATCCACCAGAGCGGTGAGCTCCGCTCGGTCGGCCGCGTCGCAGGCCGCGACCGTGACCGTCGCGCCCAGCTCGCGCAGCTCCGCGGTGAGCTCCGCCGCGCCCGGCGCACGGGGCCCGCGCCGGCTGGTCAGGACCAGGTGCCGCGCACCGCCGCCGGCCAGCCAGCGGGCGACGCGGGCGCCGAGCGCACCGGTGCCGCCGGTGATCAGTAC